>JBBROG010000001.1:0-104868 GCA_038229635.1 Gemmatales bacterium
AGGGGGTCGTCCACCGCGACCTGAAGCCGGCGAACCTCATGGTGAAGAAGCAGGCGGGCGAGAAGAACGACGTGGTGGTCATGGACTTCGGCCTGGCGCGGCGGACGACCGACCCGCGTCACACGCGGAAGGATCTGCTGATCGGGACGCCGCTGTACATGCCGCCGGAGCTGGTGCGCGGCGATGTGTCGGAGGCGGGGGCGTCGGGGGACATCTACACGCTGGGGGTGATCCTGTACGAGGTGCTGACGGGCCAACTGCCGTTCGAGGGGCCGACCTTCTTTGCGCTGGGGCAGAAGATCGTGAAGGAAGAGGCGCCGCCGCCGCGCTCGATTCGGCCGGAACTGGACGAGCGGCTGGAGGCGATCTGCCTGAAGGCGATGGCGAAGGATCCGGCGGAGCGGTACGTCTCGATGGGCGAGTTCGCCGCGGCGCTGACGGGCTGGCTCAAGGCGTCGCCCGTCCCCAAACCAGTGCCAGGAGATGGGACGGACTCGTCGGGAGCGAAGAAGGGGGACAATCCGTTTTCGCGGCTCGTGGATCCCATCAAGAGCGGCAAGACCCCTCGACCGCTGCGCACGCCGTCGCGGTGGCGGGCCTTGATCGCGATGGCCGGCGCCGCCGCGGCCCTGCTGCTCGGGATCGTGATCTGGATTAAGATTACCCGGCCCGACGGCAGTGCCACGGAGATAACAATCAATACTGAGCGGAACACGGGCACGCTCGTTATGAACAAGCTTCAAGAGGGCGACCAAGTGTTCCTCGACGGACACGAGATCAAGGTCAACGAGAAGGCTCAGGCCGAGGTGGTGGCAGGGCCGCACCAAGTGAAAGTGACGCGGCCGGGGCATACCGACTACGTCAACGAGGTGCGCTTGCAGCCGGGGCAGATACTTCCGCTGACGGTGTCGATGGTGAGCATGGAACCGCCGGCCCCTGCCCCTGGGGACCAGCTGAAGAAAGGCACGATCGTCCTCGAGATCGAGGGGGCAGAACCGGGCACGATTGTGGAGATAAAGCTCGACGGCGAGATGATCGATCCAGTACAGGCCAAGAAAGGGCTGCAGGAGAAACCCGGCGAGCACCGCGTCGAAGTCACCGCCCCAGGGTACAAAGCAGTAAGCCTGACGGTAACCATCCTGGCAGGCAAGGAGAACCGAAAGAGTGTACCTCTGGTGCGCAAACCCTCGGTGGAGCGCGACCCTTTGGAGGAAGGGAGCGTTTGGAAAGGCACAGTTCGCGTAAAAGGGAGGGCCAAACGCACGTTCGACATCACCTGGACCATCACCAAGCGCGACGGAGAAAAGTTTGAGGCCCTAGAGCGTCACAATGACATCGGTCAAGAGTTTGAGACGGTGCTCAAGGGTACTGTAAGAGATGGCAGAATCGAGTATTCGATTACCAAATTCCGCAAAGGAACTACTGGGTCTCGTGAAAGCGATCGCGCCTATATGGCCCGGCCTCCAATGAACGGCACCCTATCCCACGACGAAATCGATTCCCGCGACAGAATCGATTTCACCGCTGAGGACGTAGATCTTAATATTAAGCGCACGAAATGAACACCCGGCACACCGTCTCCCCACCGGGAGATGATTCCCCTGGCGGCCAGTCGCCGGCGGATCTCAAGCACGGCTGGGCTTGGCGGATGGCTGTCGGCGAGACGCTCGTAGTCCTCGGATTACGGCCAGGCGAATACCTGCCGTACGCGCGCCTGGACTTCAGCCCAGTCGCGGTCGCTCAGGCGGCCAAGCTGATGCACCACCCGTGTCTCAGCCAGGGTGGCAAGGAGCATTCGGACCGTCGAGGGAAGCTGAAGCCCGACGGCAACCCAGTCCTGTAAGGCCTAGTCGCTGGCGAACCGGACTGGCTGGGACGTGATTGCAGCCACGACGAGGTCTCTCATCTGGTTGTAGGCCAGCGCGGAGACGACAACCGCCGGGCGGGTACGCTCCGCCGGGCGGTCTCGGAAAGGGAATGGGACGAGGACAACATCGCCGGCGCTAAACGCCATAGAGCCGCCTCCAGTCGTCATAGACAGCGTCTTTCGCGTTGTCCCACTCTTCCGCGAGGCGGTTCATCCCCATTTCGCGCCACGCTTCCTCGTCGGAGGCTTCGTCGGCGTCCACCGCACAAATCTCTAGCATGACCTCGGCGCCTTCGGGCAGGGCGAGGGGCTGGTCGAGTTCCAACTTTTGGCCGCAATAGCGACCCTTGACACGGATCATGGCGGAACTCCTCAATCAGGTTGGGCCGTCATCGGCACGTCAGCGCGATTCCTACTTATGCCACAATCGGCGGCTTCTGACATCCCCGGTCGTTCAGAAATGGCTCACTCCGGCACCGGCGTTCCCCTGGCGGCCAGTCGCCGGCGGATCTCAAGCACGGCTGGGCTTGGGGGATGGCTGGCGGCGAGACGCTCGTAGTCCTGTTGCTGCCAGGCGGAGTACGCTTCCACGTCGTCCAGGTTCTCTTGACAGAACGTCAGCACTGTTTCGATCAGCGGCCGCGCCAGCGTCGGGAACTTGTGGGCGACGTCTTCGGCGGAACGCCCCGCCTTGTACAGGCGGATGACATGGTGGAAGCCGATCCGGTGGCCGGCGATCCGGACGAAGCCGTACTCGTCGCGCGTCAGGAAGTCCGGCAGGGTCATGGCAAATCTCCTCAACCTTGGTGTTTTCTACCACTTCAGGGGATGAACTCGCAACGATTTTTCCAGGCAGACCCCGGGCTGCGGTGCGCGACTTCGGCCAACAGGTCGACAAGGGCTGGAACTTGACTGCCGTGTCGGATGAGGAAGATGCCAGGCGAGGAACGACCCGCGGCAAGGTGGTCGGCCAAGTGGTTCGGCGCGGTGCGCACGTCCGGAGTCACGAAGATGCGGTCTTCGCGCTCCGCCCAGAGCAGCACGTCCGGATCGGGAGTACCGAGGGGCAGGTCGGCCGGGTCGCCGACACGCACGGCATCGATCGCATCGACGCCGCCACGGTTATGAACCCTGATCGCCTGCCAAAAACCCCCGCCTCTCACCGACTCGTCGAGGACGAAGCGCAGGGGCATGATTCACTCCGGCACCCGGGTTCCCTTCGCCGCCAGGCGACGCCGGATTTCCAGGAGGGCCGGGCTTGGCGGGTGCGCCGCCACCAGGCGCTCGTACTCCGCGTCTTCCTCGGCCAGGTAGGCTTCGACGTCGGCCCGATTCTCCCGGCAGAACGCCAGCACTGTTTCGATCAGCGGCAGCGCCAGCGTCGGGAACTCGTGGGCGACGTCTTCGGCGGAACGCCCCGCCTTGTACAGGCGGATGACATGGTGGAAGCCGATCCGGTGGCCGGCGATCCGGACGAAGCCGTACTCGTCGCGCGTCAGGAAGTCCGGCAGGGTCATGGCAAGTCTCCTCGGCCTTCGTCCTTTCTACCACGCGGCGAGGGCGTGAGGGAAGGTTCTCGTCCTCGGATCTGCTCGATGGCCCAGCGCGCCGCTTCGCGGATCACCGTCTCGGCGTCATTCCCTAACCGCTCTAGCGCCGGCAGCGCCGCCGCGTCGCCGCGGTTGCCGAGGATCAGCGCCGCGTTGCGCACCAACCCGCGCCGCCGCGTCCGCCACAGTGCCGTTCCCTTGAAGCGCCGGCGAAATTCTTCCTCCGAGAGGCCGAGCAGTTCGATCAGGTCGACCGCGATGAGGTCCGGCCGCGCTTGCAGGTCCGGCTCCTTTCCCGGCGGCGCCTTGCGGTTCCACGGGCACACCTCCTGACAGACGTCGCAGCCGAACAGCCACTCGTCCATCGCCGGCCGCAACTCGTCGGGCACGTCGCCCTTCAACTCGATGGTCAGGTAACTGAGGCAGCGGCGGCTGTCGAGGACGCCCGGCGCGACGAAGGCGTTCGTCGGGCAGGCGTCGAGGCAGGCGGTGCAGGTGCCGCAGTGGCTCGTCGCGTGCGGCGGGTCGGGACGCAGTTCCAGGTCGAGCAGCAGCGCCCCGAGAAGGAAATAGCTGCCGTGGCGCTTGTCGAGGAGCATGGTGTTCTTGCCGAACCAGCCCAGGCCGGCGCGGCGGGCGAAGTCGCGCTCCAAGAGCGGAGCCGTGTCGACCACGCCGCGGCCGTGGCAGCCCGGAACTTCGCCTTGAACCCACGCCAGCAGCGCGTTGAGCTTCGCCCGGAGAACGTCGTGATAGTCGGACCCGCGAGCGTACCGGGCCACCTTGCCTGTTGTCGGTCCCGCTTGGTCCTCTTTGTCCGCGGGCGCGTAGCTCATGCCGACCATTACGACGCTGCGCACCTCGGGCAGCACCGCGGACGGGTGGCGGCGCGCGTCGGCGTGGCGGCGCAGGTAGTCCATGTCGCCCGCGAAGCCGCGCGCCAGCCAGTCGCGCAGGCGGTCGAAGCCGTCGACCGCCGTCGCCGGGGCGATGCCCGCCAACTCGAAGCCGAGCGCGTGGGCCTCGGCCTTGATGCGTTCCTCCCGCGTCTCCATTCCTTCATCCTAACGACACGGCGGCGCGGGCGGTTGACAACGGCCCGGCGGCGAGGTATCAGTGGCGGTCGAAGGAACGTCGTGCCGGCGGCCCGGACTGAGGAGACGACCCATGATCGACGGCCCCTCCGCGGCGGCGGCGCTGCGCGACTGCGGCGTGACGCACGTCGTCTGGATTCCCGACAGCGAGCTGGGCAGCTGGCAGCCCGCCCTGCTCGCCGAGCCGTCGTTGGCACTCGTCCGCGTCTGCCGCGAGGGCGAGGCGGTCGCCGTCGCCGCCGGCCTGTACCTCGGCGGCCAACGCCCCGTCGTCGCGATCCAATGCACCGGCCTGTTCGACGCCGGCGACGCCCTGCGCAACTTCGTCCATGACCTGAAGCTGCCCCTCTTCTTCGTCATCGGCGTGCGCGGCTACCTCGCCCGCCGCGACGGCACGACTGCCGATACCTGTCCCGTGTTCACCGAGCCGATCGTTCAGGCGTGGCGCCTGCCCTACGTCGTCCTCGACGACCGGGCCACGGCGCCCGACCTCGCCGCGGCGTACCGTCAGGCTCAGGCCGAGGGCCGCGCCGGTGCCGCCCTGCTCGCGGAGTGACCGCCATGCCGATGACGCACCGGGAGGCCCTGGAAGTCCTCGCCCGCCACCGTGGCGACAAGGTCGTCGTGACGACGATGGGCTCGGTCGGCCTCTGGCCCGAACTGTCCGACACGCCGCTCGATTTCAATTATCTTCCGTCCGCAATGGGCGAAGGCCCGGCGCTGGGACTCGGCCTGGCGCTGTCCCGGCCGGGCCGCGGCGTCGTCGTCGTCAACGGCGACGGCTGCACGCTGATGAACCTCGGCAGCCTGGTCACGCTGGCGAACCACCCGGCGGACGTCTACCTGTTGGTCATCGACAACGGGCTGTACGAGGTGACGGGCGGCCAGCCTCACGCCGGCGCCGGGCACGTCGATTTCGCCGGGATGGCCCGCGCCGCCGGCGTCCGCCGCGCCTACCATTTCGAGACGGCGGAGGCGTGGCGCGCCGGCGCGGCCGAGGCGCTGTCGGGGCCGGGGCCGGTGGTGGCGAGTCTGGCCGTCGAGGGGCGGTTGGGGCAGAAAACGCCGAAGGCGTCGCGGCCAATGGCGGAACAGATCGCGCGCCTGCGCCAGGCGCTGGCGTCGTCGTGATAGCATAAAGGGTGAGTGACACTGGCCAATGCCGTTCGATCGTTCGTCGGAGGAATCGGTCATGCCCCCAAGCGCCGTGAGTGCCATTCCAATCGGCCTTCGCTCGATCACCATCGAGAACTTCCGAGGCATCGACCACCTGGAATTGAAGTTCCTTGACGCCCGTGGCAACCCTTCCGACCTCGTCGTCCTTGGCGGCCCGAACGGGGGCGGTAAGACGGCGGTGCTGGAGGCGTGCCTGCTCGCCGTCGGGCGTTCTGATTTGGTGCTGGGGCCGACCGACGCCTACGCCATTCGATCCGGGGCGGCGGACTACACCATCTCGGCGCGGCTTCACGACTTCGACAACGAATACGTGACCGAGTATCGATCCGTAGAGGGGTTCTGGAGAGGTCGAAACGAAACCACGGGGCAGGAGGGCGGTCCGGGGCGTGTCGAGTGTCTCTACTTCTCGTCGCGGCGCGGCTCCCGGTTGGTCGGCGCGGTCCCGATTACGGCAGGCCAATCAGGCATTTTCCCTCGCGACGAGGAGCCGGACCGGCTCAGGCTCGTCAAACAGTACCTCGTCAATGCGAAAGCCCATGCCTATATGCGGACGGAGAAACTACCTGCGCCGAACGGCTCCTCTTTCGAGGCAAGCATTCAGAAATTGAACGAGGTTTGGCAGACGTTTCATGCCGAGGAGAAGCAGCGCTTCACCGTCGAACCCGTGGCGGACGACCCCGAGGCCGGGTTCGACGCTTTCCTCACCTACCCGGACGGCCGGCGGATCCCGTTAGACTCCCTGAGTTCCGGTCAACTCGAACTGTTCACCCTGTTCGGGTCGCTGATTCGATTGCGCTTTGAGCAGGGGCTCGTTGTCGTCGACGAGCCCGAATTGCACCTCGATTCTCAGTGGCACGCCCCGCTGTTGCGCGCCTTGCGCCGTTTCCTCCCCGGGACCCAATTCCTCGTCGCGACACAGTCCCCGGAGGTTTACGACTCGGCATTCTCGTGGCAGAGGCATTATCTCATCCCTCCGGGTGACCCGAGAGAGATCGCGTGGGGGGCGGAACTCGCGCGGGAGGAGTCATGAGACAGACGTCCGACATGGCGGCCCTCTAAGTTCGTCCCATCGTCTTGTGGGTCGAAGACCCGATAACGCGAACATACTTCGGCGAATGCTGGGACGATCCCGCCGTCGGCATCTTGATCGCCGGCAGCCTCGATCGTGTTCGGGCCGTGGTCGCGGCGTCACGCGAGGAAGGCTACACGCACGTCTTCGGCTTCGTCGACCGAGATTTCGGGTACAGTAACCGCGACAACTGGCTCTCGCAAGAAGCCAGTCCCGTCTTCGTGCCCGCGGTTCACGAAGTGGAGAACTACCTTATCGAGCCCGCCCACCTCGCCAATTGCGGCTACAACACGAAGGGGCTGGGCGAGGCTCAGATCCGGAAACGCTTGCGCGACAACGCCGGCCGGCGCGTTTGGTGGATGGCCTGCCGCGACGTCCTGAAAGACCTTCGGGCGGATATCATTCGCGATTTCCCAACTCAAGGCAAAGTAGTGGCGGACCAGGCGACGGCGGAAGAATCCATTCTCGGCTCACCGTGGTATGCCAACCTCCCGGCCCTTGCCGCACTCATCGGGCAGTCGGACGAGATACGCCGACGTCTCGCGTAGCCTACAAGAAGGCGGATGAGGCACTGGCCAGTGGCGACTGGCTGCGCGACTTCTCCGGCAAAGAACTCTTCCGCGACGTTCGCGATTGGCTCTCCTCGCCGCCTGCCGGTGCGACAACGAGGTCCGGCGAGAGGGACCGCGACCTGGCCCTCTCCGTCGCTCAATGGCAGGTGAAAAACGGTTGCGTTCCTCAAGAAATTAAGGATCTTCGTGCGGCCTTGCGACAGCGCGTCGGCCTCGCCCCGTGAACGGGGCTAATCGTCCAACGACAAGAATCCGCGCAAGCACCCTGCGGTCCGCGGATCCTCAGCCGACCCAGCGACCCTTCGCGGCGGGGAGCAGGCCGGAGGCCCAGAAGTAGACGGTGAATCCCGCCATGTCGGCGAGCGCCCGCAGCCACGGGTTGCGGGCGCGGGCCGCGACGACGGCGGCCGGCGCGGCGGGCAGGAAGCCGGCGAGGAAGCCCCACGCCATCACGTAACCCACCTCCAGGCACAGACGATAATAGCCATAGCAGATAGACAAGAAGAGCAGCGTCACCGGCCGCGATACCAGCCGACGCCGCGTCTTTGCCGGCCGCGCCTCCGCCCAGACGACGACCCCGAGTGTCAGCCGGAACGCGACGTAGAGGCTTGCCGGCCAGGTGAGGACGAAGGCGTCGGCCCAGGCGCTGAAGACGGTCGTGCCCGCCAGCCCGGTCAGAAAGGCGACGGCGACGAAGGCGGCGCCGGCCCACAGTTTCGGCCGCGGGGAGCGGCCCAACCGCGCCGCGAGCCAGGCCGCGCCGGCGACCAGGGCCGACCCGCCAAAGACGCCCGCGCAGCACCAGCGGAACCACCGGGCCAACTCTTCCGGAGGCGGGTCGTCATTCGGAAAGTCCGGCTCTCGGCTCAGGAGCCGGGTCCAGTCGAAGGACGGCTCCCCGGACGTCGGCCGGACCCGCGAGCGGTTCGGGTCGAGATTTTCCGGGGCGCCCAGATACACGCACGCGGCCCGCGTGTGGTTGCGCACGAACAGCCGGCCGTGCCACGGCGTCGGCGGCGTCCAGCACAGGCCCCCGTCGAGTACCCGGGCGCGGGCCAGTTCCTCGTAGGCCGCCGGACTGGCGCGGGCCAGGACGAGTGTTCCCGTCTCGTTCAGAAGGATCAATTTGCTGTCGGCGGCCAGAACCGTCGCCTGGCCTACTTTGTCGGTCTCCCACCGCGCTTTGCCCGTCGCGAAGTCGAGGCACTTGAACAGGCCCCGCGAAGGCCGGTGGGGGCTGGCCTGTAACTGATGCAGGTCGAAGCCGAAGACGTGGCCGCCGGTCAGCACGCCAGAGCAGACGTCGTTGGACAACTCTCGGCTCGCCCACACCTCGCGCGGCTCGCCGCCGCCGAGCCGGAACAGCCGAGAGCCTTTCCGGAAGGGCGCGGCGACGAGGAGGTGCGGCTCGTCGTAGAGCGGCCAGGCGGAGTGCTCGTCGTACTCAGCCGACAATTCCTGGCGCCAGAGCCGCTGGCCCGTGGCCAGGTCGTGGGCGACGAGGCTGTTGCGGAGGAAGGCGATGACGAGGCGACGGCCGTTCGCGGTGACGGGGTACGCGGGGCAGTAGCTGGCCGGGTCGTCGCCGGCGGACCACACGGTCGAGCCGTCGTCCGCGTCGAGGCAGCCGACGAGCCCGGCCGGCGTGGCGTAGTAGAGGCGCCCGCCGTGCCAGGTCGGCGTCGCGTACGGCCCCGGATACGCCCCCGCCGGCTGCCACGGCCAGTCGACCCGCCGGCGCCAGACCTCCTCCCCGCTGTCCGCGTCGAGGGCGATCACGTACTGGCCGGTGCGCGTCTGAAATTGCGTATAAACGCGGCCGCCGACGGCGACGAAGCCGGAATAGCCCTGCCCCAACTCGCGCGCCCACAAGACCGGCGGCCCGCCCTCCGGCCACGCCTCGACCAGCCCCGTCTCGGCCGAAACCGCGTCGTAGTTCGGCCCGCGCAGGTGCGGCCAGTCCGTCGGGGCGGCTTCCTGGGCCGGAGCGTACCGGCCGCCGGACGAGAGGACGAGGAGAGTCGCGAGAGCCGTCAGCCGAGAAACCCGTCGCATGACTCCTCCTCGTTCCGATCGGGACCGAACGTCGCTTCCTGACACGGGCGGGCGATTCCTCGTTGCCGGCACCGGCTCCGGCGGCTATCACCGGACGTAGTGACCGAAGCCGACTTCTCCGGGGGAACCCTCATGCGCCTCGCCACCATCGTAACCGCCGACGGCGCCCGCGCCGCCGTCCTGCACGGCACGCACTACGTCGACCTGCACGCCACCGACTCGCGGCTCCCGCGCACCGTCCGGCACCTCCTGGAACGGGGGCCGAGCGCCCTCGCCGAGGCGGACAAAGCGGCGCGCCGGCCGGACGCCGTCAGGCATGAGGCGGCGGGGATCAAACTGCTGGCGCCGGTCCCCGACCCGCGCAAGATCGTCTGCGTCGGCCTCAACTACAAGGACCACGCCGCCGAGAGCGGGGCGCCGATCCCGCGCGACCCGGTCCTGTTCAGCAAGTACGCCACCGCCCTCGTCGGCGACGGCGCCGACATCGTCCTGCCCTCGACCAGCCAGGAGGTCGATTACGAGGCCGAGTTGGTCGTCGTCATCGGCAAGGGCGGGCGGCACCTGGCGCCCGACGCGGCGTTGGGGCACGTCGCTGGCTACACGATCGGCCACGACGTCTCGGCGCGCGACTGGCAGCTCAAGAAGGACGGCAAGCAGTGGATGGTCGGCAAGACGTTCGACACGTTCGCGCCAGCCGGCCCGCACCTCGTCACCGCCGACGAGGTAGCGGACCCACACGCCCTCGGCATCCGCCTGCGCCTCAACGGGCAGACGATGCAGGAGAGCAATACGCGACAAATGATTTTTGGCGTCGGCGAGGTGGTGGCGTACCTGTCGCGGGTGTTCACGCTGGAGCCGGGCGACCTGATCTTCACGGGGACGCCGCCGGGCGTCGGCTTCGCGCGCAAGCCGCCGGTGTACCTGAAGCCCGGCGACGTCTGCGAGGTCGAGATCGACGGGCTCGGCGTGCTGCGCAACCCGGTGGTGCAGGGATGACGGCCGGCCGCGAAGAGCGCGACCAAGAATGCCCTTCTCCACGGTAGATGTGTAACGGACTCAGCGACTTGGCGAGTGCTATGCCCGAACAAGTCAGCGATGTTTTGGCGGTCTTTGACGACCCGTCTTGGTCAATGCGGCAGGGCAGTCATGGCCTCGAGCGACGGACGGCGGCGGGGCGGAGAAAATCCGTTTTCTCCGCCCCGCCGCCCGCCCCCGCCTTAATAGCGGATGGGATCGGTCACAGATGGAAATGGACGATGTGATGCCAGACATTCCCGGCGTCATCCTTCAGGTGGTTCCACGTGTCCTTCACGTGGGAGACGAAATCCCCCACGTCGCTTTTCAGGCGATTCCAATCATCCTTGAACTGGCTGTAGAACTTGTCGATCAGGGCGACGTCGACGCCGATGATCGCCGCACCCAGCCATGGGGGGATGTCGCCAGCCACCGTCAGCTCGACCGTCCCGATGAGGTTGTTGGCCGTGGTCTCGATCTCGACTACCGTTTGCGCCAGATCGCCGAGATCGAGCAAAATCTTACTCCCATCCTGCTGGAGCTGATTGAGGTTGTCCGCCCACCAACTAGTGAGAATCACCGGGGAGGTCACGATGCCTGGGGACGTCCAGCGGTACTCGAGGCGCCGGTAGAGAGTGCGGTCGTCGTTCAGGATGACGAGTTGCTCACCGTCACTCCCGACGGCCCACACGTTGTTGCCGGAGACGGGTCTCCAGAGGTTGTCGGAGTAGCGGTACACGGTGTGGTCCGCCACGGCGAAGAGGTCACCGCCGGCGGCGACCAGGCTGCTGAGGTTGTTGCCGGAGACGGGCCGCCAGACGCGGTCGAAGTAGCGGTACACGGTGTGGTCGGCCACGGCGAAGAGGTCGCCGTCGGCGCTGACCAGGCTGCCGAGGTTGTTGCCGGAGATGGGTCTCCAGAGGCGGTCGAAGTAGCGGTACACGGTGTGGTCCGCCACGGCGAAGAGGTCGCCGCCGGCGGCGACCAGGCTGCCGAGGTTGTTGCCGGAGACGGGTCTCCAGAGGCGGTCGAAGTAGCGGTACACGGTGTGGTCCGCCTCGGCGAAGAGGTCGCCGCCGGCGCTGACCAGGCTGTTGAGGTTGTTGCCGGAGATGGGCTTCCAGAGGCCGCCCGTGAACTGGAAGACGGTGTGGTCCGCCACGGCGAAGAGGTCGCCGCCGGCGCTGACCAGGCTGCTGAGGTTGTTGCCGGAGATGGGCTTCCAGAGGCCGTCGGAGTAGCAAGAGACGGTATGGTCTCTCAGAGTGAAGGTATGCCCGAGCAGCTGGCCGTTACCGACGTGGACGTTGCCCGTCGTAACGATCAGGTTGGTCACCTCGAGCTTGCCGCCCGTGATGTCCAGGTTGGCTTTCGAGGTCAGACTCTTGACCGTGTCGGAATGCGCCGAGTGAGTGACCGTGATGTCCGGGCGTTCGATGAGGACATCGTCCGTCGCCCCGGGCGGCCGCCCGGTACTCCAATTGCTAGCCACACTCCAGTCACCACCGGCGGGGTTGACCCAACGGGTCGCGTCGAGCATGATCCGTTCGTCGAGGGTTTCGACGGCGGGTCGGAACGTTTGCGACCGGATGGTCTTCTGGCGCTTGCGCTCGTCGCGGCGCCCGGCTACGATGTTGTCCACGAAATCTCTCCTTTTCTGCATGGTTGGTCTTCGGCCGTGCCCCGTAGGCCGGCCTACCCTATCCTCAAACGCCATTCTCCTTGCCGGCGACGCGCGGCGCCCGTCTGACCTCGACGTCGTCGAGGGCGCGTGCCTGCTCGGGCCGTGAAAGCCGGACGAGAGATCGCGAGCCGGCACAGCGGCCGACTGACGCGACTTCTGCACGGCGGACCCGAGATGGCCAATGAGTACGGCGGAAATTGCGATCAACACCACCCTCACGATCGGCGTGGAGGCAGTGACCTGGAGGGGGGAACGGAACGTCGTCATCGGCGGCTCCCAGGGCGACAAAGGCCCCTGACGGTATCTGGCGATAGTCCGAGGATGATCGAGACTCACTCGATCATTCCCTCACTCTTACCTGCGCGGGAGGTGCGTCGGGACGGTCAAGGAAATAAAAAATTGCCGTAAGTCGATGGAGCTAAAAATCTTACGGCCAGGTGCGAAAAAAGGCGTCGGCGGATGACCGCTCTTTCTCCCGGATTGCGCATTTAACTTCGGGGGTCGATGGGTCGATGTGCAGGCCGGATTTCTGTGGAATTGTGAGACGACATCTGCTAGTCTGACCAACCGATGTAGGAGATCCTCAAGATGAGTGACGTCGTAACCTCGAACAGTCTTCCCGAGTTGATGGGCGAACTACGCCGCAAGGCGCGAAAGCTTCTGCGGGCCGATTGGAAAGCTCAGTCACTCGAAGTAGACGCCCTCGTCAACAGCGCGCTGCGGCGTCTAGTCCCCAAGGGAGGCAAATTCGACCAGCTTGTCTGGGAGGATCGGGATCACTTCTTCGCCTTCGTCTACCGCACCATGCGGCAGGTACTCATCGACCACGCCATTCGCCGGAAGGCGGAGAAACGCGGGGGAGCGATGCGGCGCGTGGCGTTTGAGGAAATCGACTTCCGCAACTTGGCGGAGGCCGCGGACGAGCGGCCCGATCAGGTTGAAGCGCTCTTCATAGCCCTGGAGCGCCTCGAAAAAAGCCGCCCCGACCTGGCGGCGGTCTTCCAGCACCGCTACATCGCTGGCTACACCTCCGAGGAAATCGCCCAGGTCATGGGAAGCAGTCCTAGTACGGTTAGGAGGGATTTAAAGCTGGCGCGTCAGACCTTGGCTCGGGAGATCATTGACACCCTCGAAGCCTGGTGCGGAGGACGTTAGTGTCATGGAAATTCCTAGCGAAGCTCAGCTCGACAGGATTTCCGCCTTGGCCAAGGAGATCCGCGTCCAACCGCAGGATCAATGGTCAGCTGCCCTCCGAACTCTAACGGAGGAAGGGCGCGAAGAGAGTATCGTCTTGGAGTTTGTGAAGGCTGACCTGTATCTGCTGCCGCTAGAGTCGTCCGCTGCGGGCAGCCTGAGCGGCGGCGGATTAGGGCCACCCGGGGTCGCCTCTCTAGGGGAGGAGGGGCAAGAAGAAAGCACCGACTTGTCGTTTGTGGAGGTTGGACTGCGGCTGCCGCTAGAGTCGTCCGCTGCGGACAGCCACAGCAGCGGCGGATTAGGGCCAGCCGAGGTCGCCCTAACAGGAGCGAATCCTTTGTTCGTCGGCAAGGATATCGGCCCGTTCGCCGTCGAGAAAGAACTCGGCAGCGGCGCCATGGGCACCGTCTACCTCGCCCGCTACGAGGAAAAGGGGCGTCACGTCGCGCTCAAGTTCATGTCGCCCGGCCTGAGCAGCAACCCCAACGCGACGGAGCGCTTCGAGCGCGAGTTCGACATCCTCAAGCAACTGCGCCACCCCAACATCGTCCGCCTCATCGCCACCGGCAAGTACCAGAAGTTGCGCTTTTACGCGATGGAGTTCATCGAGGGCGAGTCGCTCGACCGCGTCCTCGCGCGCCGCGGCAAGCTCCCCTGGCAGGAAGTCGTCGCCCTCGGCAAGCAGCTCTGCGCCGCCTTGCAGCACGCCCACCAGCAGGGCATCATCCACCGCGACCTCAAGCCGTCCAACCTTATGATCGCCAGGGACGGCACCCTCAAGCTGACCGACTTCGGTCTCGCCAAGGACGTGGATGCGATCAAAAAGCTGACTGCCACCGACGTCACCGTCGGCACCGCCGCCTACATGTCGCCTGAGCAGTGCCAAGGCGAGCGCAAACTATCGCACAAATGCGACCTGTATTCCCTCGGCATCGTCTTCTACGAGTTGCTGACCGGCGCGAAGCCTTACGCCGCTGAGAACGTGATGGACATGTTCCTCTGCCACGTCAAGGGCAGGTTCGAGCGCCCCTCGCGCCGGGAGATGGACATCCCCGTCTGGCTCGACCTGATCGTCTGTCACCTGCTTGTGAAGGACCCGCAGAAGCGGCCCTACGACGCCGCGAAGGTGGCGGAGGCGCTCGACCAGGTGGCCGAGAAGGTCGCCGCCCATTGCAGCCGCGGAGCCGAAGTCGTCGGAAATAAGAAGGGCAAGCCGATCTACGTCCGCGCCTTGTTCCGGATCCTCGGCGTCGCCGCCCTGCTTCTCTGCCTGTGGGCGATGAACGTCGTCTCCCTCCTGCCGCCGACCGCCGAAAGCCTCTTCGAGGAGGCGAAAAAGGTGATGGGGTCGAAGGACGCGGACAAGATCGACCGCCCCCAAGACGACGCCACCGGCGCCCTATTCGAATATCTGAAATACTACGGCAATCGTGATGATAAGCGGACGGATCAAGTCTGGGAATGGGTCGAGCAAATCGCCTCCGAACGGCGTAGGCGGGCGAATGCCGATAGCATGGGCCAGTGAAGGCTTCCGTTGGCTTCGCGTCCTTCGATCACCCTGGACGCACTTGGAGTAGGGCACCATTCTGGGCCGGTCTCGTCCCATAGGGTCTGGCGGAAAGCTTGTGATAACCAGGACCGATATAACGCACGCCGGGGGCCGCTATTCGTGCGCCCCCCGGCGCGGTCGAGTCGGCGTTACAGTTCCCAGCCCTTGCGGTACTCGCGCTTGAGCAGGCGCGCCGCCTCGGCCCGGTTGGTGACGCGCATGTTCGGCCCGTCCCACTCGAGCTTGGTCTTGGCGCCCGAGCGGATGGCGACGTTGCCGAGCAGGATCGTCTCGGTCAGCATGGCGGCGTAGTCGAAGTTTGACACCGCCTTCGGCCCGCCGCGGATGGCGGCGACCCACTCGGCCTTCATGCCGTCGTCGCCGCCGCCGTTACGCGGCAGCGACTGCGGCACCTTCTTCGATGCCTCCTCGATGTCCTTGGCGTTCTCGCCGAGGAACACGTAGCTGGCGCCGTAGTCGTTCGGCGAGTAGAGGATGCCCTTCTCGCCGACCAACAGCGAGCCGCTGCCGACCGGCTCCTTGCCGTGGAAGAGGCGCTTCGGCGGCAGGTACTTGGCGCGGTTGCCGTCGATGCCCTCGTACCAGGTGAACTTGACCGGCGCCATGTCGTCGCGCGCCGGGAACTGGAAGACGACGCGGGCTCCGGTCGGCGCCGTCTCGGGGTTGAGGTCCTGGACCTCCTCGGCGACGACGCTGGTCGGGTAGCCGAGCTTGAGGGCCATGAACGCCATGTTGGCGGTGTGGCAGGCCATGTCGCCCAGGGCGCCGGTGCCGTAGTCCCACCAGCCGCGCCAGCTGAACGGGTGGTAGATCGGGTCGTAGGGCCGTTCCGGCGCCGTCCCGAGGAAGCAGTCCCAGTTGACGTGCTTCGGCGGCGTGGCGAGCTTCAGTTCCGCCGTCTTGCCGTGCAGCGCCGCCATCGCCACGGCTCGTGCGGCGCCGACCTTGAGGATGGCGTCGGCGCCCTGGGGCCAGATGGGGCGGTTCGTCCAGACGTGGACTTCCTTGACCTGGCCGAGGACGCCGGCCCGGATGATTTCGACGGCGCGGCGCAGGCCGTCCTCGGCCGTGCCCTGGTTGCCCATCTGCGTGGCGACCTTCTTCTCCTGGGCGGTCGTCCGCATCAGCCGCGCCTCGTAGACCGAGTGGGTGAGCGGCTTCTGGCAGTAGACGTGCTTGCCCAGGCGCATGGCGGCGATGCTGGCGGGGGCGTGCGTGTGGTCGGGCGTGCTGACGGTAACGGCGTCGATCTGCTTGCCCATCTCGTCGAGCATCTGGCGGTAGTCGCTGTACTTCTTCGGCTGCTGCCCCTTGGCGGCGAGGTCGTCGGCGGCCCGGTTGAGGTGGGTCTCGTCGATGTCGCAGATGGCGACGACCTGGCCGTGGTTGGCGGCCTGGACGATGTCGCTGTGGCCCTTGCCGCCGACGCCGATGCCGGCGAACTGGAGCTTGTCGTTGGCGGCGCGGCTGACGCCCGGCGTCAGGCCGGCGAGTGCCCAGACGCCGACGCCCGCGGCGGCGGACTGCGCGAGGAAGTCGCGGCGCGTGCTCGGTTGACTCATGAGAGGTCCCTCGGGTGTGGTGGAGGCGCGGAGGCGAGTCTGTCAACGTCGCCGCTAGTGTAAGCGGGCGCGAAAGGGCAGGCAACTTTTTTCGCCGGGGGGGTCCGGTTCACACTCCCGCATGTAGCGAATACTCTCGCGGGCGATCGTCTCCGGGTCGGGCGTGTAGTCGAATACCTCGACCGACACCCAGCCGTCATAGCCGACCTCCTTCAGCGCCCGGAAGATCGGCACGAAGTCGGTGGCGCCGAAGCCGGGGCCGCGCAGGTTGACGTCGTTGGCGTGGAAGTGCCTCAGGCGCCCCGCGTGCGCGCGGATCAACTCCGGCGCCGGGCCGTCGGCCGCCATCGCCTTCACGTCGAGGTGCAGGGCGAAATGAGGGTCGTCCAGGATCTTCAGAATCTCCACGGCTTCCGCCGCGGTGTTCAGGAAGTCGGCGTCGGGCGGCGACAGCGGCTCCAACAGGAGCGTCACGCCGGCGTCGGCGAAACCCTTGGCGGCGCGGCGGAAGGTGTCGAGCGCGTAGTCGGTCGCCTGCGCCTTCGTCGCGCCGGCCGGCACGCGCCGCTGCGCCGGCGAGCCGAAGACGAGCAGGCCGCCGCCCACGTCGCGGCAGCAGCGGGCCAACTCGACGAGGTAGTCCGCCGTGCGCCGCCGCACCGCCTCGTCGGCGCTGGTCAGGTGCAACCCCTCCGTCTTCGCGAGCAGCCAGTGCAGGCCGACGACGGTCAGGCCGCACTCCTCGGCCTGGCGGCGAATCGCGCGGCGCCGCTCCGGCGCCACGTCGGTGACGCGCGGCGCCAGCGTGAAGGGCGCCAGCTCCAACCCCGTGTAGCCCAGGCCGGCGACGAAGCGGCAGACGCGGGCGTGGTCCCAGCCCTCGAACGTCTCGTTGCAGATGGCGTAGCGGAAGCCCATGACGGTGTCACCTGAGGGGGAGCGTGGCCCGTTTGTTGTTGGAGAACGTCAGTTCGAGCGACCCGGCGGCGCGGCTCGCCTCGCGATAATACTCGGCCGGCGTCGCGACAGGACGGCCGTTGACGTGCGTGATGACCTGCTTGACTAGCAGGTTGGCTTTCTCGGCGGGACTGCCCGGCAGCACCTCGCGGACGGCGACGCCGCGCTCCACGCTGCGGTCGCCGAGGCCGCCGCCCAGCAGCGTCGTCGTGTAGTCGACGCGCAGCCCGCCGACGGCCGGCGGGCGGTTGGCGGCGATGAACTTTCCCGGCAGCCACAGCTTGCCCAGGACCGGCGTGTAGTTGCGCGTCGGGCCGCCCGGCGTCGGCGACACGCTGAGGGTGATGCGCGAGCCGGCCAGCGACGTGCTGATCGCCAGCGACAGGTCGTCACTGTTGTTGACGTCCATGCCGTTGATCTTGACGACATACTGCTGGTGCGGCAGGTTGACGTCGGCGGCCGGCGTGTTCTGCGACACGCCCTGGATCAATACGCCGCGCGTCGCCTCGCCGGGCGACGGCGTGAAGTTGATGCCCAGGAAGCCGTACTCGACTTCCTTCCCCTCCTTCAGCCGCTCGACGATGAGGCGGAAGCCGGCGCTCATGGGGATGGCGAAGCCGCCGGGCTCACTCTGGCCGAGCAGCGCGCCCAACGGCCCCATCAGGCCGACCAGCTCGCCGCGAAGGTTGAGCAGGGCGCCGCCGCTGACGCCGAGGTTCGCGCCCACGTCGACCTGGATGAGAGTGCCGTACCTGTGGATCGGCCCGGTGCGGTCCTCCTCGGTGCGCCGCCCGCTCGGCCTCGGGTAGCGCAGGTTGCTGACGAGGCCCCACGACGCGCTCGGGCTGCCGTCGCGGAAGCCGGGCGCGAAGTCGTTGGCCAGCGCCAGCACCAGTTGACCCTTGGCGAGCTTCTCGCCGGCGCCGAGCGGCAGGGCGACGGTGTCGGCGGGCGGCGCGAGGAGCTTGAGAACGGCCAAATCGCTGCGCGCGTCGGCGGCGTGGACGTCGGCGTAGCTGCCGCGGCCGCCGGGCAGTTGCACGTAGACCTTCACCGCGTCGCGCACGAGGTGGTAGTTCGTCAAGACCAGCCCCGTGCCGACGACGACGCCGCTGCCGTGCGACTCGGGGACGTTCTCGGCGCGGGCCAGGTCGAGGCGGCGGACGAGGGCCTTGCGCGCCTCGTCGGCGGGCGCCTTGTCGAGCAAGGCTTGGGCGTCGAAGCCGCCGAGGCGGCCGGCGTAGTCGGCGGCCGGCACGGCGCCGAGGCGGGCGTAACCCTCGCTGCGCGACACCAGGATACTGGCGATGGCCGGTTCGGCGTCCTTGACGACCTTTTTGAGCGTCTCTTCCAGGCCGAGCGCCTTGTCGAGGGAGCCGCGCTCCCGGGCCGAGACCGGCGTCGCGAGGAGGACGAAGATCAGGGCGGTGCGCGTCATGGGAGGGTCCTTCGTGAGCCGCTGGCGGCTGGGTTGTTGCGAAGCCGCAAGCGGCCGGCTCATTCGTGGCGCAGCGCTTCAATGGGGTCGAGCCGCGCGGCGCGGCGCGCCGGGTACGACCCCGACACCAACCCGACCGCGACCGACACGGCCAGCGCCAGCAGCGGCGACCACAACCGAATGATCGTCGCCAAGTCGAACGCCTTCGTCAAGAGGTACGACAGCCCGACGCCCAGCGCCACCCCCAGCATCCCGCCTAAGCCCGACAGGACCACCGCCTCCAGGAGGAACTGCAAGGCGATGTCGCGCCGCTTGGCGCCCAGCGCCCGCCGGACGCCGATCTCGCGCGTCCGCTCCGTCACCGTCGCCAGCATGATGTTCATGATGCCGATGCCGCCGACGACGAGCGAGATGCCGGCGATCGCCCCCAGCACCAGCGAGAACAGCCGCTGCGTCTCCTCCGCCTTCTGCAGCAGGTCGAGCGGCACCGTCACCGTCACGTCCTTCTGCGGGTGGAATTGGTCGAGGAGCGACTGCAAGACCGTCGCCGTCTTCGGCACGTGGGCCGTGTCGTCGACGTGGACGGTGATCTGCGAGATGTCGATTCTCTCGACCTGATAGGAGCCGGACTTGATGGTGTACAGCTCGCGGCCGATGCGGGCGCGGTCGCTGGCGAAGGGGATGAAGACGACGCGGTTGTAATCGACCTCGCCGCCGGCGCTGCCGGAGGCGAGGGTCTTCGGCTCGGTGACGCCGACGACGGTGTAGGAGCGCGCCCCCTCGATGTCCTCGACGTTGACGGTGCGGCCGATGGGATCCTCGACCGGGAAGAGGACGTCGGCGGTGGCGGCGCCGAGGACGCAGACGTTGTCCAGGGCGCGCTCGTCGCGGGCGGTCAGCTCGCGGCCGCGGCCGACGCGGATCTTGTTCTGGGCGAGGAAGTCGGGCGTGACGCCGACGAGGCGCGCCTCCAGCTTGCGGTCGCGGACGCGCACCGTCTTGCGGAACTCGCGCATCGGCATCGCCGACACGACCGTCGGCACCGTGGCGCGGATGCGGCCGAGGTCGGCGTCGGTCAGGCCGTAGGCGAGGACGTCGAGTCCCTGCTTGGACGTCGGCTCCTCCTGCGGCTTGACGCTGCGCAGGAGGATCGTGTTGGCGCCGAGGTCTTCGAGTTGCCGCAGCGCCTCATGCCGCGCCGCCTCGCCGACGGCGAGCATGACGATCACCGAGCCGACGCCGAGGACGATGCCCAGCGCCGTCAGCGACGAGCGCAGCTTGTGCGCGAACAGGCTACGAAAGCCGATGAGCAGCGTGTGTTTGAGGCGGAGGCGGAACATGGCAAGGACTCCGCGCCTGCCGCTCGCGGCTTCGCAATTGCGAAGCCGCAAGCGGCGTCATGACTCACTCGGCGGCTTCGGCCCCGGCTGCGGCGCCTTCTTCGCCTCCGCGTTGGCCCGCGCCCGCGCGTCGAGCGCCACCGCCTCGCCCTCCTGAAGTCCCTCCTTGACCTCCAGGAACTGCTCGTTGCTCTCGCCCACTTGAACGACGCGCCGGTCCGCCCCGCCGAGGCGCGTCACGTAGCAGACGTGTTCGCCGTCGAGCTCGGCCACCGCTTGCACCGGCACCAGGACCACGTCGCGGAGCGTCCGCACCTGCACCTTGACGTCCGCCGACATCCCCGGCCGGATGCCGGCGTTGTCCGGCAGATCCTCCACCTCGATCTCGGTCATGTACTCCTTGACGCCGCCGCTGCGCCACCCCTCCGACTGCGCCAGCGTGCCGACTTTCTTGACGACGCCGTGGAGCGTCTGATTGGGGAGGGCTTCGATCTGGATCGTCGCCTTCAGCCCGGCGGCGATCTTCTTGACGACCGACTCATGGATCTTCACCTTGACCCGCATCTTCGACAGGTCGGGCAGGGTGAAGATCGGCTGTTGGTAGTGGATCATCGCCCCCGGCTGGATGCGCGAGCCGTCGTCCCAGGGCCGCTTGTAGTAGACAATGATGCCGTCCTGCGGGGCCAGGACGACGCAGCGGTCGCGCTGCTGCTTGAGCCGCTCGACTTGCAACTTCTCCAGCGTCGCCGTCTCGCTGGCCGCCTCCAATTCGTCCTTGGCCTTCTCGACGGCCGCCTCCTGGCTCTTGTGCGTCCGCACCAACTCCTGCTCGGCCTCCTTCGACTTGCCCTCCAGCTCGGTCAATTTGCGCCTCTTCTGGTAGTCCTTCAGCAGCATCAGCTCCGCCTCGCCGCTGCTGACGACGTACTTCTTCTCCTGCAGCCCGAGTTCTTTCAGGCGCATCGCCTCCAGCGGCGAGAAGCCCTTCTTGACGAGGTTGCGGGTGAACTCGATGTCGTCCTCGGCCTCCTTCTGGTTCTTCCGCGCGAGCTCGAGGGCGCCGGCCTTCTTGTTCTCCTCGACCGCGTACTCGGCGTTGGCGTACATGTCGTGGTCGAGCTTCGCGAGCTTCAGGGCAAGGGTGCCTTTGTCGATCTCACTACTCATCTTGTTGCGGGCCACCTCCAGCTCGCTCTTGGACGCCTTCGACTTCCCCTCGGCCTGCTTCCATTTCACCTCCTGCTCCGACAGCGCCTTCTGGATCGACTCGGTGTCGAAGCGCGTGACCTCCTGCCCTTTGGAGACCTGCGTCCCCTCGGGCACGATGGTCACGATCTTGGTCTGCTGCCCTTCGACCTCGCACTTGACCTCGACCGAGCTGGAGCTTTCCAGCTCGCCGCGCTCGGAGATGACGATGACGAGGTCGCCGCGCACGACCGTGAAGGCCAGCGCCTCCTTGGCGCCGCGGCCGGCGGGGAACCAGCGCACGCCGAGGAACGCCAGGCCGGCGACCAGGGCGAGGGCGCCGGCGGCGCGAGCCGGGGCGCGGCGGCGCGGTTTCTTGTTAGGAGCCTTGGGGAGCGGGGAGACTTTCAGGACGGGCGGCGTCGTCAGCAGCTTCGGTGCGGCGCTCATGGGAGGGGTGTCCTCGGTCGTCGAGTTGAAGAACCTCCAGGTCGAGCAGCAGGCGGACGCGCTGCTGCTCATAACTAATGTAACTGCCCACCAGCGCATTGCGAGCCTGAAGTAGGTTATTCAGCGCGTCGAGCACGTCGCGCGTGGCGTTCGTGTTGGCGGCCTGCTTCTGGTCGAGGAGGTTCAGGCGCGACGCCTCCACCTGCCGCGCCGCCGACAGCAGCTGCTGCCGGACGATCTCGAAGCGCACCCGCTCCAGCTCCAGCGCGCGCACGTCGCGGCGCACTTCCTGCTCGATGCGGTCGGACAGCAGCATGAAGTTGCGCCGCTCGCGCTGGTAGGTGATCTGGCTCGCCCGGTAGGCGTTGCGCTCGGCGAGCCGGTTGAGCGGGCCGTCGAACTGGATCCCGACCTGGTAGCGGGACGCCTGGGAGGAGAAGTCGAACGGCACCTTGGCGTCCGCCAGCGTCGCCAGGTTCGCCGACGCCGTCAGCGTCAGGTCCGAGCGCAGCTGATTGGCCGCCACCGCCACCTTGCGCCAGGCGTCGGTGACGCGCGCCCGGCTGTTCTCCAGGTCGAGCCGGTTCTCCTTGGCGAACGGCACCCCCTGCTCCTCGGTCCAGTAGACGGGCGGCAACTCGATCAGGCTGATGCGCAGCTGCGTCTGGGTCGAGACCGCCTGATCGACCAGGAGGAGGTAGCGGCGCGTGCGCCCCACCAGCGTCACCCAGGCCTCCCGTGGCTTCGCCGCGCCGAGGCCGGCGACGTCGGCGGCGAGTTGCGCGTCGAGTGCGGCGAGATCCTTGCGCAGCTGCGGCAGTTCCTCGCGGAACTGGGCGTAGGTCTTGCGGGCGCGCTCGCGCTGCTCCGCGTCGCCGGCCGACTTCTCCAGCCGCCCGCCCCAGCGCTCCAGCTCACCCTCGATCGGCGTCACCAGGCTCGGCGTTCGCCTCAGGAAGTCGCGCAGCTGGCCGTAGTTCGCGCGCAGCGCCGGCAGCGGCGGGACGACGTCGATCTCCGCGAAGCGGTCCTTCTGAAAGGTGTCGGCCTCGTCGCGCAGCTTCTCCAGCTCCGGCGCGACGAGCTGGAACTGGCGGAGCGGGGTGTCGTCCAGCTCGACGGGCAGGCGCGGCGGCAGACCGAGGCGGACCTTGTAGTCGTCGAGGGAATTTTCCAGGGAGTCCTGCGCCTGGAGGATGAGGAGCCGTGCGTTCTGGTACGCCGTGAACGCCTGGTCGACCTGGACGACGGAGACGGCGCCGCGGATGCGGAACTGCTCCTCGAGCAGGCGCAAATTCTGCTCCTGGCTGACGCGGTTGGCGCGCAGGTTGCGCAATTCCTGGACCTGGAGCAGCAGGCTCAGGTAGCCGGACGGCAGGGTGGTCGTGTTGGCCCAGAACTGCTTGCGGAAGCGGGCGAAGTCGCGGACGGCGTAGAGGACGTTGCGCTCCTGCTGCGTCAGGGCTTCGAGGCGCACCTTGCGGCCGCCGTTGCGGAGCAGCGGCTGGGCGAGGCTGACGAGCAGGTTCGAGTTGACGTGGTACGAGTGGCTGGTGAACTCCCAGACGAAACTATTGGCGAGGTCGACGACGAGCTGTCCGCCGGCGGTGAACGCCTTCGTGAAGCCGAGGCGCGTGGGCACCTCCAGGGTGTTCGTCTCGGTCGGCACGCTGCTGCTGCCGAAGTGGGTGTAGTTGACGCCCTGGGTGAAGAGCCAGTGGACGTCGAACTCGAAGCGGTTGAGCGTCAGGGCGAGGGCGGCGAGGTAGACGTCTTCGAGGGCGGACTGGTACTCGCGGCTGTGCAGGAGGGCGAGGTCGTAAGCGCGGTCGGCGTCGAGTTTCAGTTTGCCCTTGTCGTCGAGGCCGAGGCACGCTTCCCAGCCGTTGTACTCGATGGCGTCGGCGACGCCGTCGCGCTCCCAGCCGCGGGCGCCGCGGCGGCCGTCGGGGCAGTCCATGAAGAGGGCGGCGGACGGGTCGTCGGGCGGCTTGGGCGGGTGGTCGGGGTCGACCGGGTCGTGCAAACGAGACGCGGGCGGCGGGTCGAGATGGATACGGCCGACCTCGTCCGCCGGCGCGACGACGTGCTCGGCGATGGCCGCGTAGGTCTCGCGGTCGGCGGCGTTGCGGTAGTACGAGCGGCTACAGCCGCACAGCGCAACCGCGAGCAGCAACGGCGCGAGGCGGCGCATCGTTCCGTCCCCCTGGCACGCGCGAAAGGTCATTCCCCCAGGGGGGCGGGGAATATCGCGGCGCCGCGGGGAGGTCAAGACGAATCGGCTGAAGTGGGGCTCGCGAACGAACCACCCCAAACCCGTCGCGGCCGCCTAATTGAATGCCAGCCAATCGTTCCCTTCGTCGAGGAGCGTGTCGCCGCGCTCCTCGGACCGCGGCGCCGGCAGTCGCGCCCCGTCGCCGCGCCTCGGTTCCGGCGACGGTTTCGCAACGGCACGCACCAGCGCCATGCCGCCGACTACCTCACCCGACGCCGACCGGACCGGCGCGTGAGTGCCGCTCGGCAAGGCGTGGGCGCCGTCCACACGCCACCCCTCCGGGATCGACCCCGTTTCGCCGCCGTCGGCCGACGGGAACAGCTCGAACGCCGTGCGGTTCAGCGCCTCCGCTTTCGGGCGCTTCAGCAGCCGCTCCAGCGCCGCGTTCCAGACGCGACAACGGCCGTCGCGGTCGTGGGCGAAGATGCCGTCCGGACTCCCCTCGATCACCGCTTCGAGGAAATCCTTGTCGCTCCGCAGCGCGTCCAGATTCCGGCGCAGCTCCTCCGCCGTCTCCTGATGGCGCGTCAGTTCGCCGCGCAACTGTTCGGCGCCCGCGCGGAGCGTGCCGTACTCCTCCTGATGGCGGCGCAGCTCCTCGCGCGCCTGGCGCAGGCTTTCCTCATGGTCCGCCGCCAGTTTACGGGTTCCCTCCCACGCCTGGCGCAACTCGTCGGCGCCGGCGCGGGTGAGCGCGTGTTGTTCGGCATGGCCGCGCGACTCCGCGCGCGCCTGGCGCAGTTCCTCCTCGCGCGCCGCCGTCTGCTGGCGGGACGATTCCAGGGCGCGCCGCAACTCGTCGGCCTCGGCGCTTGAGGCGCCGTGGGCGTCCTGATGGCGGCGCAACTCCTCCCGCGCCTGACGGATCGCTTCCTCCGCCTGCGCCTGGATGAGTCTTCCTTCGTCGGCGCGGCGGGCGAGGTCGGCGTCGGTCGTCGCCAGCGCCTCTTCCAGGCGGCTTCGCTCGGACGTCAACTGGCGCACCTGCTCGGTCAGCCCTTCGAGCGCGAGGCGCTGCCGCTCCTCGGCCCGTCGCTCCGCCTCGCCCCGCGCCTCTTCCGCGCGCGCCCGCGCCGCCTTCAATTCCTCGATCAAAGGCTCGTTCTCGACGCGCACTTCTTCGGCGCGTCGCTCGGCGTCTCGGCGCGCCTCCTCGGACTCGTCCGCCCGATCTCGCGCCGCCCGCAGTTCCTCGCCGCGACGGTCCCGGTCGCGCACGGCCTCCTCCGCCCTCCGCTCGGCGGCAAGGCGCTCTTGCGCGACACGCTCGCCCTCCCGGCGAGCCCCTTCGGCCTCGAGTTCGGCCTGAAGTTGGGACTCGTGAGCCGCGCGCACCTCCTCCGCCAGCCGTTCGCATTCGCGGCGCGCGTCTTCGGCCCGGCTCTCGCCCGCGGCTAGCCGAGCCTCGCCGAGGCGCCGCTCCTCACAAAGCCGCTCCTCCGTCTCTTTGCGCTCCGTGACGTCTTCCAGAGTCGCGACCTGGCCGAGCAGGCCGCCGCCGTCGGCGAGCATGGGGGAGGCGCGGAGGCGGAACCAGCGCGTTTCGCCGCCCGGCGGCCGCACGCGCAGCTCGTCGGAGAACGGCTGGCGCGCGACGAGAGCCGCCGGCCAGTGCGACAGGACGCGGTCGCGATCCTGGGCGACGACGTGCCGCGACCAGCCCTCGCCCAGGCACTCCTCGGCGGAGCAGTCGCAAGCGGCCTGACCCGCCGGGTTCGTGAAGACGCACTTCCCCTCGGCGTCGAGGACGAGCAGCGGCGCCGGCGCGTGGCCGGCCAGGGCGCGGAAGCGCTCGGCTCGCTGCCGGAGGTCGTCCAGAACCCGAGCCCTCTCGGCGGCGGCGCGGAAGGTAATGACGACGCCGGCGGCCTTGCCGTCCTCGCCGCGCACGGGCGCGACGGCGCCCTCGACCGCCGCTTCGCCGCCGCCGGCCGCCTGCAGCACGGCGCCGTCGGGCAGGTGGTGCGGCTCGGCGCCGGCGAGGACTTCGGCGAGCGGCAGCACGAGCGGCCGGCGCGTCTGCCCGTCGATGAGGCGGAGCATCTGGTCGAGCGGCGTGCCCGAGGCGTCGGCCTGGCCCCAGCCGGTGAGCGCGCGCGCCAGCGAGTTGAGCGAAGTGACGCGTCCCTGGGCGTCGGCGGCGATCAGCGCCAGGCCGCCGCCGGCGAGGATGTCGTGGACGTGGTCGACCGCCCGGATGGCCCGCTGGCACTGCTGACTCAGGTAGCCGCCCAGCAGGCCGACGAGGACGAACATGCCCAGGCGGAGAAAGGTGTCGTCGAGCGCCTCGCCGGGGGGCGCTTTGAGATAGGACAGGAGGGCCAGGGTCGCGACGGCGACGACCGTCGTGACCAGGGCCGTCCGCCAGCCGCCCCACCAGGCGCTGATGAGCACGGCGCCGAGGAAGAGGGCGAACGGCCCGCGCGGCCCCAGAGGCCAAAGCACCGGCGACAGGAGCGCCGCCGCGACGAGGACGGCGAAGGGGACGCGGTAATTCCGGAGGAACTGCGTGACTGCTCGCATCGGACGACTTCCTTGTTGGGTGCGAGGCGGGAGACGGGGCGATAGGTCCGGACAGGGTAACGGAGACGTCGCCGCGGTGCAAGGCCACGGGGAATCGAGAATCGAGAGAAAACGCGCGTGTCCCTCCGCCGCTTTCGGGGTTACAATCTTGGGGGACGTCGGCGGCAGCGCTGGGCGCCGCGGACGCCGACCTGTGCGAGGTGGAGTGCGCAGCCATGCGGACGAAGTGGTATATGCTGGTCGTCGGGCTGGCCCTGCTGCTGGGACCGGCCGTAGCCACGTCGCAATTCGGCCAGCCCGGCGGCTTCGGCGGCGGCGGGCCTGGCGGCTTCGGCGGGGGTGGGCGGGGCAACAAAGGCATGGGCGGCGGCCAGCCCGGCGGCCGCGGTCAGGGTGGCGGCGGTTTCCAGATGGATCCGAACCAGATGTGGACGAACATGTCCCAGGGTAAGGATCCCATCACGCGCAACGACGTCCCCGCCGGCTTCATGCAGAATATGTTCGACGGCATGATGCAACGGATGAATAACACGACGGGCCGACTGTCGAAGGACCAGTTCGTCACCTATATGCAGCAGCGCGCCGCGGGGCGTAACGGCGCTGCTCCTCCTGGCGGGCCGCCGGCAGCTGTCGGCGCCCCGGCCGGGCCGAGCGGTCCCGACCCGAATGCGATCGCGGAAGGCGTGTTCCGCCGTATGGACACGAACGGCGACGGCCTGCTCAACTTTGACGAGATGAATGACACGCTCCGAGCCGAGCGCGACAAGTGGGACACGAACAAGGACGGGTTCATCGACCTGAACGAGTTCAAGGAATACATGAAGGTCCGCATCTCCCAGTTCCAGCAGGGCAACGGCGGCGCCGGTGGCGCGGGCGGTACGACGCCCAACTGGGTGCCGCCGCAAATCGTCATCGAGCAAGAGGAAGAGAAACGGCCGACCGTCTACCGCGCCGGAAAACTGCCGCCGAACCTGCCGGCCTGGTTCGCGGAATGCGACCGCGACGGCGACGGCCAGGTCGGCCTCTACGAGTGGAAGAGCGCCGGCAAGCCGATGGAGCAGTTCGCGGCGCTGGACCGTAACGGCGACGGGTTTATTACCGTCGAGGAAGCGCTCCGCAGCGTGCCGGCCACGGCCACGGTAAGCGCCGGCGGCGGCCCGCTGTCTCCGGGCGGCAACGTCATGACCGGCGGCGGTCCGCCGATGATGATGGGTGGTGGAGGTCAGTCCGGCGGCGGCTTCGGCGGCTTCGGCGGGGGTCAGCCCGGAGGCGGGTTCGGCGGCGCCAACCCGGCCATGGGCGGCGGCGGCGGTCGTCCTCAGTGGGGCAAGGGGGGGACTCCCGGCATGGGAACCGGCGGCGACCAGCAGGGCATGGGCGGCAAGGTACGTCGTAATCGCGGCCTACCCGGCGGCTAACTCTCCACGCCGGTCCGACTCGCCCCGTCACGAAGCACAAGGTACAAGAGCCGCGACCGCCATGAGGCGGCCGCGGCTCGTTATTTCCCGGCCGGCAGCGCCATGCTCGCGCGAATCTTCTCTCTGATCGTGTTGTTGACGCCTCTTCTCGCTTCCGGCCGCGCCGGCGCGTGTTCGGTTCCCGTCTTTCGCTACGCCCTGGAGCATTGGGAAACCTCGCCTTACCGCGCCGTCGTTTTCCGACGCGGCCCGTTGCCCGACGAAGCACGGGGCGGGTTGCGTTCCCTCGAAGCGCACAGGCCGCCCGCCAACGTTGTCGTCCACGCGATCGACCTGGAGGGCGCCGTCAAGCCGCCCTTCAAGAAACTGTGGGAGCGTCAGGCGCCGGGAGCGACGCTGCCGTGGCTCGTGCTCCAGTACCCGGACGCCGACGACGCGACTCCGTTCGCCTGGGCCGGACCGCTGACCGAGGCGGCGCTCGCGCGCGTCGTCGATTCGCCGGCCCGCCGCCGCGTCGTCGAGGCCCTTCTTCGCGGCGACTCCGCGGTCTTCGTGTTCCTGGAAAGCGGCGACCGCAAGGTTGACGACGCGGCGGCCGCGCTGCTCGAACGCGAACTCGCGCGTCTGGAGAAGATGATCGAACTGCCGGAGCCGACGGCCGACGCCCCGCCGGCGCGCTCTCGTCTGCCGCTCCGCGTGGCCTTCACGCCGCTGCGCCTGTCGCGCGCCGACCCGGCGGAGGAAGGGTTCGTCCGCCTCCTGCTCCACAGTGAGGACGACTTGGCGACGGTCGAGGGGCCGATGGTCTTTCCGATCTTCGGTCGCGGCCGGGTACTCGCCGGCTTGCACGGCGACGCGCTCAGTCCGGACGGGCTTGCCGACGCCGCCCGCTTTCTGTGCGGCGCCTGTTCGTGTCAGGTCAAGAGACTCAACCCCGGCACCGACCTGCTGACGGCCGCCGACTGGGAAGCGCTGCTCGACGCGCCGGCCCCGGCTCCTCCCTCAGCGCGACCGGCGCCCTCGTCGGTTGCCGACGCACCGACACCCCGCCACGCGGAGGCGCCGGCGGCCAGGCGGCCGTGGCTGTGGGTCGCGCTCGCGGCGTCCGTCGGGCTGGTTGGGCTGACGGGACGCCGACTCCTGAGGGTCCGAGCCGCGCCTGCTTCCCCCGGAACGTAAGCCGCTTTCCCTGCGGGACTCACTCGGGCGTCGTCTTAGCGCCCGTCACGCCCCGGAGCCGGTGAGAGCCGCGTAATCGACCGGCCGGCCCTTGTCGAGGCGCGGCAGGTCGAGCGGCACCGCTTCGGGGTACTTCTGCGCCGCCCCCGTGTTGAAGACGACGACCTCCTCGTCCGCCCCGACCTGCCCTCTCTTGACGAGCTTTTCCAGTACGTCGAAACAGACCGCCGCCTCGGGACAGAGCGAGACGCCTTCGCGACTCGTCACGCGGCGCATCCACTCCACGATTCGCGCCTCGTCCCCGGCGACGGCGGTTCCGCCACTGGCGCGGATCGCGTCGAGCATCATGAAATCGCCGACCGCCGCCGGCACGCGCAGCCCGCTGGCGATCGTGTGGGCGTTGGCGAACGGCTCCGCGAAGCGCTGACCCGCCTCGAAGGCGCGGACGATCGGGGCGCAGCCGTCGCTCTGACAGCTCACCAGGCGCGGCGTCTTCTCCGCCTTCAGCCAGCCGAGTTCGCGCAACTCCGCGAACGCCTTCGCCATGCCGATGAGGCCGGTGCCGCCTCCCGTCGGGTAGAGGATGACGTCGGGCAGGCGCCAGCCGAGTTGTTCCGCCAACTCCAGCCCCATCGTCTTCTTGCCTTCGAGGCGGTACGGCTCCTTGAGCGTGGAGACGTCGAACCAGCCCATCGCCTCGGTGCCCTCGCGGACGATCTTGCCGCAGTCGGTGATGAGGCCGTTGACGAGGAAGACGCGCGCCCCGGCGAGGTGCGCTTCGATCCGGTTGATGAGCGGCGTGTCGTCGGGCATGAAGACAAAGACTTCCATGCCGGCGCGGGCGGCGTAGGCGGCGAGGGCTCCGCCCGCGTTGCCGGCCGTCGGGATGGCGAGGCGCTTCAGGCCGAAGTGCTTCGCCATGCTGACCGCCGTCGTCATGCCGCGGCTCTTGAAGCTCCCCGTCGGCAGCTGCGACTCGTCCTTGACGAGGAGGCGCGACAGCCCCATTTCGCGGCCGAGGCGCGGGCAGGAGAGCAGCGGCGTCATGCCTTCGCCGAGCGTGACGGGCTCTTCGTCGAAGGGGAGCGGCAGCAGTTCGCGGTAGCGCCACAGCGACGGCGGGCGGGCGGCGAGGGCGGCGGGCGTGACGGCCGTGCGGACGGCGTCGAGGTCGTAGCGCACCCAGAGCGGTCGGCCGCCGTGGACCGTCTGCACGCGGCCGGCGTCGAGGCGCGTGCCGTCGAGGGCGGCTTCGAGGTGAGTGACGTAGCTGTTCATGGAGAAATCCGTGTGCGGCACGTCTGCCTGATGCGTTCTCATTCTTCGTCCGTCTCGGCAGTATGATACGGCGAACGGCCTCGTCCCCCATCCCCCGCGACCGCTCGCCTCGCGCCGGCGCCCTCGGCTCTTCCGGCAAGATCCTCAAACTTTGGCGTCGTTTTCCGGCAAGGGCGGAAAAACTGTTGTAGAATTGGCCCGACAGGGATCTGAGGTCTTGCGTCCCCTGAAACTTCACGAGAATCCCTCATGACCTCGTCCGTCTCCCCCCCGTCGGCTCCGGCCCCGACGTCCTCCTCCCGGCCAGCCGCGGTCCTGCGCGTCTTCGACGACCGGCCCTTCCGCGCCGACGGCGACCTGCTGGCGCTCGCCTTCGCCGCCGACGCCACCCTGTGGACCGTCGAAGACCCCGGCGTGCTGCGCCGCTGGGACCTCGGCGGGCGGCGGCAGGTCGAGTGGCACTCCCTCAGCGATCTCGAAAACCTCTGGGTCTTCAGCCGCGACGCGCGCGTCCTGGCGTCGGCCAGCGACGACGTGTCGCTCTGGGACGTGCCGACCGGACAGCTGCAAGCCGTCCTGCCGCAACCGTCGTGGGTCACGGCCCTAGGGCTCGGCAGCGACGCCGCGCTGGTCGTCACCGGACTCGACGACGGCACCGTCTGCGTCTGGGACGCCGCCAGCGACGAACTGGTCCACGAGCTGCACGCTCACGAAGGCCCCGTCAGCGCCGTCGCCTTCAGCGCCGACGGCTCGCGCCTGGCCAGCGCCGGCGAGGACCGCGTCATCCGCCTGTGGGAAGTCGGCACCGGCCGCAACGTCGGCAACCTGGAGGGGCCGTGCGACCGCATCCCGGCCCTCGTCTGGCATCCCCAGGGACACCGCCTCTACTCCAGCGGCTGGGACACTTCCGTCTGGGTGTGGGACGTGGCGCGCCGCGAGCCGGTCATCCTGCTCAACAGTCACGAGAGTCAGATCCAGGCCCTCGCGCTGAGCGCCGACGGACGCCGCCTCGCCTGCGCGGACTCGGCGCGCTCGATTCACCTGTGGGACCTCGAAACGCACCGCACGGCGCAGGTGTTCCGCGGCTTCGACGGCGAGGTGCGCGGCCTCGCCTTCAGCCCCGACGGCCAGGCGTTGGCCTCCGGCGGCGGCGACCGCGTCGTCCACTTGTGGGGGGCGTCCGGGGCCGTCGTCGGCGACGACGAGGCTCGGCCGGTGCCCGTCGAGGCGCGCGCCGGCCTGGCCCTCAGCCCGGACGGCGAGCGGCTGGCGAGCGCCTGCCCCGGCAAGGGGGCGCGCGTCTGGGAGGCGGCGAGCGAGCGCAAGGTCTTCGACCTCGACGCGGAGGGCGATTTGCTGGCCCTGGCGTACAGCCCGGACGGGCGCTTCGTCGCCGGCGGGGGAGCCGACACGCGCGTCCGGCTCTGGGACGCGTTGACCGGCCGGCGTCAGGCGACCCTGCAAGGTCCGCCGCTGCCCGTGACGGCGCTGGCCTTCGCGCCGAAGGCGGCGGTGCTGGCCTCGGCGAGCGCCAGCGGCCGCGACGTGTGGCTGTGGAACGCCGACCGGGCCGAGCCGCTGCTGGTGATCCCCGACGCCGCCGACGGCTGCTCGGTCGAGGGCCTCGCCTTCGCGTCTCAAGGCGACCTGCTGGCGGCGGCTGGCGTCGACTGGCTGGCGGCCGGCGACTCCGACGGCGCGGTCCTCGTCTGGGACGTCGTGCAGCCGTGCCAGGTCGTGCGGCTCCCCGGCGGGGCGCGCGCGCTGGCGTTTCACCCGGCGGGCCGGCTGCTGGCGACGGCGTCGCTGGCGCGGACGGTACGCGTCTGGGACGTGCCGACGGGGTATCGGGTCGCGGAATTGACCGGGCACGACGAGGCCGTGACCTGCGTCGCCTACAGCCCCGACGGGCGCCTGCTCGCCTCGGGGAGCGACGACCGGACCGTGCGCCTGTGGGACGTGCAAACCGGGGCGTCGCTCGGCATGACCGAGTTGGACACGCAAGTCAAGGTTCTCTGCTTCGCGCCGGACGGCCGCTCCCTCTATACCGGCAACGGCAACACGAGCTGCTACCAGCTGCGCACGCAGCGGCTGATGAACGGACGCTGAAGGCAGGGGGTGTCACGGTTTAGGCGGTGCCTGTGACACCCAGCCAGGGGTGTCTCAGGAATGCCGGGCCTACACCGCTGCGCGGAAAACCCCCTGAAGGGGGCTCATCAACGAACCACCCGACACCCGTCGCGCACCCGCTAAGCAGACTCCCATTTGTAAATGAAGCCGCCCGACCCCGGCAGGACGAAGCCGCCGAAGTTCCCGTCGTCCGTCCGCAGGGCCGTCGGGTCGTCCGCCGCATTCGTCCCGGACGGCGGCAGGTCGTTGACGAAGTCGATGTCGCCCAGCTTCACCCAGCGGCCCGGAAGGCCGAAGGCGACGTCGACCGTCACCGCGAAGCCCTCGAAATTGAGCAGCACCACCGTCGCCTCGTGGGCCATAGGGGAAACGCGCGTCCGCCAGCCGACGACGCGCCGCCCGCCGCCGCGATTCCCCGCCAGCCACGGGGCGACGACCCAGGAGAACTGCCCCGCCCCCGCCGGGTCGTCGCCGCGCGGCCGCAGGCCGGGGTAGCGCTTGCGCAGGCCGATGAGCCGCCGCGCCCACTGGTAGAAGCCGACGCCGTCGAGGTCTTGCGGCCAGGCGACCGTGACGAAGTTGCGCTCGCGCTCGACGCCCAACTCCTGCCCCATGTAGATCATCGGCTGCCCCAGCGCCACCAGCGACGCGAACAGCCCCAGCCGCGCCTTGCGCTCCTTCGCCGCCGGGTTGTTCAGCCAGGGCGTGAAGTTCAGCTCGTACTTGACGCTGTTCTCGTCGTGGCTCTCGCAGTAGTTGACGACGTTGTTCGTGTGGGCCGCGAAGATGCCCTTACAGAAATAGAAGATGTCGCCGATGCCGTCGGGGCTGTTGGACTGTCCCTGGAACTGCCCCTCGCGCAGCAGCGCCTTGACCTTGTCGTGGAACGGGTCGCACCACTGGGCGAAGCCGTCGAACCCCTGGCGGTTCAAGTCCGCCTGGTTCGGCAGGTTCTCCGCGACGAGCAGGACGTTCGGCTTGTGGCCGCGCAGCTCGCCGGCGAGGCGCAGCAGGAAGCCGTGGTCCGTGTAATCGGTGTGCGTGGCGTCGAAGCGGAAGCCGTCGACGTGGTACTCCGTCAGGAAGAGGCGGCAGGCGTCGATGAGCAGGTTCTGGACGTCGCCCTTCTCGGTGGCGACGCGGTTGCCCCACATGGTTCCGCCGCTGAAGTAGAGGCCGCCTTCGTCGGGGCGCGCTTCCTCGTCGGGGTGTTCGAGGATGAGCCGCCACAGCGGGTTGAAGCCGTTGTCGGTGTGGTTGAAGACCGTGTCGAGCAGGACGGCGAGGCCGCGCTGGTGGGCGACGTTCACCAGCTCGCGCAGGTCGTCGGGCGTGCCGAAGTCGCGCTCGACGGCCGTGAACAGCGACGGGTTGTAGCCGAGCGAGTGCGGCCCCTGCGGGCTCGGCGTCTCGTCGAGCGGCATCAGCGACAGGGCGGTGACGCCGAGCTGGTCGAAGTAACCCTGACGAATGCGCTCGGTGATGCCGCGGAATTTGCCCTGGTTCTCGGCGGCGATGTGCGGGTCGCCCTCGGTGAGGCCGTAGACGCTCATCTCGTAGAGGATGAGCCGGTCGGGGTCGGGCGTGGCCCAGGCGGCGTCGTCCCAGGCGAAGGCGGTCGGGTCGACGACGACGGGGTTGTTGTAGCGGAAGTCGTCGCCGAGGCGGCGGGCGTAGGGGTCGAGGACGTACTGCCAGGGGCGGCTCTTGTCGTCGCGCGGCACGCCGCCCTGGACGAGGAACTTGTACTCGTCGCCGGGGCGGACGCCGTCGACGACGAGGAGCCAGGTGTTCGGCGTCCCGAAGTAACCGCGATAAAGCTTCAGTTCGAGGAACTTCGCCGGGTCGGGCGCGTCGTGGCCGGGGCGCTGCCAGTCGTTGAAGCTCCCCAGGACGTAGACGCGGGCGGCGTTGGGGTGGTAGAGGCCGAACAGGGCGCGGCCGTCGCCCAGGACACTGGCGCCGAGCCCGGAAAGGCCGCCGCTCTCGGGGACGTAGAGGCCCGGCGGGAAGGCGAGGCCCTGAAGGAACTCGGCGGCGCCGACCGGCTCGGCGGCGCGCGGGGCGACGTCGTAGACGAACGCCTTGTCGGCGCGACACCAGACCTCGGCGGGGTCGAGCTCGCCTCCCGCGGGGTTGAGGGAGCGATAACGGCGGTCGAGTCCCGCTCCCTCCCACGGGCCGGCGCCGCCGGGGCCGTCCTTGAACTTGAAGCCGAACTCGGGCCGCTTGACCGTGACGGCGAAGACGGGGCCGAAATCGTCCTGGCTCGTCGGTTCCAGGTCGTCGGGCAGCGTGGAGCCGGCGTACCAGACCCACAGGCGCGGGTCCGGGAAACCGCCGGCGTTGTCGTAGTGGATCGTGATCTGAGAGGGCATGAGCGTTACCTTGCAACAGGGGTCGAGGTATGAGCGGCCACACTCCCGCAGCGTCAATTCGCGTCAATTCACGCCAATTCACGCAATTCACGCCAATTCACGCCAATTCACGCCAATTCACGCCAATTCACGCCAATTCACGATGAAGGAGCTCCTGAGCCATCATCCGCTCTGACCGCGAAGGAACCAGCCGGAACCTCGTCCGCGTCCGCTGGAGTCGACCAGGCCGAGTTGCTTGAGAAAGGCAAGGTCGTCCTTGACGCTCCAGACGGGAGTATCACTCCCGAGCCTGAGTACGACCTCCCGCAAGGGTAGCCTGAGCCCTGATCCGAGGATGTGCAGGATGTCTTGCTGTTGTTCGGACAAGTTATGGCCGACCCGTTGAGGAGGCACGTACCGGCTTGGCCTGAAGCGGACAGTCACGCCTCCGCCTCCTTCCTCGATCTCGGGGCGAGGCAAACCGGCCTGCCGGGTCAATTCCTCCATCTTGAGGATGCCGCGCCCCCAGGTCTCGATGATCCCCCGTCGGTAGAAGACGTTCGCGATTAACGGGTTCCACGGCAGCGACTCGTGAGGGCGGTACAGGGCCTCGGGCGTCAGGCCGAAGTGGAGCGTCCCGGCCGAGGTGATTTCGAGCCGGTCGTCGTAGATGGCCACGCCGACCGAGCCGCCCGCGATGCCGTAATCGCGGTGGCAGAGGGCGTTCGCCAGCGCCTCGCGGAGGGCTTCCGGCGGGTAGAGCGGGTCGTCGATCCGCGCGAAGAGATTCGGCACGACGCGGCCGGCGATCGGGAGGTGGTCGCGCAGGAAGCGCTCGGCCCGGACGAGCAGGTCGAAGGCGTTGCCGTGATACTGGCGGTTGTCGAGGAATTCCGACTTATCCGTGCCCCGGAACCGCGCGACACGCAGCAGACATTGCGGGAAGTCCGGCAACAGCCGCTCGGCGGGCGCGAAGAGTACGACGGCGGCGCGGAGCAACTGGCCCTCCTTCACCAGTTTGAAGCCGCGCAAGAGATCGACCGGCGACCGAGTACTTGGATTCTCCATACGGCCGCGCCGGATGGCCTCGTCCACGGTCCGCACGATCTCGGCGCCGTCGAGGTCGTCGGCCGTCCAGCCCGACGCCGGCTCGTTCTCCCACCGAGCCGTGGCGTGCAGTTGCTCCAGGAGGAGCCGATTATGCTCGTCGCGGGACATTTCCAGGGTGGTCGTCCCCACCCGCCGGTAGCCTTTGTTGCGGTAGGTGTACGGCCGCCGCGGCCCGCGCGACACCTCGACGACGATCACTTCGCGACCCGGACCGACCGCGACGCGCTCGACGTTCGGGAAGACCGGCGGGTCAATGACCCGCATCTCCTGCACGACGTCCTCGACGGTCTTGTCCGTCACCTGCTGTCCGCCGACCCCTCCGCCCGGCGAGACGCCGAAGAAAACGCGGCCGCCGTGGTTGTTCAGGAAGGCGCAGGCCGTCCGGGCGCCGTCCGAGCGCTGCCCGGTCGTCTGCTTGAATTCCAGGGACTCGGACTCGCCGAGACGGACAAAGCCTTCCAGTTCGTCGCGCGTCATGCCGTTGCGCCCTCGCTTCACGGCCGCAGCCGCCCGCGTCGGTCCGACTCCCAGAGGCGGAAGCCGAGGTCGGTTCCGAGCCTGTCCGAATTGAGCGTGTCGAAGGCGCCGCCGTCGTCCTTCCGGTCCTGGCCGACAGAATAGACGACAACGCCTTCCTTGTCCTTGCGGTAGCGCAGCGGCTGGCCGTCGAACGGGTCGGTCGGCACCGCCTTGAGGAACGCGGGCGCCAGGTCGCTCAGCGCCTCCGGCCAGCGGCCGTGCTTGCGGCGGTAGCGCTCGACGGCCAGGGCGACGGCGGCGCAACGGAACTGGGCCTGGCTGCGCCAGCCAGCGGCGAAAACCTTGATGAGGACGGGGCACAGTTCGCGAACCAGGACCGACTCGTTCATCGCGTCGGCTTCCCACTTTTGCAGAAGCGACTCCTGCTGCTCCGTCGGCGACTTCATGATCGCGATGGCCTCGTTCATCCGCCGCAGCATCGCGGCACGAGAGGCGGCAACGGCGCCGGGGACGTACAACAGGAACGGATCGTCGATCGCCCGTCCCTTACCGCCGCGGCCCTTGAGGCGGTGGGCTTCTGACAACGTCATGTCACCGTTCTGGATGGCCTCCATGAGGCGGTCCATGTCGGCGCGCTCGCCGCGCGTGCCGACAAGGTTCACGGGCCGTTCGGCCTCCTCCGCGAGCCGCGCCTGGAGCGCGGCCAGCGGCGCGACGGGCGGCTCACCCTGGGCGAGGACGCGCTCGATTTGCGCGACGGCGAGGGCTCGCACGGCGATGACGTTTTGTTGATGGTTGAGCGCCGGCTCGTCGTGCAGCGAGGCGGCGGCGTTGAGCATGGCGACGCACGACGCCAGGGCGCTTTCGAGGTCGCCGTCGGCGGCGCGAAGCAGCGCGTCAAACTGGAGCAGCCGCGCCGCCTGACGAGTGTCCTGGAAGATCAACGACGCGGTCTTGCTTCGGTCTTTCGACCGGCTGTCGGGGTGCCGGCCGCGCGGCTGATGAACGAGGGAGCGCGCCAGCGCGACGGCATCGGCGGCCCGAATCCTCTCGGCGCGGACGCCGTCGGCTTGCTCTGTCGTGAGCCGGACGGGCGGCTGGAGCGCGCACAGTCGCGTATAGAATTGGCCGCGCGCTTCTTCCGCCGGGTCCGCGACGTCCGCGGCGCCGAGCATCCCTTCGCCGGGCGGCTCGGGAGGAAGATCCGCGCCGGCGGGCAGGGGCAGTCGTTCGAGCTGCGGAAGCGGATAGTCCCACTCGGGCCAGCGCGGCGGCATTTTCCTCACGGCGGCGGCCACGGTGAGGGCCGAGTTCTCCTCATCGGGGATGACGGGCCTCTTGGCGTCAAGGTCTTCCAGGCGCCAGCCGGGGTCGAGGCGGTCCGTCTCCGCCAAAACCGCATTCAACCGATGATTCATCACCGCGACGAACAGCCAGCCGCCCCCGACAATGAGGGCCGAGACGAGGAGCAGCGCATGACTCACAAGGCGGCGCCAGCGGTGCCTCGGCGTGGCGGTCTCGGAGTCGAGGAACAACGGCCTCACCATGAAAAAGCTCTCCGGGACGTGACGGATCGAGCCGCCGCCCGCTTCAATCATTGGGGTCGCCCGCGCCGGTTGGGCTCCCAGAGGCGGAAGCCGAGGTCGGTGTCGGGCTTGTGCGTATTAAGAGTGTCGAAGGCGCCGCCGTCGTCCTTCCGGTCTTCGCCGACGGAGTAGACGACGACGCCTTCCTTGTCCTTGCGGTAGCGCAGCGGCTGGCCGTCGAACGGATCGGCCGGCACCGCCTTGAGGAACGCGGGCGCGAGGTCGCTCAGCGCCTCCGGCCAGCGGCCGTGCGTGCGGCGGTAGCGCTCGACGGCCAGGGCGACGGCGGCACAGCGGAGTTGAGCCTGGCTGCGCCAGCCGGCGGTAGACACCTTGATGATCGCGGGGCACAACTCGCGCACCAGCAGCGGCTCATGCTTCAGCTTGGCCTCCCACTCCTTCAGCCGGGGCTCTTGCTGCTCCGCCGGCAGTTTCGCGATCTCGACGACATCGTTCATCCGCCGCAGCATGGCGGCGCGGGTCGCGGCCACGGCGCCGGGGACGTACAGCAACAGGTGTTCGCCGAACGGCTTCACGTTGCCGGAGCCGCTGCCGAGGCCGTTAAGGGTATTCAACTTCATGTCGCCCTTTTGAATCGCCTCCATGAGGCGGTCCATGCCGGCGCGCTCGCCGCGCATGCCGACGAGGTTGAGCGGGATTTCGGCCTCCTCCTCAAGTCGGGCTTGGAGCGTGGCCAGCGTCGCGACGGACGGCTCGCCTTGGGCCAGCACGCGCTCGATCTGCCCGACGGCGATGGCCCGGACGGCGATGCATATCAGTTGACAAATCAGCGACAGTTCGTCGCTGAGCGAGGCGCTGGCGTTGAGCATGGCGACACACGACGCCAGGGCGCCTTCGAGGTCGCCGTCGTGGGCGCGCATCTGCGCGTCCAGTTTGAGGAGATACGCCACCTGGCGGGTGTCTTGGACGGTGGGCAGCAGGGTGCCGATCCAGTCCTTCGACCAGGTGACGGGGTGGCGGCCGCGCGGCTGCTTCACCACGGAGCGCGCCAACGCCAGGGCGTCGGCGGCGCGGGCCATCTCGGCGCGGATGCGGGCGGCCTGTTCCTTCGTGAAGCGGGCGGGCGGCTTTAGTTCTTGCATGGCCTCCGTGAACTTCTGACGCTCCTCTTCGGCCGGGTCACCCATACCGCCAGGCCCCCAACCCCCCATCATGACCTCGTCTCCCCCCGCCTCGACGACCCGCGGCAGAGGAGGAAGGTCGCCGACGGCGGGCGAGGGCAGTCGTTCCGGCGGCGGCAGGTCTTCCTCGTCCGGGTCGGGCAACAACTCGGGCTGCGTCAGCGGGTAGTCCCACTCGGGCCAGCGCGACGGCATCTTCTTCACGACGGCGATCAGGGTGAGGGCCGAGTTCTCCTCGTCGGGGATGACGGGCCGCTTGGCGTCGAGGTCTTCCAACCGCCAGCCGGGGTCGAGGCGATCCGTCTCCGCGAAGACCGCCTGCAACTGGCGGTCCTTCAGCGACACGAAAAACCAACTGCCCCCGGCGACGAAGGCCGCGAGGACGACCAGCGCCAGGAGCAAGAGGCGGCGCCGGCGGGTCGTCGGGGGGGCGGTGTCGGAATCGGGGAGGAACGGCCGGGTCATCGAAGATCTCTCCGGGACGTGACGGGTGCCCTCCGAGGATAACAGAGCCTCGGCCGTGTTTCCAGGCGCTGACAGCCCGAATCAGGGGCGTTGCCCGCGTAGCGCCGGCTCCCAGAGGCGGAAGCCGAGGTCGCTGCCGGGCTGGCGCCCGTCGAGTTTGTCGAAGGCGCCGCCGTCGTCCTTCCCGTCCGGGCCAACCGAGTAGACGACCGCGCCTTCCTCGTCCTTGCGGTAGCGGAGCGGTTGGCCGTCGAACGGGTCGGCCGGTACCGCTTTCAGGAACTGCGGCGTGAGGTCGCTCAGCGCGTCGGGCCAGCGGCGGTGTCGGCGGCGGTAGCGCTCGACGGCCACGCCGACGGCGGCGCAGCGCGCCCGCGCCCCATCGCTCCAGACGTGCCGGGGGATCAGCATTGAGCCGAGGCACAGGCAGTGCACCAAAGTCGACTCTTTGCGCAAGCTCGCGTCCCATTCGTCGATCCGCGCCCTTTGTTCCTCCGGAGGCAGCTTGGCGATCTCGACGGCCTGGTTCATCTTTCGCAGTACGACGGCGCGGGCCGAGGCAACGGCGCCGGGGACGTGCAACCGCGTGTAGTCGTCGAACCACTCCCCCCGGCCGCCGGAACTCCCGAGATCGCGGACATCGGACACTTTCAATTCTCCTTTTTGGACGGCGGCCAGGAAGCGGTCCCAGCCGGCACGCTCGCCGCGCACGGCGACGAGCAGGAGCGGCAACGCGGCCTCCTCCTCCAGACGGCCCTGGAGCGCGGCTAGCGCGTCGTCGCCGACTTCGCCCTGTGCCAGCACGCGCTCGACCAAGGCGACGGCGACGGACCGGAAGACAATATGCACGATCATGCAAATCGTCGCCGGCTCGTCGCGAAGGGACGACCCGGCGTTGAAGATCGCGTGGCACGACGCCAGCGCTCCTTCGAGGTCGCCGTCGTGGGCGCGCAGGCGGGCGTCGAGCGCGAGGAGCTGGACGACGCCACGGGAGTCTTGAACGGTCGTGATGAGGGTGCTGTTCCAGTCCATTGACACGGTGATGGGATGGCGGCCGCGCGGCTGTCGGACGAGCGTGCGTGCCACGGCGAGGGCGTCCGCGGCGCGCTTCATCTCGGCGCGCAGGCGCCGCTCTTGCTCCTCGTTGAAGCGGACGGGCGGGTACAACGTGCCGAAGGCGTCGGCGAATTGGCGGCGCGCCTCCTCGAGCGGGTCGTCACTCCCCCTCGCGTTCGGCATTTCGCCCTCCCCCAAGTCCGGATCTTCGCCGGGAGGAAAGTCCTCTTCCCGAGGCGGCGGCAGTCGTTCCGGCGGCGGAATCTCCTCCTGCCGCGGCGCCGGCAACGCCTCCGCCGGGGGCAAATCTTCCTCGTCGGGGTCTGGTAACGACTCCGGCGGCTGTAAAGGGATGTCCCACTCCGGCCATTTCGGCGGCATCTTCTGGTAGGCGGCGATGAGGGTGAGGGCCGAGTTCTCGTCGTCGGGGATGACGGGCCGCTTGGCGTCGAGGTCCTCCAAACGCCATCCCGGATCAAGTTGGTCCGCCTCCGCGAGGGCGGCCTGCAACTGGCGGTTCTTCATCGAGACCAGCAGCCAACCGCCCCCGGCCGCCAGACCGGCGACGACGAGCAGGCCTAGCAGAAGAAGACGCCGCCAACGCCATCGCGACGGGGCGGTGTCGGAGTCCGGGAGAATGGGACGTGTCATCACGATCTCTCCGGGGACAAGAGTGGCGCTCATCAAGGACAACAGCAATCGGCACTGCCGCAATCAAGGCACGTCCAGCGCCGCCTTGAGGGCGTCGTTCACCTGCCGCATGACCGCGTCGGACAAGTGCCCGAGGACGTGAATGACCCGCCGCTGGCGCACGGCGGCCAGGTTGTAGCATTTCACGAGCGAGGGGCCGCTCAGGCCCGAACCCGCCCCGTCCGCCGTGGTGGGATCGATGAGGACCGTCGTCGGCTGCCCAGCGTCCTGAAGGTTACCCGTGACCATCGCCAGGACCGTGTTGGCCAGTCGCCGATTCTCGGCGTCACTCTGTACCACCACCGCCGGCCGGATCTTCTCCCCCGGCCGGTCCTGAAACGGGAACGGCACGAGTACGACGTCGCCGCGAGTCATGTCCGTTTCCCGTAATGCTGGTAACTTTCCAGGAGAGGGTCGCCGGCGTCGTCCTCCGCCAGGACCTCGTTGACGTAGCCCATTCCCTCATCGGGGTCGTAGTCGTCGAGCGCCAGGAGCCGCTTGAGCCGCTCGTAGACGTCTTTGCGGACCAGAAAATAGGTCTCCATCGTCTCCGGATCTCTCGCCACGGGCTCGGGCGAGGTCAACTCCCGCCGCTGCTGTTCGGTGAGTTCGATCATGACGTTCTCCTTTCGCGTGCGCTTCAGGATAACAGAGCCCTCCGCGCGACGCCAGATTCTGGATTCCGGCGCCGCCCGCGATATACCTGACGACAGCGGCGCGCGGCTCGGGAGCTGAAGCCGGGCGTGCGACCGCGGCCAAGGAGTCGAACCATGCGCTCGTTCGTCGTCGCGCCGGCCCTACTCGTCGCCGCCGTCCTCCTGGCCGCCGCCGAGGAGAAGAAGGCGGACAAGGGGAAGGATCTCTTTAACGGCAAGAACCTCGACGGCTGGAAGTTGCGCCCCGGCCGCGACGCGAAGCTGAGCCAGTGGCAGGCCGTCGGCGGCGCCGGGCTTATCGCCAATATGCCGGAACGCTTCGCCGGCCTCACCGGGACGGGCGTCCTCCTCAACGGCGGCGACGGCCGCGGCGTCGACCTGATGACCGAGGCGACGCACGGCGACTGCGAATTGCACGTCGAGTTCAACGTCGCCAAGGGGAGCAATTCCGGCGTCTACTTTCAGGGACAGTATGAGGTGCAGATCCTCGACAGCTTCGGCAAGAAGGACGCGGAACTGAAGTACGGCGACTGCGGCGGCATCTACAACACGGCGCCGCCACGGACCAACGCCAGCAAGGCGCCCGGCGAATGGCAGACGTTCGACGTCGTCTTTCGGGCGCCGCGCTTCGACGCCGCCGGCAAGAAGACGGCGAACGCGACCTTCGTCAAGGTGGTCCACAACGGCACGACCATTCACGAGAACGTCGAGGTGAAGGGACCGACGACGGCGGCGCTGGGCGGGCCGGAGAAGGAACATGGGCCGCTACTGCTGCAGGGCGACCACGGGCCGGTGGCGTTTCGGAATATTCGGGTCAAGGGGAAGTGATGGGTTGCTCGCGGCTTCGCATGGTTCTTGCAAAGCCGCGAGCGGCCGTCGTGGCTACACTACCCGAAGGGGTCACGACCCGTCCGAGGAGATGAGGAGTCATGGCGTTCACGGCTCAACACCTGTTCGTCGATGACGTCGCGCCGGGGCAGGAGTGGGAGTCGCTGGGGCGAACGATCACGGAAGCGGACATCGTCAACTTCGCCGGGCTCAGCGGCGACTTCAACCCGATCCACCTCGACCACGAGTTCGCCCGCACGACGCCGTTCCGCCGGCCCATCGCCCACGGCCTGCTCGTCCTGTCCGTCGCCAGCGGCCTGGCGGTGCAGGCGCCGCCGATGCGCACCCTCGCCTTCCTGACCATCCGCGACTGGCAGTACAAGGGGCCGATCTTTATCGGCGACACGATCCGCGTTCGCACCAAGGTTCTCGAGAAGGAGATCCGCGCCCGCGGCCGGCGCGGCGTCGTCACCTGGCAGCGGCAGGTTCTCAACCAGGAAGGCAAGGTCGTCCAGGAAGGCGTCACGGTGACGATCGTCGAGGGCCGCGCCGGGGCCTCGCGACCGACGGGAACGAAAGCACCATGAACGAATTCGACGTCTGCGGCCTCGGCAACGCCATCGTGGACATCTTCCTCGAACTGTCCGACGAGGAGTTCCGCGCCCTCGGCTTCGAGCGCGGCACCATGCGGCTCGTCGAGCAGGCCGAGCAGAAGGAACTGCTGGGCCGCTTCCTCAGCCGCGAGCCGCGCCTGGTCAGCGGCGGCTCGGTGGCCAACTCGGTGATCGCGCTGTCGCAACTCGGCGGCCGGGCGGCGTTCGTCGGCTGCGTCGGCGACGACCGCTATGGACTGCATTACCAGGGCGAATTCGAGGAATTGGCCATCGACATCGGCAACCCGGTGATCGTCGGCGAGACGACCGGGACGTCCTTGATCGTCATCACGCCGGACGCCGAGCGGACCATGCGCACCTGTTTGGCGGTCTCCAGCCACCTGGCCGCGCGCCACATCGACGAGGAGCGGATCAAGAACGCGCGGTGGCTTTTCGTCGAGGGCTATCTGTTCGCCAACCCGAACACGGGCCAGGGGGCGGTGCGCGAGGCGATCCGCGTGGCGAAAAAGCACGGCGTCAAGGTGGCGATCACCTGCTCGGAGGCGTTCGTCGTCCAGCACTTCGGCGACGCCTTCTTCGACGCCTTGCGCCAGGCCGACTTGCTGTTCGCCAACGCGACCGAGGCGTGCGCCGCCGCCGGAGGAGCCGCGAGCGCGGCGGACGCCTACGCCCGGCTCAAGGCGGTGGTCCCCTCGGTCGTGGTGACGGACGGGCCGCACGGCTGTTACGTCCGTCACAAGGGGGTGGAGGCCCACGTCCCGGCGTTCCCCTGCGAGCCGAAGGACCTGACCGGCGCCGGCGACATGATGGCGGGCGCCTTCCTGTACGGCATCACTCACGGCGTGCCGGCGGACCGGGCCGCACGGGCGGGCTGTTTCCTGGCGATGAAGGTCATCAGCCAGGTCGGGGCGCGCCTCCACCACGGGGCGCGAAGTTTCTGGGAGGAAGCCGTCTGAGCGGATATTGCCCGAGGGCTGCGCCTACCGGCGCCTCCGGCCCCGCGGAGCCGGCGCCCCTCACTCGTCCTTCCGCCGCTCCGCCAGGCGCTTGACCTCGCGGCGCAATTCGGCCAGCTCGCGCAACAGTTGATCCATCTTGCGCTCCGTCTCGTTCGCCCGAACCGGGGCGGCGACGCCTTCGTCGTCTTCGATCATCTCTTGCATCTGGCGGGCGCGCTCGGCCCGGTGCTCGAAGTCGCGCCGCGCCGCGTCGCGCTGTCGCTCCTGGCGCCGCCGGAGCGAGCGCAATTGTTCCTCGGCGGTGAGCAATTCCAGCCGCTGCTCGCGCAGGTCGCGGGCGGTCAGCCTCGTCAACTCCTTGACCTCGACTTCATGCCTCTTCAAGCTGTCGCTTTTCCGGGCGGCTATTTTCTCCTCGAATTCTCCGATTTCCTTGGCCAGCGCCTGCACCTGGGGGGTATCCTCCTTGGCCGCCTGCCTCAATTGCCGCAGTCGTTCCTTCTTGGCGAGAAGAGCCTCTTGAAGCCTCTCGAGTCCGGGCTCGTCCGGCCTTTGAAGGGCCTCGCGCTTCCGCGCCAGGTCCTCCTCCCGGAGCTTGATTTCTTCCTCCCCTTGCATGACCCGCGCGCGGGCCTCGATCAGTTCCTTGAGCCACTGCTGCTCCTGCTTCTCGTAGCGCGCCTCGGTCTCCTCCAGCAGGCGTCCGAGTTCGACGTGCCGCTTCGCCTGGAGTTCGCGGCGCCGCCGCTTCTCTTCTAACTCCTTCGCCCCGGCGGGGGGCGCCTCGCGGCGCTGGGCGGCCGGCTTCTCGTCCGCCTTAGCGCCGGCCTCATCGTCCGCGGCGACGGCCGCGCCACGCGCCTCGCCCGCGCGGAACGCCACCCAGCCGGCGCCCGACCCCACGAACGCCGTCGCCAGCAGCACGGCGGCGGTCATCTTCAGTTTGCCGTAGAACATGGCTTGCAGGACTCCTTCTGTCAGGGAAATCACGGCGGGCGAAACGACACCGACACCCGCGCGGCCGGCGTAGCTCAGGACGGCGCGCACGGTCGTCTGGACCAGCGCCGCCGACAGCGAGGCGCGCGACGCCAGCGCCGCGCCCAGGGCCGTCGACAGCGCGACGCCGCGCCGCGCCAGGCTGCCGCGCAGCCGCTGCCGCGCCCGCGACAGCTGCACCGCGACGGTGCCGCGCGGGCAGCCGAGCAGACGCGCCGCCTCGGCGAGCGTCTTGCCCTCCAGGTGGCACAGCACCAGCGGCACGCGATACTTCTCCGGCAACCGGCCGATCTCCTCGTCGAGCAGCGCCAGCCACTCGCGGCAGTCCGACACGGCCTCCGCCGGGGCGGCGACTTCCTGAAGCAGGTCGTCTCCGGAGCGCCAATGTCCTTGTCGTTCGCGTGCCCGCAGGGCCACCCGGTAGGCGACGCGGTACAGCCAGCCGGGCAGCGACTCGCGGCGCGCGATCGACGCGGCCTTGCGGACCAGCGTCAGGAACGTGGCCTGGAAGGCGTCCTCGGCGGCGTGGGCGTCGCGCAGGACGCGGCGGCAGACGTTGTGGACCATCGGCCCGTGCCGCCAGACGAGCAACTCGAAGGCGCCCTCGTCGCGCTGCCGGGCAAAGCGCAGCAGCAACTCGGCGTCGGTGAGGGTGACCGTCTCCTGGCGCGCGGCGGCGCGGCGCAGCAAGTCCATCAAGCCGTTGAGTGATCGGCCGTTCATGCGGGGTTGGTTCTCACGGGCGTCTGAAGAGATGAGCCGGGATCGGCGGCGGCGCTTTCACTTTTTCCCGGATTGCCTCCCCTCTCCCCTTTGGGGAGGGGAGAAAGGGGCGTCGGACCCTCACTTGCCCGCCGGCAGATCCCACAGGATCACGGTGCCGTCCGACGTGCCGGCGGCCAGCGTCTTGCCGTCGGGAGAGATGGCCACGCAGGTGGGCCGCGCCGCCGCCTTCACCTCGGCCTTCTCCCGCCCCGTGGCCGCGTCCCAGAGGATCACCTTGCCGGCGCCGGGGACGGCGGCGGCCAGCGTCTTGCCGTCCGGCGCGAAGGCGACGCTCGTGACGACGTCGCGGTGCTTGAGGACGGACTTCGGCTTGCCGGTCTCGGCGTCCCACAGGCGCACCGTCCTGTCGCCGCCCGCGGAGGCGAGCGCCTTACCGTCCGGCGAATAGGCCAGCCCGCGCACGTACTCGGCGTGCCCCTTGAGGACCGACTTCGCCAGGCCCGACTCCACGTCCCAGAGTCGAATACTCTTGTCGTGGCCGGCGGACGCCAGGGTCTTGCCGTCCGGGCGGAACGCCACCGCGAGGACAATGTCGGAGTGATCGCCTTTGAAGGCCGCTTTCGGCGTCTTGCCGGCAATACCCCAGACGCGCACCATTTTGTCGCCGCACGCCAGGGCGAGGAGCTTGCCGTCGCCGCCGTAGGCGAGGGCGGTCGCCGGCGCGGTCAACTCCCGGCTGACCGCCTTCTTGACCCCGGTCGGGTCGAAAAACTTGACCGAGTGTTTGCCCTTTTCGCCGCTGCCCGTCGAGCCGCAGACGGCCAGGGTCTTGCCGTCGGGCGCGAAGGCGACGCCGAAGGCCCAGACGTTCGCCCCCTTGAAGGCGGGCGCTTCGATCCCCTTCGCGACGTCCCACAGCTTCACCTCGCCGCCACTCCCCTTGCCGCCGCCCGAGGCCAGCAGCGTACCGTCGGGCGAGAACGCGACGGACAAAATCTCTTCGTGATGCCTCTTGAGCGTCGTCCGCTCCTTCGGCGCCTGCGCCGCCGCCGCGCCGCCCGCCAGGAAGGCGGCGAGCGCCAGGAGTATTCCGCCGGTGACTTTGCCCATCGCGAACCCCTCGCAACCGCGACCCGTCGGACGTGCCGGGAGGCGCCGCGCCTCGCCGCGTGGCGGTGATTCTAACCCCTCCAGGGGCGCAAGGAAACGCCCGGCGAACGTGGTCGCCGGGCGCGCGAGAAAAGTGGCTCGGTTTGTTACGCGAACAGTTCCTTCACCGACTGCCCGCCGTCGACGATCTTGATCGGCCGGTTGAGCGTGCCGATGTTCTCCTTGCGCGGGTTGATCTTCAGCGCCTGGCAGAAGGTGCAGAACAGGTCGGCGACCGTCACCGGCCGCTCCTTGACGTCGGCGCCGTCGGCGCCGGTCGCCCCGACGACGCGGCCGCCCTTCACCCCCGCCCCGGCCAGGGCGACGTTGAACGCGCGCGGGTAGTGGTCGCGGCCCGTGTTAGCGTTGACGCGCGGCGTGCGGCCGAACTCGCCCATCCAGACGACGAGCGTGCGGTCGAGCATACCGCGCTCGCGCAGGTCGCCGACCAGCGCCGCGAAGCCCGGATCGACGCCTTCCGCGAGCGACTTAACCCGCGTAAAGTTATCCAGGTGCGTGTCCCAGCCGTTCGACTCGACCTCGACGAAGGTCACGCCGGCCTCGACGAGGCGCCGAGCCAGCAGGCAGCCTTGGCCGAAGGGCGTGCGGCCGTAGCGGTCGCGCACCGCGTCCTTTTCCTGAGACACGTCGAACGCCTTGAGGCGCGGGCTGAGGATCATCTGGGCGGCGCTCTCGTAGACCGCCTTGTGCTCCTCGACGCGAGGCTTGCCGCCGGCGTCGGCGAAGTCCTGTTCGAGGTCCTCCAGCAGGCCGAGGCGACGCTGGAAGCGGCCGCCGGCGACGCCGCCGGGCAGTTCGACGTTCGTCGGCATCTGCTGCGGGTTGCCGACGACGAACGGCGCGTACTGCATGCCGAGGAAGCCGCTACCGACCGTGTTCGCCCGCGCGCCGCCGACGCTGACGAAGTGCGGCAGGTCGAACTCCTTCGGCGCCAGCTCCGACGCCACGACGGCGCCGAGGCTGGGGTACTTCAGGCTGGCGAGCGGGACGTAGCCGGTGTGCATCTGGTAGACGGCCCGCTGGTGCTCGCCCTCCTTGCTGGTCATGGAGCGGATGAGGGCGATGTCCTTCATCGCCTGCGCGGTCTTCTCCCAGCCCTCGGCGACGTGGACGCCGCTCGCGGCGGTCGGGATGGCCTTCGTGGGGCCGCCGTTGGCCACGCCGGGCTTGGGGTCGAACGTCTCGAACTGGCTCGGCCCGCCACGCATGAAGAGAAGGATGCAGGCCATGCCCTGCCTGCGCAACTCGTCGGCGTGCAGCGTGACGGCGTCCTTCCAGCCGAGGAGGCCGGCGCCGGCGCCGGCCGCGATGGTGCGCAGGAAGCCGCGGCGGCTGACGACGCCGACGGCGCTGGTCTGGACGTGCATTAGGGGTTGAAGGGGCATTGGGTCACTCCTGCCGCTCGCGGCTTCGCACGGGTTGCGAAGCCGCAAGCGGCCTGTGTCATCGTTTGGTCTGGAATTCCGTCGAATTGATCAGCGCCCAAAGAATATCCTCGAACGCCTCCGCGCGGCCGCCGGCGCTCGTAACGTAGGCGCGGCACTTCTGCATCTCGCGGTCCGTCGGCTTGCGCGCCAGCGTGCGCAGGTAGATCATGCGCAGGGCGTCGTCGTCCTTCGGATACGACTTCATGATCCGCCCCAGGAGGTTGTCGCCCGACGCCCGGATCTTCTGCTGGATCTGCGGGTTGTTCATCAAAATGAGCGCCTGCGGGATGCTGTCCTCGACCTCGTCGGCCTTGAGCGACGGGTCGAAGCGGAACTCCTCCTTGAAGGCGCCCTCCAGGCCGAAGCGGCGCATCCCGAGCGGCCCCGGCCCGACGCGGTCGGCCTCGCCGGGGCGGCTCAGGGCGCCCAGCACGCCGACGAGCGAGTCCCACAGGGCGTCGGCCCGCAACCGCGACGGGTACGCCGCCGCGAAGTGCAGGTGTTCGTCGGTCGACTCGCCGAGGCGGATCTGACGCTGGTAGGTTTCGCTGTTGAGGACGGCGCGGAACAGCGCCTTGACGTCGTAGTCGGTGGCGCGGAACGAGGCGGCGAGGCGCGTCAGCACTTCGGGGAAAACGACCTCCTTTTGCGGCCCCATGTCGTCGACCGGCGCGGTGAACGACTGGCCCATCAACTCGCCCCAGACGCGGTTGACGTAGGCGCCGGAGAACCAGTAGTTGCCCTTGGCGACGACGGCGTCGGCGAGCGACTTGCGCCGCTCGACGTCGTCGAGGCCGGGGCGCGGCGCCGTGCCGTCGAGGAAGCGCGGGTTGATCACGCTACCCCTTTTCGGGTCGTCCTTGGACGGCATCTGGTGTTCGCCGCGCGGCAGCGAGACGAGTTGGTAGCCGACGAGGCGCTGCCCGTCGCGGACGGGGCGCTCGCGGAGGCGGGCGAAGTAGCCGGCCAGCTCGTGGAACTGCGGCCGCTTCCAGACGTCGCTGGGGTGGTCGTGGCACTGGGCGCACTGGATCTGAATGCCGAGGAAGACGCGCGACGTCTCGGCGGCGCGCTCGTTGGCCGCGTCGGTGCCGACGCGCGACAGGAGGAAGAAGAGGGCGCCGTTCTTGCCGTCGTCTTCGTAGGAGCCGGTCCCCGAGGCGGTGAGCATGGCGCGGGCGATTTCGCCCCAACTCTTGTTCTTCTTGAGCTGCTCGGTCATCCACACCTCGAACGAGTGGGCCAGCGCCATGCCGCGCCGATCCGACAGCTTGGTGGCGATGACGTCGCGCCAGTAGCGCGCCCAGTGGCGGGCGTACTCGTCGCTCGCCAGGAGCTTGTCGATCAGCTTGGCTCGCTTGTCCGGATTCTTGTCGGCGACGAACTCGGCGACATCGGCGGGCACGGGCAGTTCGCCGGTGAGGTCGAGCGTGACGCGGCGGACGAATTGTTCGTCGGTGGTCCGCGCCGCCGGCGTGACGCCCGTCGCCTTCAACTCCTTGAGGACGAGGGCGTCGATCTCGCCGGGCTGGGCGGGCGTGAGGGGAACGTTCTTCCAGGCGTCGCTCTTGAGGAGGCTGGCGCGCGGCACGGGGGCCGGCGCGGCCGCGGTGCGGACGGGGGCTTTTCTGTCGAAGGGCTTCTTCTGGGGCGGCTCCGCGTGGGCGGCGCCGAGCAGGGCGAGGGTGGCGAGGACGGACAGGCCGCGCCATGTCGTTGCAGGATAAGACATTACGGCAACTCCTGCGAGAACCGAGTCGAGTCGCCGACGGCAACTCGGGATTCACCAACCCTAACACGGCCGGGAGAGGCCGGCAAATCGACCAAAGAGACACGGCCGGGACCACGCCGGTCTTCTCTTCAAACCCCCGCTTGCGAAGGAGGTTCCGGCACTTGACCCTCCGTGTAGCGGCGTGGTATTCTAATACCACACGGCAGGAGACCGGCCATGACCTTCAATCGCGTCGTCCGCGACCGGCGGCTCACCCCCGAGGAAGTCGCGAAGTACGCGGCCATCCGCGATCAGGTCGCCGAGGAATTGCCCGATCTGATCGCCCGCCACCATGAGCGGAGCGCGGCGATCGACCAGCTCCAGGATCTCCTGCGGCAGCTGAAGGCCGCGCGGGAGGAGAAGGGACTCAGTCTGGCGGATCTGACCCGGCTGACCGGCATGGATCGGTCGGCGCTCTCGAAGCTCGAGACCGGGCAGCGCCCCAACCCTACCGTGGAGACCCTCGCGCGCTACGCGGAGGCCGTCGGGAAGCGCCTTGTGGTTTCCCTGGCGGATGGATGACGGCTCAGCGACCCCACGCGCCGTCAGAAGTGCCGCGACGATGAGGCGGTGCGTGTCGTCCCCCGCGCGCGGAAAGTTTCGGGCAGGGCGGCGAGATCGGCGAGATTTCCGCCGCCTCATTGCGCGGCCGATTGGTTCTTGCGCGGTCTGGCGGTCGGTGGCAAGGCGCCGCCGAGGCGAAGCGAGACGCCGCGGCAAGAATCGCGGCCCTCTCGGCGCTCTCCAAATCAGTGACACGGATGACCTTACGAAGGCGATGCCTCTCCCCCGCCCGAGGCGAAGGCGCCGACGGCACGCCATCTGCGTTACGAGCGAATCCTGTCCGGGACGGCTGACCAACATTCTTCATTCATCTCGGGAAACCGGCCGCCCGGTAGAGCGCGAGCGGGGAGGGGAGACGACGCCTCCGTCACACGACGTGTGTGGAGGAGAACGGGGGCGAACGTCCCTCCCCGACTCCCGCTCTGGACAAACGAATCCTTTTCGCCTACTCTAATCCTCACTCCAAGTCACCCTGTTGCCCGCCGAGGTCATCCCGTGAAGAATTTGCTCGTCGGTATCGCCGCCCTCGCCGTCGCCGTCTTGGCCCTCGGCATCTGGCAAGGCTGGTTCGAGTTCGGCGCCAAGAAGGAGGACGGCCAGCGCCAGCTCAGCGTCAACGTCAACCTCGACAAGTTCAAGCAAGATAAGGCCGATCTCAAGAAGCTCGCCGCCGAGAAGGCCAAGGCGGTGAGGGAGCGGCTCGCGCACCTGAAGGACAAGGGCAAAGACCTCGCGGGGGAGGAGAAGGCTCGCCACGAGAAGGAGGTCGAAGACCTGGCCAAGAAGGAGAAGGACCTCGACGCCAAGCAGAAAGAGATCGAGGACGCCACCGAGGAGGGGTTCGAGAAGCTCAAGTCCGACGTCAACAAGGCCGGGGACAAGTAGCCGGGGCGCGGACAGCGCCCGCCTCGCCTCAGGCGGGATCGAGCGAGGCGCTGTTCGTCCGTGCCGCGTACCACCCCCACGCCCGCGCGAAGTCGCGGCGCATCAGGCAGCCCAGCGCTAACAACCGGCGCACGTCCTCGCCGCCGCGCAGCGCCTCGGCGCCGAGCGCGACGTCGAGCGCGCGGCCCCAACGTCCCCGAGCCGCCTCGCGGTACGCTGCCGCCAGCGCCCGCTCGCGCTGGCCCCTCAGCTGAAACAACAGCGACAAGTCCGCCTTGCAGCGGCGGCACGCCGGCCCCTTGTCGTTGCCCGCCCGGCAGACGGGGCACGTGATCGCCTCGCTCACGTGTCCTCCAGGTAAAAGAGGACGTCGGCCAGTTCGTTGCTCGCCGAATGCACCTTGTCCCACTGCCGATCCGTCAGCGCCGTCCGCACCTTCTCCATGAGGCGCTCCAGGTCGGCGCGATCCTCCGCCGCGGCGCGCTCGATGAGGCGTTCCGCCTTCTCCAGCAGCGCCCGCGCCTGCACCGCCTCGCGCTGGCCCTCGCGCGGGCCGGGAACCAGGCTCGGTAGTTCCTCGGCCGCGACGGCGCCTTCGATGACGTCGCTCTCGTCCTCCGGGCCGAGGTCGTCCGCGCCGGCCTCGTCCCACAGATCCTGGAGCCGCTCGCGGGCGGCGTCGCGCTCCTCGCGCTCGTAGGTGGCGAAGGCGTTCTCGATCGTCACCTGCTTCTGCAGGCCCGTGGCCCGCTCACGCGCCGACACCTTCAACATGCCGTCGAGGTTCAGGTCGAGCTGCACCAGCAGTTGGTTGCCCGCCGGCACCGGCGCCAGCCCCTGGATCATGAAGCGGCCGACGCGGTAGTTGTCGCGGACGTCGTCGCTCTCGCCCTGGTAGACGTCGATCTCGACCTCGCGCTGGTTGTCGTAGACCGTGTGGAACACCTCGCTGCGCGACGCCGGCAGCGGCGTGTTGCGGTGGATGATCGGCGCGAACTGGAACGGGAACTCGTAGCCGCGCCGGTCGCCCAGGCACTTGATGCCCAGCGAGTGCGGCGTGATGTCCACCAGCACCGCGCCGACGTCCCGCCCCGCGATGATCGCCGCCTGCACCGACGCGCCCATCGCCACCACCAGGTCGGGATTGACCTCCTGGTGCGGCTCCTGGCCGAGGCGCTCTTCCAGCAGCCGGCTCACCAGCGGCGTCCGCGTGCTGCCGCCGACGAGGACCACCTTGTCGATGTTCGTCGGCAGCAGGTGGGCGTCCTCCAGGGCGCGGCGGACGCTGTCCATCGTCCGGTCCATCAGCGGACGAATCAACTCCTCGTACTCCTCGCGAGTGACTTCCCGCGTCAGGTGCAGCGCCGCGCCGTCCTTCTCGGCGATGAACTCCTCCTCGACCTTGGCAAAGGGGTGCGCGGACAGGTGGCGCTTGGCGGCCTCGGCGGCGCGGAGGACGCGCGCGTGCGCCACCAGGTTGGCGCGCAGGTCGACGCCGTGTTCTTCCTGGAACTTGTCGCACAGGTGCTTCAGGAGCAGGTCGTCGAAGTCGTCGCCGCCGAGCTGCGTGTCGCCGTGGCTCGACAGCACCTCGACGACGCCCTCCTGCGACTGGACGACGGAAACGTCGAAGGTGCCGCCGCCGAGGTCGTAGACGAGCAGGCGGCGCAACTCGGTGTGGCTCGGGTCGTAGCAGAGCGAGGCGGCGGTCGGCTCGTTGAGGATGCGCACGACTTCGAGCCCGGCCAACTCGCCGGCCTCGCGCGTCGCCTGCCGCTGGGCGTCGTTGAAGTAGGCGGGGACGGTGATGACCGCCTTGCTGACCGGGAGGCCAATTTGAGCCTGGGCGCGCTCCTTGAGGGCGCGCAGGATCATGGCCGAGATCTCCTGCGGCCGGTACTCCTGCTCGCCGAGTTTGACCTTCACGTCCTGGCCCATCTTGCGCTTGATCGACTTGACGGTGCGCTCGGGGGCGAGAACCCACTGGTTCTTCGCCGCCTGGCCGACGAGGAGGCGGCCGTCGTCCGCCAGGCCGACGAACGACGGCAATATGGGGTCGCCGTCCTCCTCGAAGACGTGCGGCTGGCCCTCGGCGCCGACGAGGGCCACTTCGCTGTTGGTCGTGCCGAGGTCGATGCCGACGATGGGTTCCCCGGCGGGGAGGTTCAACGGGGGCATGAGACGAACTCCGCCATAGAGAGCCGCTCGCGGCTTCGCACGGTTGCGAAGCCGCGAGCGGCGATTCAGGACTTCGCGACGCGCACCTGCGCGTAGCGGAATACGCGGCCGCGCCACAAGTAACCGCGGCGCACCTCGCCGAGCACCTCGCCCGAGGGACAGCCGCTGTCCGAGACCGCTTCAACGACTTCCATGAACTCCGGGTCGAACGGCCGCCCGACGGCCTCGATCGGCTCCAGGCCGTGCTGTTGCAAAGCGCGTTCCACCCTCTGCAAGCTCATTGTATACCCGGCGACGACCGACGCGAGCACCTGCCCGACGCGCTCCGACGGCGGCTCGGAAGCGGCGTCCGTGCGGGGTGAACGCCCCTCGGACAAGGCCCGCGTGAGGGAGGCGACCGTCTCCTGCTGCCAGCGCGCCGTGCGGTCGAGGCCGAACAGGCGCCCCCAGAACGACGCGGCGGGCGGCTCCGGCACGTCGAGGCGCGCGGGCGCCGCGTCTGGCGACGTCGCGTCCGGCGGCAGCGCGTCCCGGACGCGCTTGACCTCGCGCCCGGCCAGGGCGAGAGCGTCGTAAACGTCGACGAGCGTCTTGAGCAAAGGCCGCACCGCCTCGTCGCGCTCTTGCTCGCCGGCCTCCCGAGCCCGCGCCTGGCTTTGGCGCAAGGCGTCGAGCGCCCCGGAGAGTTGTTCCAGGGCCAGGGCGTTCTGCTCCTGTTGGGTACGGGCGGCGCGCGTCTGGAGGTGGACCTCGTGGCGCAGGGCGAGGAACTGCGCGAGCAGAGTGTGCAAATCGATGGGCGCCTCGTCCGGCGCGGCGGCCGGGGCGGCCTCGCCGCGGGCGACGGCCTCGCGCAGCCAGGCGCGGAAGTCGTCGAGGACGGCGTCGACGCCGCCCGGCGTCAGGGCCGCAGGACGGCCGCGATCAAGTCCTTCAGGGGCACCCGGCGGCGCGGCGTCCGACATTTCAACTCCTCGATGATCGATTCCACGTTCTCGCGGCGCCCGGCCTCGAACAGGCGGATGCGCAGCCGCGTGTTCAGGTCGCGCAGCTGCTCGTAGGCGGCGCGCACGGCGGCGAATTTCTCGGGGTGGTGCTCCGGCGAGAACTGGCGCACCAGCTCGAGGTAGCGCCGCCGGATCGCCTCGTCGTCGCTGTCCGGCGACAGGCCCAGCACTTCGTAGGGGTCGGTCATGGAGTCCTCCGCAAGCGGTCACCAGCCGCCGCCGTCGTCGTCGCCGAACATATTCTCGAAGGCGTCCATGAAGCCGCCGAGCCCGCCGAACGGCGACACGACCGCCATCATCTCCTCGCGGCTGCGGATCATCTCTTGCAACCGCTCCTTCTCGGAGCCGGGCGGCAGCGCGGCGACGAGGCGGCGCGCGTTCTCCAGCAGGGCCCGGGCGCGGTACAGCGCGACGCCGCGCACCCCTTTGGCGACGTAGGTCTCCACCTCCCACAGGAGGAAATAGGGGTTGTTCGGGAAGCGGCGCTGCCCGCCCGCGGCGTACTCGCGGACCAACGCCGGCGGCGCCTTCAGCGCCAGCAGAGCCCGACACGTCTTGTCGAGTTGCCCTTCACTCATGTCGAGGCCGACGGCCTTCTTGAGATAGGCGAGAACCTTTTTTTCGTGCGTCTTCTGCCCGTGGTAGGTGACGCCGGCCGACTGGTGCGCGGCGGCGTTTTCGGCGATGAGGGCGGCGCTCGCGGCGTCGGGCGGTTGGCCGAGCAGGTCGTTGAACTCCTTGTTGAAGCGCGCCTTCAGCTTGGGCGGCAGGCGGAGGCGGGTCGCCTCGATGACCATGCTGTAAGCGACGCTCAGGCGGCTGCCCGCCGCGGCGGCGACGGCCTTGTCCAGGTACTCCTCGGCCTTGGGCGCGTCGCCGGCCTTGAACTCGCACGCCGCCATCTTGCAGTAGACGGAGCCACTTTCCTCGCCGCCGACCGACAGGGCGGCGCGGAACTCGGCGCGGGCGTCGTCGAAGCGGCCGGCCTCGGCGTGGGCGCGTGCCTGGAACAGGCGGGCGGTCGCGAGGCCGGTGCGCAGGCGGCGGTCGAGCGGGTCGGCCCGCAGCGCCTGCTCCAACAGCGTAATCCCCTCGGGATAGTCCTGGGCCTTGACGCGCAGGTCCGCCAGCCGTCCCAGCGTCGGGACGTGGGCGGGGAAGCGCGCGAGGAGGTCGCGCGCCGCCTTTTCCGCCTTTTTCGGCTGGTCTTTCCCCAAATAGAGGCGCACCAGCTCGTCGTGCGTGTCGACCTGGTCGGGGGCGAGGTCGAGACTCTTCTTGAAGCAGTCCTCGGCGGACGGCTTGAGCGGCCGGGGCTTGTTGGGGTGGTCGCGCAGGAACGGCGGCAGGGTGCTGTCGTCGACTTCGGGCACGGCGAGGGCGTTGAGGCCCATGTGCTTCCAGACGAGGGCGCGGACGCGCGCCGCCTGGCCGCCGGGCCACGCCGACGGGTTGGCGGCCACCCCGCGCTCGTACTCCTGCCAGGCCGCGTGCGCGTCTTCCAGGTAGCCCTCGTGCTCGGAGACGAGGGCGCGCAGCCGCGCGAAGGCGGCGTCGTCCGGCGGCGGGCCAAAGGCGCGGCGGTAACGCTTCTCGTCCTCCTCCTCGCCGTTGCCGTTGTTGATGACGGCCCAGTAGAAACAGGAGGCCAGGCGCGGCACCAGGCGCGGCGCCTGCTGGCGCAGCGCGGGGAGTAGGTCCTCGGCGAGGCGGAAGGCGCGCGGCAGGGAGCCGGCTTCGGCGAGGACCTTTTGCAGGTCGCGCAGGCGCCGCGACAGGTCTTGCCCCTGGACGCGGTCGGCCTGCTGGCGGAGGGCGTTCTGCTGCGCCGGCGCCTGGGCGGCGGCGAAGGCGGCGTCGACGGTGAAGCGCAGCGGCGCGGCCAGCCGGGCGGGGAGGCGCTCGGGGCCGAGGCGCTGCCAGTTCTCGGCGGCGCGGGCGTCGTCGCCCCGGTAGTGGGCGCTCAGGCCGCGCAGGAACAGCTTCCATTCGAGGAACGGCGAGCGCAGGCCGACCGGCTGGAGCGTCGCCAGCGCCGGCTCGTCCTGGCCGGCCTCGATTTGGGACGACGCCTGGAGGACGCGGTCGAAGTCGGCGTGCAACTCGGCGGGCAGGCTCGCCCTGCCGGCGACGCCTTGCCGCACCGCGGCGTCGGCGACCTGGGCGAGGACGCGGGAGCGGTCGGCGGAGTCGGGCGGCAGGCGGTCGGTCAGCGCCAGCGCCCGGCTCGCCTCACCGTTCAGGGCGAATTCCTGGGCGATTTGTTGGAGGCAGGCGGCGTCGGCGCCTTCGAGCTGCAAGGCGACGTCGAGGACGGTGACGGCGTCGCGGGCGTAGCCGGTCGTGCGCAGCTGGCGGGCGCGGCCGAGGTAGGTCTGGCGGAGCCGTTCGCGGTTCTCGGGCGTCGGCTCGTACTTGAAGAGTTGCTTGGCCAGTTCCAGGGCCTGCTGGAAGCGCCCCTCGCGGGAGGCCCGCTCGACGCGCGGGCGCAAGTCCGACGCGGCCGGGGGATGAGGGGGCTTGTGCTTCTTCTTGGCCACGAGCGCGTCTCCGCGGCGGGATCGATCTCCTCACCCGGATTATTGTAGCGAAGGCGCTTTCGGCGTCCGCCGAGGACGTGTCGTTTCGGCACGGCCGAAGGCGCGGCGAAAATTCGGCGCGAAGAACCGTCCTACCACGCCTGCCCAACGGGTCAGACGAGGTCCTCAATCGCGGGGACGGCGGCCGCGGCAAGCGACTCACGCCGACTCACACCCCGACTCACACCCCGCCGCGCCCCTTTTCCCTGCCTTTTCCGGGCTTTTCGTGGGGGTGTGAGTCGTGAGCGCCTGTGAGTCGTTCCCGACACATGCTTCTCTTTTCCGCCCCCGAACCTGTCCGCGCGGGGCGCGCGAGCCTCCCGCGACGTCGCCGCCCGATCTCCCTTGTACCTTCTCAATTCTCAATTCCTCATTCTCAATTTGCGACAGGCCTTCCGCCGCGTCGCCGCCCGATCTCTATTGTACCCGCGCGGCGGGGCCGGGAAAGATCCCGGATGGTGTCAGAAAGGGACAGGCAGGGCGTGCCCGCGCTGACGGCGGGCGGCGCACTCGGCTCTTTTTCCCTTCACGGCGACCGAGGCGCATTGACGGCGCGGGACTCAGTAACACCCTATGACCGGACCCGACCGGCGGCAGCAGAGCGGTCGTGAACACGGACCTGTCAGCGTTTTTCGTCGAGACGTTCGAGGAGGGTGCGAGCCTCGCGGTGGTCGGGGTCGTGGCCGAGGGCCTGGCGCAGCTCGGCGCGGGCGGCGTCGCGGTCGCCTAACGCCTGATGCACGAGGGCGAGGTCGTAGGCGACGGCGGCGGGGGCGGCGCCGTTCACGCGCGCCCGGTCGAGGTCGGCAAGCGCTTCGTGGTAACGTCGCTCGCCGTAGTGCAACATGCCGCGGTTGAGGGCGGCGTCGGCGAGGGCCGGGTTGAGCTGCAGGGCGCGGTCGTAGTCGGCGAGGGCGCGGTCGGGGCGGCCGAGCGCGGCGTGCGTCAGGGCGCGATTGTGGAAGCACCAGGCGCTCTCCGGGGCCAGCGCCGCGCAGGCGGTGAAGGCGGCGAGCGCTTCGTCGAGCCGGCCGGCGCGGAGGGCGCAGCGGCCCTTGTAGAAGTGCGGCCAGAGGTCCTGCGGGCGCAGGGCGAGGGCGCGATCGAACTCGGCCTCCGCCCGGTCCCAGTCGCCGGCGCGCAGCAGCGCGCGGCCGAGGGCCTGGTGCTCCCAGGCGCTGTTCGGCTCGCGCGCGGCCCCGCGCCGCTCCGCCATGAGGGCCTTGTCCGGGTTCCCCAAGGCCAGGGCGTGTACTTGATACTCCCGGCCCAGCGCGCGGCTCGAGCCGAACAGGGCCTCTGCCTGCCCGAGGGTCGCCAGCGCCGCCTCGCGAGCCGTCGCCTTCCCTTCCGGCTCGGCGAGGCGCACGCGCAGGTCGGCCCAGATGATCGCCAGGTCGAGCATGTCGGCCCGCGCCTGCGGGTCGGCGCCCAGGTTCTCCGCGATCACGGCGCGCTTCTCCCAGAAGGCGCGGCAGCGCCTTTCGACGAACCGCGCCTGGCGCGCGGGCGGCGGCTCGCCGCCTTCCAGAGCCCGTATCTGCTCGGCGCAGGCGTGCAATTCCGCGGCGGTCCGCGCCAGTTCGGCGCGGCGTAGGAGGACGCTCATCTCGCGGCGCAGGTCGTCGAGGAAGGGGACGCCTTCGGCGAGGCTTAACCCCCCCTTGAGGTCGGCGATGGCGACGTCGTACTGCTTCCGCGCCGCCGCCTCGCCACCCCCGTCCAGGGCCTCCCGCGCCTTGTGGCGGATGTAGGTGTACCCGGCCCCGACGGTACACGCCAGCAGCACGAGCAGGGCGAGGACCGGCGCGGCGAACGGCCGGCGGCGGCGCCACTTGCGCAACAATTCGTCGGCGCGGTTGGGCACTCCTCGAAGGGGCAAGTGGGCGAGGTGGCGGCGCAGGTCGTCGGCGAGGGCGGCGCCGTCCGGGTAACGCCGCTCCGGGCGCGCGGCCAGACAGCGGGCGACGACCGCCGCCAGGCCGGGCGAAACCTCGGGGTTGGCGCGCCGGAGGGCTCGGGCGGGCGCCGCCGGGCCGGAGGGGAGCGCCCCGGCGAGCGCCTCGTAGAGTACCACCCCGAGCGCGTAGAGGTCGGCGCGGCCGTCCACGGCGGCCTCGACGTCGCGCCCCGCGCGGACGGCGTCGAAGGCGAGCCACTGCTCCGGGGCCATGTAGCCCGGCGTGCCTCCCGTTTGGTCGGGGGCGGGGCCGCCTTCCCCGATCGGGCCGCGGGCCAGGTGAAAGTCGAGGAGCATCGGCGTCCCGTCCGCCGCCACCAGCACGTTGGAGGGCTTCACGTCGAAGTGGACCAGGCCGCGCTCGTGGGCGTAGTGCAGCGCGTCGGCCAAGCAAAACCCGATTCGGCAGACCGTCGCCGTGTAAGAAAGGTCGGCGAGAAAGTGTCCCCGCCGCGCCGGCGCGGCGTCGGCCATCCGAGCCAGGGCGGCGCGGACGTCGGCCCCGGCGCGCCGCCCGGGGGGCAGTCCGCCCAGGGCCTCCAGCAGCCGGGCCAGGGTCGTCCCGCCGAAGTACGGCATGCACAGCGCCCGCAGGCCGCGCGCCGGGTCGTCTTCCACGGAGTAAAGGGGTACGATGTGACTGTGTTGCAGCCGGGCCAGCGACAGGTGCTCGTCGCCGCCGCGCGGCACCAACTTCAGCACGACGGGCCGGTCGGCCAGCGCGCTCTGCGCCGCAAGGAACACCCGGCCGCGCGCCCCGCGCCCCAACTCGGCCCGCAGGAGAAAGCCGCCCAGCGCCTCGCCCTTCTCCGGAAAACGCGGCGCCGCCCCATCGGCTCCCAGGAGCCGGTGGCAGTCGAGCAGCACGCGCAAGGGAGCCTCCCACTGCGGGAAGCGGCGCAGAACCTCCTCCGTGGAAACCTTCTGCCCGTGCGCCTCGCGCAGGCTGATTTCCTCGTACAGCAGTTCGGCGGCGGCGTCGGGTCGGGCGCCGAGGTGGGGGTGCCGGGCGAGGTACTCTTCGACGAGAGGCCGCTCGCCCGCCGCCCAGCGCCGCCGCATGTCCTGGGCGAGGCGTTCGACCAGCGTGCTCGGCTTCGTGCCGCCGGGGCCGGGCGCGGGCGGGGACGAGGTGGCGGACATGGTTTGACCTCACACCGGGTCCGGCGTGTCCGCGACCGCGAGCCGGCGCGCCAGCTCGCGCAGGATGCGGCGGACGCTTCCCTCGTGCAGGCCGGTGCGGGCGGCGACCTCGGCCAGGGGCAGCCCCTGCCGCTTCAGGCGCAGCAGCTCATGGTGGCCGGGCGGGCTGAGGGCGAGCATGCGCTCCCACAGGTCGTCGGCCTGCGCGACCTCGCTCGGCCGGGGCAGCGGCGACGACGGCTCGGGGTCGCGGCCGGTCTCGCCCAGGGGCCGCTCGCGCCGGGACGCGGCGTCGAAGCGGCGGCGGCGGTCGATGAGGCGGTTGCGCGTCACCTTGACCAGGAAGGCGCGGAGTTGGGTCGTGTTGGCGAAGCGCCAGCCGGCCTCGCGGAAGCCGCGCAGCAGATCGACCCACACCGACTGCACGACGTCCAGCGAATCGAACTTGGAGCGGAGCGGCTCGGGCAGCGCGCGCCGCACCACGACGCGCAGGTACGGCTCGTAGGCGACGAAGACCTCGCGGGCGGCCTCGGCGTCGCCGCCGCACAGCTTTTCGAGCAGGTGGTCGAGCGGCCCGGCGCTCATGGCGTTTCGTCCCCCGCCGACTCGGTCCGCGGCAACGGCCGGGCGGTAAGAGTCGCCGCCGCCGGTTTCTCTCGCATCCGGCGGGCGACTTCATACGCCCCCGTCGCCAGGAAGCCGAGGATCAGCCAGGGGCGCAGGCCGCCGCCGGCGGGGCGGCCGGTGAGGTTCCGGAGGCTGGTGAAGAAGCGGTCGGCGCTCGCCTCCAGGGCGGCGAGGTTCGCGGGCAACACGCCGGCCAGGACGCCGCCGAGTTGGGGCGCCGGCTCCGCGACGGGTCCGGCGTGAAGAGGAGGCGCGGCGTCGTCGGACGAGCCGGGGAGGACCAGCGCGGGGTCGTCCGCGTGGCGCGCCGAGGGCAACACCGGCTCCTCGTCGGCGGCCAACGGGGCGTGCCCGGCTCCGGGGGCCGCATGAGATTCGACGGCCGGAGCAGGCGCCGTAGCCCGCGCCGTCTCTCCGCCCCCGGCCCGCGGCGCCGGGGCGACCGCCTCGGCCCGCGCCGGGGCGACGTTCTCCTGCGGGGGAGAGGACAAGACCGCCACGGCGACCTTGCGAAGGGCCGCGTCCGCCGCGGCGTAGGACGGCGTCACATAGGCCGGATTCGTGGACGATCCCGGCGTCTGAGTCTCTTTCGAGGAGGGATAGGGATACGATTCCGCGCCCGACGTTTGACCCGGCGCGGCGGCCGCGGGGCCGTAGGGCTGGCTTGCGGAGGATGAAGTGGCTGCCTCGTCGCCGTCGTCGTAGTAGGGAGTCGAGGCGTCGGCCGGCGCGGCGGTCCCGGACGCGGCCGGTTTGGCGACGGGGTCGGGAGGGCTCGGCGCGTAGCCACTCGCCCCGGACAGGAGTTGTCGATCTTCGAGCGGCTCTAGGGACGGCGGAAAGGGTTTGAGGCGGCCGGCGCCCCGTGATCGCGTGCGCATCGCCGTGTCACTCCCCGAACTCGTGGGACCGGCCCCGTCGGGGCGCGGCCGAACACCGAAATGATACCTGGCCGGGGCCGGCGGAGGCAAGGGAGACGCGAGGGCAAGTTAAGCGCGGGTTGTCATTCCGCCGGATTTTCTCCTTGACATCCTCCGACACGTTGTAGTAGGATCTCCCCTACACGTTGTAGGAGGACCGCGACCGTGGCCGCACGTCAACCGCCGATCAGTGAGACGGAACTGGACGTCCTGAAGGTGCTCTGGGAGCACGGCCCCGCGACGGTGCGCGAGGTCAACGCGGTGCTGCACCGGCGCGGGCGGCGCTACGCCCACACGACGGTGCAGACGCTGCTGTCGCGCCTCGAAGCGAAGGGGCATGTGCGCAGCGACAAGCGCGGCGTCGCCCACGTCTTCGAGGCGGCGGTGTCGCGCGACGGGCTGCTGCGCCGCCGGCTCCGCGACCTGGCCGACGACCTGTGCGAGGGGACGGCGACGCCGCTGCTCAACGCCCTCGTCGACGGGCGGCGGTTGACGCCCGAGGAGATCGATCAACTCCGCCGCCGACTCGACGAGTTGGCGGGGCCGTCCGACGCCTGACCGGCCGTCGCCCCCGAGGACCGACCCGATGCTCTTGTGGCTGATCGAGAACGCCGTCGCGGCGGCGCTGTTGGCCGGCGGCGTGGCGCTGTTGTGCCGAGCCCGGCGCTTCCGCCCCGCCGTCTGCCACGCCCTGTGGCTGCTGGTGCTGCTCAAGCTGCTGACGCCGCCCCTGCTGCGCTGGCCCTGGCCGCTCGCCCCGCCCGCGCCGTTCGTCGTCGTCGACGTGGAACCGCCGACGCCCGTCGAGGACGAGACGCCCGTCTTCGCCGCGCGCGACGAGGCCGGCGAGCCCGTCGAGGCCGCCGTGCCGGTCGAGGCGGCTCCTCTTGTCGAACCGGCGGAAGTCGTCTCGTCGCCGCGCCGGGAGACCGTCGGCGCGGCCGTCGTCCGGCTGTGGCTGGCCGGCGCGGGGGTCATGGCCCTGCTTCAGGGCGCGCGACTGGTCCGCTTCCGGCGGCGGGTGGCGTGCGGCGCGGCGGCGCCGGCGTGGCTGACCGAGGAAGTCGCCGAACTGGCGGCGCTGCTGGGAATGCGGCCGCCTCCGGTCCGCGTCCTCGGCGGGTTGGCGTCGCCGGTCGTGTGGGGGTTCGGACGGGCGCGGCTCGTCTGGCCCGCCGAACTGCTCGAAGGCTTGCCCGACGCGAGCCGGCGCGCGGCGACGGTCCATGAGCTGGCGCACCTGCGCCGGCGCGACCACTGGGTCGGCTGGCTGCAACTCGTCGCGAGTTGCCTGTGGTGGTGGAACCCGGTGTTTTGGCTGGCGCGCCGCCGGCTCGGCCGGTCGGCGGAGTTGGCCTGCGACGCCTGGGTGGTCGCGACGCTGCCGGCGTCGCGACGCGCCTACGCCGAAGCCCTCCTGCGCGTCTGCGAGCGTTTGTCCCGCAAGGCCGACCCGGTGCCCGCGTTGGGCATGGGCGGCGCCCGTGAGGAACTCGAAAGGAGACTGGTCATGATCATGCGCGAGTCCGTCCCCGCCCGCCTGCCGCTCCGCGCCCTCGGCGGCGTGGTGCTGCTGGCCCTCCTCGTCCTGCCGGTCTGGTCGCAGGACGTGAACGAGCGCCCGAATCCCGGCACCCAGGAGACGTTGCCGGCGCCGATCGCGAACCCGCCCGCCGCCGAGCCGGCGCGCGTCTACCAGTACCAGTCGGCGGCCGCCGCCCCGGACCGCGAGCAGCGCCTCCAGAGGCTCGAAGCGATGCTGCAAGAGCTGGCCAAGGAGATGAGGGATCTCCGGGGCGAGAAGAGCAAGCCGGCCGTCCCCGTCGCGAAGACCCCCGCCCAGGCCGCGCCGACGAAGACGCCCTACAGTATCGCCATCAAGCAGGCGCCGCCGAACGTCGTCACCGAATTCCAGTACTACCCGCAGGGCTGGAATGTGACCGACGCCAACAAGCCGAACCAGCCGATCACGCTGCACCGCGTCACCTACAACCTGCCGAAGGAGAAGGCGCAGGCCCTCGCCGCGCTCCTGGACGTCCAGCCGAAGCTCTCGGTGCTGGAAGTCGTCGCGCGGGAGGATGCGTTTACCGTCACGACGACGCCGGAGGCGCAGCACGTCATCGCGGAGTTCGTCGACCTGCTGCAGGGCAAGGTCAAGAAGCCGCATCTGAATGTCGGCTACCGCACCTGGGCTGCCCCGGAGAAGCCCCAAGCGAAGTGAGAGTTCGTTCCGTGAGCCCCTCTCCCCTTGGGGGAGAGGGGAGACGGCGGCAACAGACGCTCAGGCGGGAACGAGGACTTCCTCACGACTCTCGACCTCGCGCGTGACCTCGGCGGGGACGTCGGCGGCCTCGCGGAGGGCGGACCCGGTCGGGTCGGCCATGCCGACGGGCCAGATGTGAAACCCGCCGCGGCAATTGGTACTCGGCTCGGTCGGAATCTCCCAGAAGCCCCAGATGCCCTTGCCCTCGTTGAATCCCTTGTAGAAGACGTCGTGCTTGCCCAGGTAGCGCTTGGTCCAGTGGCAGCGGCCGTCGGCGACGTCGTAGCGCCCCCGGATCAGGAACTGGCCGACCTTGTCGCGCCCCTCGCCCTCCATGACGCCGTCGCGGAAGACCAGGCCCAGTTCCATGAGATGACGGCCGGGCAGCACCTTCTGGAGAAAGAAGCCGGTCCACGGCCCGCTGGGGAAGCGCGGGTCCGTCTCCAGGTCGGCCGGTTGCGGATGGGTCACGACGACCTCCTGACAGGCATCGGCTGTCCGACTCCTCCCTGACACCGGCGTTATGCTATCACACGGCCTCGGGCGGGGGGAATCGCACCCGCGTCTTTGTCCGGGGGTGCGCGCGTACGAGACCTCCGGCTGGGGGATGCAATCCCGTCAGGGTAGCGCCGCCGTCAATTTACCGCGAAGCGGTTACATATCTTAGCCGGGACGTACCAAACGCTGATCAATCCGGCCCAGGATGGCTTAACCTGATGCCTAGGGGTCGCGTACGCGACCCCCGGAGGAGAATCCCCGGTGGAAACGCGCACCCGCATCGTGGCGACGCTCGGCCCGGCGACGGACCGTCCGGGCGTCCTGGAAGCCATGCTCCTGGCCGGCCTCGACGTCGCCCGCCTCAACTTCTCGCACGGCGAGCCGGACGATCACCTGCGGCGCATCGACGCCTTCCGCCAGGCCGCCCGCACGCTCGGCCGTCACGCCGCCGTCCTCGCCGACCTGCCCGGCCCCAAACTCCGCGCCCTCGTCAACTCTCCGATATCCCTGGCGGCGGGACAGGAGATCACCTTCGCCACCGCCCCCGGCGCGGCGGCCGACGTCCTGCCTACCGAGCCGGAACTGCTCGCCCACGTCCGCCCCGGCCAGCGCGTCCTCCTCGACGACGGCCGGCTGCTGCTGCGCGCCGTCCGCGCCGACGGTACGCGCCTCGCCGCCCGCGTCGAGACGGGCGGCACGCTCCTGCCGAAGAAGGGCATCAACCTCCCCGACACCAGCTTCGACCTCCCCGCCCTGACGGCGCGCGACCGCGACGCGCTGGCCGTCGCGGCGAAGGCCGGCGTCGACTGGCTGGCTCTGTCGTTCGTGCGCGTCCCCGAGGCGGCCGACGAACTGCGCGGCGCGGCCCGCGCGCTGGGGCTCGACGTGCCAGTGCTGGCGAAGATCGAACGGCCGGAAGCGGTCGCGAAGGCGGCGGCGGTCATCGACGCCTTCGACGGCGTCATGGTGGCGCGCGGCGACCTCGGCGTGGAAATCGCCCTGGAACAGGTGCCGATCGTGCAGAAGCGGCTCATCGCCCTGGCGCGGGCGGCGGGCAAGCCGGTCGTCACGGCGACGGAGATGCTCGAGTCGATGCGGAGCTGCACGCCAACGACGACCGGCTGAAAGCGTCGGTGCGCGCCGCTTTCATGCATGGGGCGGTGAAGGCGGGCCAACTCGTCGTCGTCCTCGCCGGCCACCCGCACGAGGGCGGCGACCGCTTCCCGACCATTCGCATCGTCCGCGTCGGAGACGACGGGCGCTCGGTCGAGCCGGGATAAGGAATCCTGAAAGAACTAACCACAGAGGACACAGAGAACACAGAGGAAAGGCAAAGAAGAAGAGGGGTAACCGCGGGATCTGCCTTTCCTCTCCTCTGCCTTTCCTCTGTGTTCTCTGTGTCCTCTGTGGTTAGTTCTTTGAGGGATTCTTAGCGGGAGCCCTGGGAGAAGACCAGTTCGTCGGGGTCTTCGGAGGGCGTCAGCGGGCGGACGACGGACTGGTTGCGGCCGCGGTTCTTCGCCTCGTGCATCGCCGCCGAGGCGACTTTCTTCAGCCGCTCGAACTCGGCGCGCGTGCCGGCCTCGGCCACGGCGAAGCCGGCGCTCACGGTCACGGGGATGGGCATCCCCTCGTAGACGAAGGGCGCCCGCTCCACGGCGACGCGGATGCGCTCGGCCATCTTGACGGCCCCGTCGAGCGTCGTTTCCGGGGCCACGATGAGGAACTCCTCGCCGCCGATGCGGCCGATGCTGTCGACCGACCGCAGGAGCGTCGGTAGGAGGCGGGCGAGCTGCACCAGGACGAAGTCGCCTCCCGGCAGCAGGTACTTGTCGTTGACCTGCTTGAAGTGGTCCACGTCGATAACGCCGACGGCCAGCGGGTTGTGGTAGCGAAAGCGGCGCCGGGCCTCGTTGTGCGCCACCTGGTCGATGGCCCGGCGGTTGAGCAGCCCGGTGAGCGGGTCGGTCATCGCCAGGCGTTCCATCTCCAGGTTGCGCTGTTCGAGCTTCTGGTGGGACTCCTCCAACTCGCGCGTGCGTTCCGTGACCCGCCGCTCCAGATCCTCGTTGAGCCGGGTGAGCTCGTCCAGCAGCGTCTCCTGACGCCGCTCCAGCTGAAACTTCTCGGCGGCGTTGCGGAGGATTTGCAGCAGCTCCTCGATGCGCCAGGGCTTGAGAAGGTAGTAGTAGACCTGGCCGCGGTTGATGGCCTCGACGGCGTCCTCGTGCTCGGCGTAGCCGGTCATCAGCAAGCGGACGGTTCGCGGGGAGCGGTGGCGCACCCATTCGAGGAGCTGAACGCCCGTCACGCGAGGCATCTTCTGGTCGGTGAGGATGAGGTCGATGGGGCGCGCGGCGACGACGGCTTGCGCGGCCTCGGCGCAGTCGGCCGTGAACACCTCGAAGTCATTGGCGAGGAGGGCGGAGAGGGGGGTCAAAAGGTACGACTCGTCATCCACCACGAGCAGGGAGCATTTCTTGGGGCTCAAGGGGAGGCTCCGGGGGCGCCGCCCGCCGGCGGACAAGGGAAGGGCCGGGGGCAGAGGACCGCGCGATCAGGCTTCTTGAGGTTATAGCTCACGGCGGCAAGGAATCCAAATGGCGGAGACGGTAGATCCGTCGCAAAAGGAGCCCGCCGCGCGTGACCTTGCGGGCGGCGCGGGCGCCTGGACGAGCCTTGCCGACGGGCCTGGCGCGGCCTCGACATCGTGAAAAAAAGTACGAGGTTCGAGGCCGGATGGGGCCAAATCGCCGTAACCTCAAGCGGGCGGAGGAGAAAAATCGACACGAACTTTTCAACATTAAACTTGATATGGAGGGAGACGGCCTTTACAATGCATTCCGACAGCGGGGCGGAAACCGTAATGTCAAGAGGGAGAACGTCGCCCGGATGAGACGGCGGAGCCAGGAAGGCGTCTCCTTCACCCCGTTGCGGACGTGAGTTGTTAGGCAAGATCGTTCGGATCACGGAGAATGATCGCGACCGGGCGCGGGCCTTCGGGTTGTATACGGGAGCCGCAGTCGTCTCCCGCCGAACGCCGGCACGGTCCGTTCGTCGCCAGGGGCAAGGCGGCGGCACAGACTCGCCTCAAGCTACGCGGGCTCGAGAATTTTTCAGTTTAACCCTAGGGAATGACGGCCATGAAGCCTCGACGTCAAAAGCGCCCGCCGGCGCAGGGGAGCACTGTTGTCCTCGAAACCAGCACGACGACGATTTTCTCGTCCGACCTTCTGACGCCCGAGGAAGAGCGCGAGCTGCTGGCCAGCTTCTGGGAGTGCAAGACCGAACTCGTCAAGCAGCTGATCCGGCAGAACCAGCGGCTGCGGCAGCACAAGCCGCCGATGAGCGAGCCGTGGCCGATGGCCCAGTTCATCCGCGACTACTGCGACGACAAGATGCGCGAGGCGCGCGAGGTGCGCCGGCTGCACGACTGCTACATCCACTACAAGCACCGCCTGGCGTCGGCGAACATCCGCCTGGCCGCTCACGTCGCCAAGCGCTTCCGCCACCACGCCCTGAGCTATGCCGACCTCCTCCAGGAAGCCGTCTGCGGCCTCATGCAGGCGATCGACCGCTTCGACGTCAGCCACGGCACGCGCCTGGCCACCTACGCCACCTGGTGGATTCGCCAAACGCTCCAGATCGCCGTCGCCCGCCAGAGCCACCTCGTCAGCCTGTCGCCGCACCACTTGCAGGAACTCGGCCAGCTCCAGCAGGAGTCCGAGGCCCTGGCGCACGGCGGCAAGCACCTGCCCAGCCCGCAGGAGTTGGCGTCGCGCACCGGCAGCAGCCTGGAGCACCTGACGCACCTACAAACGGCGACGCGCACGCCGGTGTCGCTCAACGCCGTCCTCGACGACGACAGCGACTTCAAGCTGACCGAGGCGATGCCGGACAACGAGAGCCAGACGCAGCGCACCATCGCCGAGCGGCAGGAGGCGCTCCATTTCCTGATGGAGAACCTGCGGCCGCGCGAGCGCAAGGTGCTCGACCTGCGCTTCGGGCTGACCGGCAACGGCACGCACAGCCTGCGGCAGATCGGCCACCTGCTCCGCATCAGTAAGGAGCGCGTCCGCCAAATCCAGAACCGCGCCCTGGAAAAGCTCCGCGCCTCCGCCGAGCGCGTCGGCTGGGAGCCGAGTCTGCTGCTCGGTTGATTCCGACACGGCTCGCGCGGCGCCAAGCCGCTCGCGGCTTCGCAACGTTGCGAAGCCGCGAGCGGCTTGTTTCATTCTCCGTGTCGGTGAACGAGACGCTGGCCGGGGGAGACCCAGGGCAGACCGACGGCCTTACGGGAGCCGCCGGACCGCGTGGACAACGAAAACGCGGTCGTCCTCCGCCGCATTCGATGGCCCCTCCGCGGTAAGGGGTTCTCGAAAGGGTGGACGCACCCGCACTGGTTTCTCCCCCGTGCCAGCCGCACCGGGGTGTGTCGCGCGGCCTCTGCCGTGTGCGACACACAAAGGCGATCCCTGGAGGAACTCGCGCCGCCGGGCGGACCCGAAAGGGCATTCCGGGGGCGGAAGACGTCGGGGGCAGGTCACCCGTCCGTCTCTTCCTCATACAATTCGTTTAGCACAAATTCTTTTTTCTTGCCGGTCGAGGGCAGCGGCGTGCGGCAAGAACTGGGCAGGGCGGGCTCGGAAGCCTTCTCTATCCCTTCTCGGTAGGCGGGCTTGGCGAGTGCCTCGAAGGTAGGTTTTTCTATTGTAGCACAAAGCGCGGGATAGGCTAGATCTCCTGGCGGGCGCGGCGAGTTCGCGGCCTCCCGGCGCCGGGGAGAGAAAGGGAGCGGACGTCTCATGAAGCGCATCGGCATCCTGACCGCCGGCGGCGACACACCGGCCCTTAACGCGACCCTTTATGGCGCCGTCACCCGCGCCAACCAGCGCCGCCTCGAGGTCTTCGGCTTCATCAAGGGCTTCAGCAGCCTGCTCAACCCGCGCGTGCCGCACGTCCACCTCAACCCGCTGTTCAGCACCGTCCCCGAACTCGACCCGACCTACGGCGGCACGATCATCGGCGCCTCGCGCGACTACCTCGACGGCGAGGACGCCGTCACCTGCAACGCCATCGCCGACCGCCTGAATCGCCTCCAAATCGAAGGGCTCATCTGCATCGGCGGCGACGGCACCCTCAACGGTATGCAGCCGCTCGCCACGCGCCTGCCGACCGTCCTCGCCCCCAAGACGATCGACAACGACCTCGGGCTGAACTACCGCTCCGAGCCGGACGAATTTTCCCGCGAGACCGTCGCCGAGGCGCCCGGCTACCGCTACACGCGACTGCGCGCGCACGCCCGCTTCGACCTCGGGCAGATGGTCAACTACGTCACGCCCGGCTTCGCGACGTCGGTGTTCGTCTCCGCCAGCGGCGTGCAGCGCATCCGCACCACCGCCGAGAGCCACCGCCGCATCGCCATCATCGAGGTCATGGGCCGCCACTCCGGCTACATCGCCCTCGGCAGCGCCTACGGCCAGCCCGACGTCCTCCTCGTCCCCGAGCACCCCATCAACGTCGGCCGCCTCGTCGAGCGCATCAAGGAAATTTACGACCTGCAAAAGCACGTCGTCGTCGTTTGCGCCGAGGGCGTCGTCGGCGAGGACGGCCAGGAACTCGGCGCCGAACTCGACTCGACCGACCCGGCCGGCAACCTGATCCTCAGCGGCGCCTCGGAGTCGCTGCGCTCGGTGCTGATCCGGCGGCTCGGCGACACCTACTTCACGAGCAAGCGGCGCAACGAGTCGGCCAGGGCCGCTATCTTTACTCGCAAAATCGGCCACACGCAGCGCGGCGGGCGGCCGATCCTCTTCGACCGCTACTATGCCGCCCAGCTCGGCGGCAAGGCGGTCGACCTGCTGATCGAGGGCCGCTCCAACGCGGTGTCGATCTTGCAGTACGACGAGCGGAACGGCTTCCACCTGGAGGGGATCGAGGGGAACGACTTCCGCGACCGCTGGGGGCTGATCCACGCCCGCCAGATGCACCCGTCGTTCTACGACCCCGAGCGGATGATGCCGTCGCGGGCCGGCATCGACTACCTGATGCCGATCTTCGACAACGCCCTCGGCCAGGACGACATGGAGTCGATGCGGCAGAGCCTCTTCGACGGCGGCAACCTGACGCGGGCGTATCATTCGGTCAACACGGATATTAATAAGAGAATTCGATTCCTTGACTGAGGGCCTCGTGACCACGCACCGCTACTTCGCGACCTGCGCCCGCGGCATCGAGTCGGTGCTGGCCGGCGAGTTGCGCGGCCTCGGCGCCCTGGACGTCGAGCCGGGCCGCGGCGGCGCCGCGTTCGCCGGCGACGCCGCCCTGCTCTACCGCGCCAACCTGGAGCTGCGCACCGCCATCCGCGTCCTCATGCCCATCCTCGAGGCCGAAGTCACTTCCCCGGACGAGCTGTACGACGCGGTGCGCACCCTCGACTGGTCGCAGCTGATGACGCCCGACCACACGCTCGCCGTCGACTGCAACGTCCGCGACTCGCACCTGACGCACTCCAAGTACGCCGCCCTGCGCGTCAAGGACGCCATCTGCGACCAATTCTTGGAGCGCGTCGGCCGGCGGCCGAGCGTCGACGTCGACGAGCCGATGGTCGGCCTCAACCTGCACGTCTTCCGCGACAACGCCGTCCTCAGCCTCGACAGCTCCGGCGAGTCGCTGCACAAGCGCGGCTACCGGCCGATCCTGACGAAGGCGCCCTTAAATGAAGCATTGGCGGCGGCGCTGGTGCTGCTGAGCGGCTGGGACGGGAGCGTCCCGTTCGTCGACCCGATGTGCGGCTCCGGCGTGCTGCCGATCGAGGCGACGTGGCTGGCGCTGCGGCGGCCGCCGGGTCTGACGCGGCGCCGCTTCGGCTTCCAGGGGTGGATGGACTACGACGTGCGCTTGTGGACGGCCCTGCGCGACGAGGCGCGGCGCGGCGTCTTGAAGGAACTGCCGGCGCTGGTGACCGGGTCGGACGTGCGCCGCGACGCCATCACGTTCTCCATCGACAACGCCCGCGCCGCCGGCGTCGGGAATTTGCTGCGCTTCGCGGTGAAGGACGTGCGCGACTTCGCCCCGCCGCCCGGCCCGCCCGGCGTCCTCGTCTGCAACCCGCCCTACGGCGAGCGTATCGGCGAGGAAAAGGACCTGCAAGGACTCTATCGCACTCTTGGCGAGGTGCTGCGCACGCGCTGCGGCGGCTGGCGCGCGTTCGTCTTCACCGGCAACGCGGGCCTGGTGCGCTACGTCGGCCTCGACCCCGCGCGCCGCACTCCGCTCTTCAACGGCAAAATCCCGTGTCAGTTGCTGGAGTACCGGCCCGCGTAGCACGCGGCCCGGCATTGATGCCGGGCCGCGTGCTACGCGGGCGTGGATATAATGGCCGAGGGTTCCGCCCTTCCGCGGCGCGCCGAACTTTTTCGCGTCCGTCGCCGCAGGTACTTACCTCCACGAGATTGGCACCCATGGACGACGACCTCATTCGCTTGGGCGTGATCGGCTGCGGCGGATTCGGGCTATTTGCCCTCCAGCACTTCACCCAGGTGCCCGGCGTCACGCTCGTCGGCATGGCCGGGACTCACCGGCCCGCGGCGCTGGCCGCGGCCGCCCGGTTCGGGGTTGAGAACGTCGAGGAGGTCGAGGACCTCTTCCGGCGCGACGACGTGGACGCGGTTTACATCGCCACCCCGCCGTTCCTTCACTTCCCGCAGGCGATGGCCGCCCTGGAGGCCGGCAAGCACGTCCTCGTCGAGAAACCGCTGGCCCTGACCGTCGCCCAGGCCGACGCCTTAGTGGCCGTCGCGCGGCGGCGGGACCGGCTCGTGGTGGCCAACCTCATGCAGCGGTACAATCGCCTCTTCGACCCCGTCCGCCGGCTGGTCGAGACCCGGGTGCTGGGGGACGTGCTCCACGGCTCGTTCGAGAACTACGCCTCGGACGAGAACCTCCCGGCCGACCACTGGTTCTGGGACCGGGGCAAGAGCGGCGGCATTTTCGTCGAGCACGGCGTCCACTTCTTCGACCTGTTCGCCGGCTGGCTCGGGCCGGGGCGAGTCGAGGCCGCCCAGGTCGGGGTCCGGCCGGGGACCGCGCTCGAGGAGCACGTCCACGCCACGGTTCGCTACGGCGACGCGACGCTGGTCAACTTCTACCACGGCTTCCACCAGGCCGGGCGGATGGATCGCCAGGAACTCCGGCTGGTGTTCGAGCGGGGCGACGTGACGCTCTTCGACTGGGTGCCGACCCGGGCGCGGGTCCACGCCCTTGTGGACGAGCGGCAGACCCGCGCGCTGTGCGACCTGTTCCCCGGAGCCCGCCTCGACGTGGCCGCATCTTACGGCGGCCCCGGCCGCGCCTGCCGGGGCCGGGGCAAGGAGATTGACGCCTACCAGCTCATCGACCTCTCGTTCGGCGACGGCGAGGCGAAATCGCCGCTCTACGGCCAGTTGCTCCGGTCCATGATGGAAGACCAGGCCGCCTGGATTCGGGACCGCACCCACCGGCGGGTCGTGACCGAGGCCAACGGCCGGGACTCCGTCGCGACGGCCTGCGCGGCCGACGCGCTGGCCCACGCGCCGCGGGCCGACCGCTGACCGTCCCGCGGCTCTCCGCCGCGGTTTTACCTTTGGGCCATTCGTTCGTCTATTCTCTCAGGATCCTCGGGAGACGCCGCCGGCCGCGCGGCGCCTGGGGGGCCGGCGTTCCGGTGCGGTGACGGATGTGCTGGAAGAATGGGTGCCGCGCGTGTACCGTTTCGCCCTGCGCCTGACCGGCGACGTCCACGCCGCGGAGGACCTGACCCAGGAAACCCTCTTGCGCGCCTGGAGTCGGCGGCTCCAACTCCGCGACCCGCGCGCCGCCCGCGTGTGGCTGCTGCGGATCGCCGCTAACCTCTGGCGCGATCAGGCACGGCGGGCCAGGCTGCCGGCCGCCCGGCCCGAGCCGCTGGGGGAGGACGTCCCTTCCTCTTGCCGGCCGCCGGGGAGCGACGTCGCGGACCGGGAGGAGTTGGGCCGGGCGCTGGCGGCCCTGGACGCCCTGCCGCCGCGCCAGAGGGAGGTGCTGTACCTGAGCGCCTGCGACGGCCTCACGCGGGCGGAGATCGCCGAGGTTCTGGGCGTCAGCCCGGACGCGGTCAAGGCGAACCTGTGCCTGGCGCGCCAGAGGCTCCGCCGGCAGATGACGGAGCCGCCCCGGCTCGGGGGGCGCGTGCCATGAACCCCTCCCCGTGCGACCCGTTGGACAACTATCTGGACCGAGCCCTCCCCGACGAGGCGCACGCCGCGTTCGCCGACCATGCGCGGCAGTGCCCGACCTGCCGCCAGGCCGTCGAGGATCAGGGGCGCGTCGACGATCTCCTGCGCCGCGCGGTCGCCCGGGAGCCCGTCCCGGAAGGGCTGACGCCTCGGATCGCGCGGCGCCTCCGCGAAGCCGAACGCGGGCGCCGCCTCCGCCGTGCCGCGGGCCTGGCTGCGGCTCTCCTCGCGGGCCTCGGCCTGTGGGGGCTCGGCCGCCAACCGCCCCCCGAGACGCCCCGGCCTCCCGAGCAGGCGGAAACCGCGCCGCCCGCGCCAGACCCGCGGTCCCTGGTCGATGTGACGTTCGAGTCGAGCCCGTCCGTGATCGCCTTACCGCTGCGAACCGACTCGCCGAACGTGACGGTCATCTGGATTTACCCGACCGCCGACGTCGACGCGCCCGACCCAACCCTCGTTGAAAGGAACGGACCGTGAAAACTCCGCCGCTGTCGCCCCGCCTCGCCCTGTTCCTCGGCACGGCCGCGCTCGCCGCCGCCCTGGCGGCGCCCGGCTCGCGCGCCCAGGCCCCCGGCGGGTCGCAACCGGACGCGCCGGCCGCGGCCCGCGAATTACAGATCTACCGCCTCAAGTATGTCTCCTCCGCGGAAGTGGCCCGCGCCCTGGAAAACATTTTCGGCGGCGGCAAGGGCGCCCCCGCCGCCCGCGTCATCGCCGACGCGCGGACCAACTCGGTCCTGGTCTTCGTGCCGGCCGCCCAGCGGGCGGAGGTGGAGAAGCTCATCAAGGCTCTCGACGTCCTTGAGAGAGGGGGCGGCGGGTCCGGCGCGCGCCAGGTCCACATCGTCCCCCTGGGGAATCTGGTGCCCGACGCGGACCTGGACAAGGCCCTGCGGCTGGTCTACGACGGCCGCGAGGGCAAGTTCGCCTTGGACCGGCAGCGGCGGGCGGTGGTCCTGTCGGGCGACCCGGAGTTGCGCGAGGAGGCGGAGCAACTGCTCCTGCGCCTCGACGCCAGGCAGGCCGTCCGGCAAAAGGTCGGCGACCTGCGGGTCCGCCTCGTCTGGCTGGTGAGCGGCCTGAAGCGCGAGGACTTGGCCGCGGCCCCCGCCGACCTGGGCGACGTCACCGCCGAACTGGCGCGGCTCGGGGTCGACAACCTTCGGCTAGCCGCGCAGGTCCTCGTCAACGCGCCCCTGGAAGCCCCGTTCCAGGCGGAGGGCACGGCCCGCCTCGACGTCCCCTGCCGGGTGGGGGTCGCGGGAACGCTAAGCGAAGTGGGGGGCGAATTGGGGCTGGAGGTCGAGCTGACCGCCCGCCGGGCGGCCGAAGGCGAAGCGGCCGACAAGGGGCCGGCCCGCGTCGGACAAATCTGTAGCCTGCGGACGCGGATCACGACGCCGCTCGGCCACGCGGTCGTGGTGGGCGTGACGCCGACGGACGGGACGACGTCCGTCTTCGTGGTCCAGGTCTTGCGAAAGGAAGCGAAAGCGGAGCCGAAGAAGGGGCGCTAGCGCTTGGGGGTCGGCTCGTTAGAATAAGCCCGCGTAGTCGTCCTCGATGCGCTTCAGCGACAGGCGGTTGAGGAAGTTGGCGAAGCACATCCACGCCGACAGCGCGTGCAGGTCGCGGAACTGCGGCGGCACGAACCGCGGCGGCGTCACCAGGCCCTCGTCGACGAGCTGCGCGATCGTCTTGATGTCCGCCAGCGTCGTCTTGCCGCAGAACAGCAGCGGCACCCGCCGCGCCATCCCCTTGCTCACCGCCAGGCGGATGTAGTTGTAGACCAGCACGAAACCCTTGCTGTAACACAGGTCCTTCGTGAACGGCCCGCAGCCCTCCGGCAGGCTGCCGCGGAAGATACGCATCGTGTGCTGGTAGCTCTCGCGCGAGTCGTAGCCCTCCTGGAGGAAGTAGCGGTACACCTCCAGGAAGTTCGCCCCCGCCTCGGCCATCGCCACGCCCTCGATGCGGTTCGTCAGCCGGCGCACCCGGCCGGGGTGCGACGCGAACGAGAAGACCTCCGTCAGGACCGCCAGCCCCTCCTGCGTCACCGTCGACGACGGCGGACCCTTGCTCAGGAACGTGCAGACCGGCTGCGCCTGGCCGTTGAGCGTCGTGCCGAGGTGGACCCAGCCTTCGTGGACCTCCAACAGGCGCAATTCGCGCGGCGTGAAGCGGGCGCTCTCGCGCACCTTGATGTAGTCGCTGCCCGCCGCCGCGTCGGCGACGATGCCGTCGGACAGACGGACGCGCACCGCGTCCGGGTCGTGGAAGTAGTCGCCCAGGCGGCCCGACAGCGCCTCGACCGCCTGCGGGGCGTCGAGCGTCGCCTCCTCGCGGCCGAAGATCGTCTCGTGCGACAGGTTATCGAGGATGTCCGACATCATGTGGCCGAGGTCGACGAGGTTCGGGTCGCCGGCGTGGAAGCTGTCCGACGCCGAGCCGTACAGGCGCTCGGAGATTTCGCCGAAGGCCCGCGTGCCGCGGTGCGTCAGCAGCTGGACGACCTCGCGGTACTCCTCGCACATGCGCGACATGATCTGCCCCGGCGCGTTGAACTCGCCGAGGTGGCGGCGGATGTCGCGCTCGAGGCCGTGCAACTCGGACAGCTTGGTTTCGGGGTCAAAGGGGAGCGGGCGGGAGGAGTAGGTGTCGCGCGTGACGGGGGGAAGCTCGCGGCAGCCGTTCGCGAAGAACGCCCGTTCTATGTCGTCGTCCCACTGGATCGCGTCGAGGACGCGGATCGGCCGCTGCGCCTCGACGAGGCGGTCGCTCAGGGAGCGGACCAGCCGCTCGTAGGCGGTGAGGGAGCGAGAGCCGGAACCGTTGACGCCGTTGGCGGTGACTTTGCCCATCTCTGGTATGAATTCCGGGAGCCGCCGCCGGCTCCTCTCCCCTGTGTTCCGTGGCGCGGCCGCGAACCGTGATCTCCCCCTTGTAGCTTAGCCCGCCGCAAAGATCCAGAGAGCTTGCTTCGCCGGCGCGGGGAAAAAGTCCGCCGCGGCCCTACAGATCCTCATACGCGATGTCGAACGTATTCCCCTGGGCGTAGTCGCCCGTCTCGAACCCCTTCGTGAACCACTTGACGCGCTGCTTCGAGGTGCCGTGCGTGAACGAGTCGGGGACGACGTACCCGCGCGCGTTCTGCTGGAGCCGGTCGTCGCCGATGGCCTTGGCCGTGTCCAGCGCGGACGCGATGTCCGCCGGGTCGAGGTTGTGCTTCTCCTGGTTGGTGTGGTGCGCCCACACCCCGGCGAGGAAGTCGGCCTGCAACTCCAGGCGCACGGACTCCCGGTTCGCTTCCGCCTTGCTGGCGCGCCCCCGCTTGGCGTTGACGCGGTCGCTGGTGCCCATCAGCTTCTGGACGTGGTGGCCGACCTCGTGGGCGATGACGTAAGCCTCCGCGAAGTCGCCGGCCCCCTTGTAGCGCGACTTCATCAGGCGCTCGCGCATCTCGCGGAAGAACGCCAGGTCGAGGTAGACGTGCTCGTCGCCGGGGCAGTAGAACGGGCCGACGGCGGCGTCGGCCATGCCGCACGCCGACTCGACCTTGCCGCTGAACAGCACCAGTTTCGGGTTGCGGTACGTCTTGCCCATCTTCTGGAACTGGGCCTTCCAGACGTCTTCCGTCTCGGCCAGGACAACCTTGACGAACTTGACCTGCTTCTCCTCGGCCGGGTCGCGCGGCGCGTCCGGGGCGCCGGCTTTCTGGTCGCCCTGGGGGGCGCCTTGGGGGGCGCCCTGCTGCTGGAGTTGATCGAGCAGCGCCTGCGGGCCGCCGAGGAGGAAGGCGACGATCAGGACGAGGATCGACCCGCCGCCGCCGACGGCCAGCCCGGTTTTGGTCAAGGAGCGACGGTCCTCGACATTTTCACTCTCACGCTCGCCTTCCCACTGCATGACGCGACTCCGGTGCGAATGAGGCCGAGGGCGCTGTGAAAGTTATCCTGGCAACAGGACGGGGGTTGTCAAGGAGGAATCGCGGCCGGCCGCCGCCCGACCGCTTTGCTTGACACCATCCCCCCCCTTGTTAGAATGGCGCTGGACTTGCAAAACGAAGGCACGACCCCTGTTCCGCGAGGTGCCTTGGCGCGGGTCCGCGGTCGGCCCGTGACGGGGAACTCCGGCGATGAAGTGCCAGAAATGTACCAAGGCGGCCACGTTGCACATCACCGAAATCCTCGGCGACGACCGCTTTGAAGAACTGCACCTGTGCGAGGATTGCGCCCAAAAGTACCTTTACGAACCGCAAAAGTCTTCGGGACCGAAGCTGCCGCCGTTGCCGCTGAGCGACGACGCCGAGGAGATCGGCGCCCCCGGCCACGAGTGCCCCGTCTGCGGCATCAAGTTTGTCGAGTTCCGCAACTCGGGCCGTCTCGGCTGTCCCAACGACTACCAGGAATTCCGCGACGAGCTGGTGCCGCTGCTGGAGAACATCCACGGCGACCCGCCGCGGCACAACGGCAAGGTGCCGCACCGCCACCCGCGGAACAAGCAGACCCAGGGCGAGTTGACGCACCTCCGCGAGAAGCTTCGCCTGGCCGTCAACAGCGAGGCCTACGAGGAGGCCGCCCGCCTCCGCGACCGCATTCGCAAGCTCGAGGAGAGTTGAACGCCCCCGCCGCTTGCGGCTTCGCAAGTGCGAAGCCGCAAGCGGCGGGGCGGCCCCGAGAGGACGGACCCCCAGCCATGCGCGAGCCCATCCGACCCGCCGGGCCGTGGAGGGACGAGACATGAAATGTCAATCGTGCCCCAACCCGGCCACGGTTCATGTGACGACCATCGAGAAGGACGGCCAGAAAAAAGTCGTACACTTGTGCCAGAGGTGCGCGGAGCAGCAGCAGTTCGCCCAGAAGGGCGAGATGAACCTGCCCGCCATCATCCAGGCGATGATCGGCCAGCACGTCGGTCCGCTGTCCGACGAACTGGCTCGCCTGGCCTGTCCGGAGTGCGGCATCAAGTTCATGGAGTTCCGCCAGGAAGGCCGCCTCGGCTGCCCGCACGACTACGAGGTGTTTCGCCAGGGGTTGGAGCCGCTGTTGCAGCGCATCCACCGGGCGGCGCGCCACGTCGGCAAGTCGCCGCGCAACGGCCCCGAGGTCGCCGCCGAGCAGGCCGAACAGATCGCCCTGCGCCGCCGCCTGCGCGAGGCGGTCGACGCCGAAGCCTACGAAGAGGCGGCGCGCCTTCGCGACCTCCTCCGTCAGAAGGGTGGTTGACGAATCGGCCGTTCCGCCGCCGGCGCCGGCGGTCGCGCGGCCGGACTCGTCGCCCCCACCGCCAGAAGGAAGCCCGGGATGAACCTGGATACCCTTACCCATACGAGTGGCGAGTGGCTGCGCGGCACCGGCCCGGAGTCCGACATCGTCATCTCCAGCCGCATCCGTCTGGCGCGCAACATCGCCGCCCTCCCGTTCACCAACCGCGCCAGCGCCTACCAAAAGGCGGAGATCGAGACCATGCTGCGCGACCGCGTGGCCCGGCTCGAACTCGACCCGCGCCTCGAATACATCAACATCCCCAACCTGTCGGCGCTCGACCGCCAGTTCCTCGTCGAACGCCAGCTCATCAGCCGCGAGTTGGCCGCCGCCGACGGCCCGCGCGGCGTCGCCCTCGGGCCGCGCGAGACGGTCAGCCTCATGATTAACGAGGAAGACCACGTCCGCTTGCAGGTCATGCGCAGCGGCTTCTCCCTCGACGAGGCGTGGTCCGACATCGACAAAGTCGATGATTTGTTGGAGGCGCGCGTCAGCTACGCCTTCAGCGAGGAGTTCGGCTACCTGACCGCCTGTCCGACGAACGTCGGCACCGGCATGCGCTCCAGCGTCATGCTGCACCTGCCCGCCCTGGTGTGGTCGAAGCAGATCGAGAAAGTCTTCCGCTCCCTCCAGAAAATCAACCTGGCGGTGCGCGGCCTGTACGGCGAGGGGAGCCGCGCCTCCGGCGACTTCTACCAGATCAGCAACCAGGTCACGCTCGGCAAGAGCGAGCAGACCATCCTCAACGAGATCCGCGAGGTCATTCCGCAGATCATCACCTACGAGCGCCAGGCGCGCAACGGCATGTTGCGCGAGAGCCGGCAGGCGATGCACGACCGCGTCTCGCGCGCCTACGGCACGCTCTGCTCCGCGACGATGATGACGAGCGAGGAGACGATGGATTTGCTGTCCCACGTCCGCCTCGGCGTGAACATGGGGCTGCTCGACGACGTGAACATCAACACGGTGAACGAACTGTTCATCCACACGCAGCCGGCGCACCTGCAAAAGCTGATGGGCTCCGTCCTCGACGGCGAGGAGCGCAACGCGGCGCGGGCGCGCTACCTGCGCCAGCGACTCCGCGAAGAGGGGCCGACGCCGAACTGAACAGGCCGCTCGCGGCTTCGCGTTCGCTCGTCCTGACGGAACAGAGCGAACGCGAAGCCGCAAGCGGCTCTCTTTAATCCTCGTCGTCCAGCAAGAAATCCGCCGGGTCGAACCCGCCCTTGCGGCCGTCGCGCCCGTCCTTCGGCTTCGCCAGGCCGGCGCGCTCCAGCAGCGATTGGCTCAGCACGTCTTCCTCGACCTCCTCCAGGGCGCGGCGTCCGGCCGGCAGTTCGTACTGGATCGTGTAGCGTCGCTTGGCGATGGTGATCTCGTCGGCGGGGTGCAGCAACTTTTCCAGCACGCGGGTGCCGTTCACCTTGAGGCCGTTGGTGCTATTTATGTCGCGGATGCGCCAGTAGCCGTCCTGGAACGTCAGCTGCGCGTGCAGGCCGGAGACGTTCGGGAAGTGCATGCAGATGTCGCACGACTCGCGCCGGCCCATCGTCAGCACTTCGCGGACCAGGGGGATGCTGTCCCCGCCGCCGACGGGGACCAGTTCGCCGTTGGGTTGAAAACTCATGGATGCTCCTCCGACCGGGAACCCTCGACAGTCTCCGACGTGAGCCGCCGCGGGACGGTTCCCGCGGGCGTGCTCGTGTCAATGATTATAAACCACGGAGAGGCCGCCGGAAGAGATGTTTTCACCCCGTTCGTGGGTTCCCCGCCCCGACGGACTGCCGGCCGCCTCCTAAAGAATCCTCAAAGAATTCACCACGGAGAACACAGAGGACACAGAGGAAAGGCAAAGGCAGGTTCCGCGGTTGCCCCGCTTCCCCTTTGTCTTTCCTCTGCGTTCTCTGCGGTGAGTTCTTTGAGGCGCTCTAACTCTCATGAGTCTTGTCGTCGCGCAGCGCCCGCTCCAGCGGCAACAGGGCGCTGTCCTCCCACGCGCCGCGCTCCTCGATCGGCTCGACGTGGACGGTGACCTCCATGTCGGGGTAGACGGCGCGGACGGCCTCCTCGACGCGGTCGCTGATCTCGTGGGCGCGCCGCACCGTGAAGGCGCCGGGCACCAACAGGTGGAAGTCAGCGAAGCGGCGCGAGCCGGCCCGGCGCGTCCGCAGCGCGTGGTAGGCCATGCCCGGCCCGAGCTGCCCGGCGATGGCCTGGCGCACCCGGTCTTGCTCCTCCTTCGGCAGCGCCCGGTCCATCAGGCCGTCGAACGAGCGGCGCATCAGGTCGAACGCCGTCCGGCTGATGTTCGCCGCCACCACCAGGGCGACGACCGGGTCGATCCACTGGCGGCCGGTCAACCAGACGAGGCCGAGGCCAATCAGTACGCCGGCCGACGTCCAGACGTCGGTCATCAGGTGACGGCCGTCCGCCTCCAGGACGATCGACCCGACGCGGCGGCCGACGCGCAGGAGTACCTGGCCGACGCCGAGGTTGACGACCGCCGCCGCCAGCGACAGGCCGGTGCCGAGGTCGAGCGACTGCAGCGGCTCCGGCGAGAACAGGCGCCGCAGCGCGAACCAGGCGATGCCCAGCGCCGCCACGAGGATCAGGACCCCTTCCAGGCCGCTGGAGAAAAACTCGATCTTCTCGTGCCCGTAGGTGTGATCGACGTCGACCGGCCGGGCGGCGTAGCGGAGCGAAAAGAGCGCCGTCAGCGCCGCCACCAGGTTGGCGACCGACTCGACGGCATCGGACAGCAGGCCCACCGAGCCGGTGAAAACGTAGGCCAACGACTTGAGGCCGAGGGTCAGCACCGCCGCCGCGATCGACAGCAGCATCAGCCGTTGCAAGCGGTCCATGAGGCAGGCGACTCCACGCGGGGTGGCGGGCGGCGACGGGGGCGGCGCCCCGACTCTTCTCATCTTAGAACCTGCTCGCGCCGTTAGTCTTTCGTTACATTTTTCGCCAACCCAGTTACCGGGGGCGAGCGCCCTTTGCGCCTCACTCAAGCCCATGAGCGTCGCGGGCGCCCCTTCTTCGGGGCGCCGGGCCGTGATCGCGGCCCGCCCGCCGACTCGGCGCGCCGTTTGCCTTCTCTCGTTTACCCCCCGACGCCCGGTTCCCCCGCTCCCTTCTCCCAGGTCCGGTTCGGAGGCCGACTCCCCGAGACGAGCGGCTTCGCCGGCCGCGAGGATTTCGCGGCCGCCGAACGATCAAGGACCGTCGGTAAGCTAGACTTGCTCGGCTTACCGATCGCGCCCTCCTACCCGGAACCTCGACGCTGAGGCAGCCCGCATGAATGCACCGCTCCACCCGAATCGGTCCTACCCGCTGTTGCCCTCCGACCAGGACGCCTCCGGCCGCACGCTCGGCGACGAGGAAATCGCCTGCCTGGAAGCCGCGATCCGCAGCGGCACCCTCACCAGCACCAAAGGGCAGTTCGTCCGCACCCTGGAGCAGCGCTTCGCCCGCCTCCTCGGCGCGAAGCACGCCTTCGCCTGCTCGTCGGGCAGCGCCGCCGTCCACACCGCCGTCGCCGCCCTCGACCCCGAGCCCGGCGACGAGGTCATCACCTCGGCCGTCACCGACATGGGGGCGCTGACGCCGATCCTCTACCAGGGGGCGATTCCCGTCTTCGCCGACGTCGACCCGGCAACGTGCATGGTGACGGCCGAAACCGTCGCCGCCCGGATCGGGCCGCGCACCCGCGCCGTCGTCGTCACGCACCTGTTCGGCAACCCGGCGCCGATGGGGCCGATCCTGGCGCTGGCCCGCGCGCGCGGCCTGGCGGTGATCGAGGACTGCGCCCAGGCGTTTCTCGCCCGCCATGAGGGGCGAATCGTCGGCACGATGGGCGCCGTCGGCTGCTTCAGCCTGCAGCAGGGTAAGCACATCACCACGGGCGAGGGCGGACTGGTCGTCACCGACGACGACGCCCTGGCGCGGCGCATGTTCCTGTTTGTCAACAAGGCGTGGGGCTACGGCGACGCGCAACCCGATCACTACTTCCTGGCCCTGAATTATCGTATGAGCGAGTTGCAAGGCGCCGTCGCGGCGGCGCAGCTCGACAAGCTGGAAGACGTCGTGCGGCGGCGCGCCGAGATGGCGCGGCGGCTGACGAGCCTGCTCGCCGACCTGCCCGGCGTCCTGCCGCCGCACGTTGAGCCGGGGTGCGAACACACTTACTGGAAGTACTGCCTCCGCGTCGACGGCGACGTCGTGCGCGGCGGGGCGGTGGGGCTGGCGAAGCTGCTGAAGGACCGCGGCATCGCCTCGGCGCCGCGCTACATTCAGAAGCCGGCGTTCGAGTGCCAGGTCTTCCGCGAGCAGCGCACCTTCGGCAGCAGCCGCTGGCCGTTCACGCTGGCGCGCCCGGAGGCCGTCGACTACGACAAGGCTCGCTTTCCGGGGACGTACCGGGCGCTCGACCAGGCGCTGGTGCTGCCGTGGAACGAGCTCTATACCGAAGAGCATTTGACTTACATTGCCGGCAGCGTGCGCGAGGCCGTCCGGCGGCTGACGGAGGAGGCCCGCTAATGGACACGCGCACGCGCTTCGCCCTGATCGGCGCCGGCGGCATCGCCCAGGCGTATGCCCAGGCGTTCGAGGACAACGACAGCGCCCGCCTGGCGGCCGTGGTCGACGTCCGCGCCGACGCCGCCCGCGCCCTCGCCGAGCGCTTCAACTGCCCCGCCTTCGGCGACCACGCCGCCCTCGCCCGCCAGGGCCCCAAGGTGGACGCCGTCGTCGTCTGCACGCCGCCGAACACGCACGAGGAGATCAGCACTTATTTCCTCCGGAAAAAGGTACATGTGCTGTGCGAGAAGCCGTTCACGCTCGGCCGGGAGAGCGCCCGCCGAATGCTCCAGGCGGCGCGGCGGGCCGGCGTCCTCATCGCGATGGCGTCGAAATTCCGCTACGTCGAGGACGTGATTCGGGCGAAGAGCATCGTCGCCTCGGGCATCCTGGGCGAGCTGGTCCTGTTCGAGAACGCCTTTACGGCGCGGGTGGACATGGCGGCGCGCTGGAACGCCGACCCGGAAGTGTCGGGCGGCGGGGTGTTGATCGACAACGGCTCGCACTCGGTCGACCTGATGCGCTACTTCCTCGGCCCGCTGGCGTCGGTCCAGGCGGTCGAGGGCAAGCGCTGCCAGGGCCTCGCGGTCGAGGACACGGTGCAAGTCTTCGCGCGCAGCCAGTCGGGCGTGATGGGCAGCGTCGACCTGTCGTGGAGCCTCAACAAGGAGTTGGGCACCTTCATCAACATCTACGGCACGAACGGGACGGTGTCGGTCGGCTGGAAGGAATCGCGCTATCGCCAGCAGTCGAGCCGCGACTGGATCGTCTTCGGCAAGGGCTACGACAAGGTGCAGGCGTTCCGCAACCAGCTGGGGAACTTCGCCCGCGCGGTCCAGGGGAAGGAGATGCTGCTGATCTCGGCCCAGGACGCGCTGGCGTCGGTGCAGGTGATCGAGGCGGCGTACCGCTCGCTGGCCCAGAGCCGCTGGACGGCGGTTCGGGGCGGGGTGCCGAAGGCGGTCGCCGCGCGGCCGCGCCTGCTGCGCGCCGCCGCGACGAACGGTGTCCGCCGGCGTGCCGACGCGGCGGGCTGAGGACCGAGTACTGAGTACTGAGTACTGGGTACGGAGGAACGTGAGACGACATGGCCGACGTTCATATTCACCCGACGGCGATCCTCGAAGACGGCGTCCGCCTCGGGCCGGGCACCGCGATCTGGGACAACGTCCACGTCCGCCGCGGCGCCCGCCTCGGCGAGGAGTGCGTCGTCGGCGAGAAGACTTACGTCGCCTACGACGTGTCGATCGGCAACCGCGTCAAGCTGAACTCCTTCGTCTACGTCTGCGCCGGCGTGACGATCGAGGACGGCGTGATGGTCAGCGCCGGCACGATTTTCACCAACGACCGCTTCCCGCGCGCGACGACGCCCGACCTGCGCCGGCTGCGCCCGTCGGAGCCGGACGACGACACCGGCACGACGCTGGTGCGCGAGGGCGCGACCCTCGGCGCCGGCTGCACCGTCGGCAGCGACCTGGTGATCGGCCGCTTCGCGATGGTCGGCATGGGGTCGGTGGTGACGCGCTCGGTGCCGGACTTTCACCTGGCGCTCGGCAACCCGGCGCGCTCGGTCGGCTGCGTCTGCCGCTGCGGGCGGCTGATGGCCCGCTTCGGCGGCGAGGCGGGCGACGATTTAGGCGGAATAGCATGTCCGAAATGCGGTTTACGCTACGACGTTCGGGCCGGAGCGGTGACGGAGTTAACGCCGCCATGACCACGACGCCGCGCGACTGGGTCGAGTACTGGGACTCTCTCGACGAGGGGCAGCTGCTATTCCGCCCGGAGGCCGACGAGTACGTCCGCAACCTGGCGCGGCTGATCGAACTCCGCCCGAGCTTGCGCGTGCTGGAGTTCGGCTGCGGCTACGGCTTCGTCGCCGAGGGGCTCGCCGGCCGCGTCGGCGAACTCCGGCTGTGGGACGCCGCGCCGGGCATGCTGCGCCACGCCGACGCCCGCCTGGCGAGGCTCGGCAACGTGAGCGCGCTCGACCTGTCCGACCCGGACGCCGACGCCCCCCGCTTCGACCTCATCCTGGTCAACAGCGTGGCGCAGTACATGGGCAAAGAAGAGTTTGGCGGGTGGCTGAAGCGCTGGCGTGGCCTGCTCCGCCCCGGCGGCAAGGTCGTCGTCTCCGACCTGATCGAGCCGCGCGTGAGCCCCGCGCGCGACGTGTTGTCGCTCCTGTCTTTCAGCGCCCGGCGCGGCTACCTGCGCCAGGCGCTGAGGAACGTGCTGGCCGAGCGCGGCCGCTACGGACGAATGGCCAAGGCGCGGCCGCTCTACCGGCCGGGGCGCGACGAGGTGAGCCGCCTGGCGGGCGAGGCTTGCCTGGCGGCGACGTACCTGCCCCGCAACCTGACGCACTTCTCCGCGCGGACCACGGCGGTCCTCACGGAGATTCGCCGGCACCAAGAGCGGAGGGACGAGAGTTGACGAGCGAACCCGAGCACTGGGGCATCGTCGGCGGCGGCGTCCTGGGGATGACGCTCGCGCACCGCCTGGCGGGCCGGGGAAAGGCCGTCACCCTGCTGGAGTCGGCCGACCGCCTCGGCGGCCTCGCCTCCGCCTGGAGCCTCGGCGGCTGCTCCTGGGACCGCCACTACCACGTCACCCTCCTGTCCGACGCCCACCTGCGCGGCCTGCTCGACGAGCTGGGCCTGGCGGACGACCTCACCTGGGCGGAGACGCGCACCGGCTTTTACACCGACGGCCGGCTCCATTCGATGTCGAACACGCTCGAATTCCTCCGCTTTGCCCCGCTGTCACTGTGGGACAAGTTCCGCCTCGGCGGCACCATCTTCTACGCTTCGCGAATCACGGACCCGAAGTCTCTGGAAAGCGTCTCCGCCGCCGACTGGCTGCGCCGCCTGTCGGGGCGGCGCACCTTCGAGAAGATCTGGCGGCCGCTGCTGCGCGCCAAGCTCGGCGAGGACTTCCGCCACGCCTCCGCCGCGTTCATCTGGGCCATCATCGCCCGCATGTACGCCGCGCGGCGCACCGGGCTGAAGAAGGAGATGTTCGGCTACGTCAAAGGCGGCTACGCCCGCGTCCTGAAGCGCTTCGGCGCGGTGCTGCGCGATGAGGGCGTGGACGTGCGCCTCGCGTCGCCAGTTGTGGAGGTCGCGCCGTACGACGGCGGGGTCCGCGTCGCCTTCCCGGACGGCGGCGGGCAGACCTTCGACCGCGTCGTGCTGACCGTGCCGTCGCCGCTGGTGTCGCGCCTTTGCCCCGGCCTGTCGGCCGACGAGCGCGCCCGCCACGACGCCATCCGCTACCAGGGCGTGCTGTGCGCCTCGGTGCTGACGCGGAAGCCGCTCGCGGGGTATTACGTCACCAACATCACCGAAGATGGGGTGCCGTACACCGCCGTCATCGAGATGACGGCCCTTGTCGATAGGCAGCAGTTCGGCGGCAACTCTCTCGTCTACCTGCCGAAGTACTTGCCGCCGGACGACCCGGCCTTCGCGTGGAGTGACGACGAGGTGGCACAGCGCTTCTTGCCGGCCCTGGAAAAGATGGTTCCGCAGTTCGACCGCCGCGACGTCCTCGCCTTCCGCGTGTCGCGGGCGCGGCTGGTGCTGGCGGTGGCGACGCTCCACTACTCGGAGCGGCTGCCGCCGATGGCGACGTCGCTGCCGGGGGTCTACGTCGTCAACTCGGCGCAGATCGTCAACGGGACGCTGAACGTCAACGAGACGGTGCGGCTTGCGGACCGGGCGGCGCGACATCTGGGTACTCGGGACTCCGTCCTCAGTACGGAGGAGGTCGCCGCCCCATGACGCGCAAGCCCATCGCCAGCGTCTCGCTGGACCTCGACAACAAGTGGTCGTACCTCAAGACCCACGGCGAGCCGGGTTGGGAGACTTTTCCCACCTACTTACCGCTCGTCGTGCCGCGCGTCCTCGACTTCCTGCGCGCGCGCGGCCTGACGATCACCTTCTTCGTCGTCGGCCAGGACGCGGGCCGCGACGAGGACCGCGCCGCCTTGCGCGCCATCGCCGACGCCGGCCACGAGGTCGGCAACCACTCGTTCCGCCACGAGCCCTGGCTGCACCTCTACGGCGAGGCCGAGATCGAGGCGGAAATCGCCCGCGCCGAGGAGGCGCTGGAGAAGGCGACCGGCCGGCGCCCTGTCGGCTTCCGCGGCCCCGGCTTCAGCCTGTCGGCGGCGACGCTCGACGTGCTGGCGCGGCGCGGCTACGAGTACGACGCCACGACCTTCCCGACCTTCCTCGGCCCCCTCGCCCGCGCCTACTACTTCATGACGGCGCGGCTCACGCCCGAGGAGCGGGCGCGGCGCAAGGCGCTCTTCGGCGCCTTCGGCGAGGGCTTCCGCCCGCTGCGGCCCTACCGCTGGCGCACCGCGTCCGGCCCCCTGCCCGAAGTGCCGGTGACGACGATGCCGCTCTTCAAAGTGCCCATTCATGTCAGCTACCTGCTCTACCTCGCCGGCTTCTCGCGCGGGCTGGCGCTGGCGTACTTCCGCGCGGCGCTGACGCTGTGCCGCCTGACCGGGGTGCGGCCGTCGCTGCTGCTGCACCCGCTCGACTTCCTCGGCTGCGACGACGAGAAGGACCTGTCGTTTTTCCCGGCGATGCGGACGCCCGCGGCGCCGAAGCTGGCTCTGGTGAGCGACGCACTCCGGCTGCTCGCCGGGGCTTACGACCTCGTTACGGTGCGCGAGCACGCCCGCGAGGCGGCGGGCGGCGACAGTCCCCCCCACGGCAAGCAACGGCGCTCTGACCGGAGGTTCGTCTCCCCATGATCGGCGTGTTCCTCAGCAGCGGCCTGTACAGCGTCACGCTGTGGGTGTCGCTGATCGTCTTCGTGTCGGCGCTGCGACGGCTGTTCCGCCGGGAGAAACCGGGCGGCTCGCCCGGCTCGTTGCTGCCGCGCGTGCTGACAAGGCGGTCGGTCCTCGCCCTCGTCGCCGGCGCGACGCTCCTCAACGTCCTCGACGGGGTCTACAAGGGTTACGTCTCGCCGCGCGACCTGATGCAGGACATCGTCTCCGCGCAACAGTACCTCGGAGGGGAGCCTCTCTACCCCGACCACATGAACGATCTGATGCGGACGGCCCTTGAGAAAGAGCCGCCGCACTCGCTCCTCGCCTGGTCGCCGGCGCTGCGGCAGAAGGAACTCGACTCGCTGGAAAACACGCTTGGCCAGCACTGGGTGCAGGCGCACCCCCCGCTGATGACGCTGTGCGTCGCCCCGCTGGTGGCGACGGTCGGCATCGCCGGGACTTACTTCACCGCCGTCTTGGTGTCGCTGGCGAGCCTGACGCTGACGCTGTGGTGCCTGGGACGCGGCCTCGGCCTGAAACTGACGCGGCGCCACGCCCTCTTGCTAATTCTCGTCGTCCTCGGCTGGGACAACGTCGTCATCCTGCTGCGCTCCGGACAGCCGAGCGTGCTGCTCGGCGCCCTGCTGGCGTTGGGTTGGTTCCTGCTGCGGCGCGAGCGGCCGGTGCTGGCAGGGGCCGCCATCGGCCTGGCGGCGGCGCTGAAGGCATTTCCGGCCTTACTCCTCTTCTACTTGCTGTTGCGCCACCGCCGCGCCTTCGTTTCGGGCGTGGCGACGCTCGCGCTGCTCGTGCTGTTCACCGGCAGCGTCGCCGGCTGGGACGCCTACCGCGACCACCTGGCGACGGCGCGCGGCGTCGTCGCCGAGTACGCCGCCTACCCGAACAACCTGTCGCTCCTCGCCTTCCTCGCCCGCTTCGAGGGTCCGCCGGGGCGCGACCACCCGCTGACGCCGCTCCTCTTCTACGGCATGGGCTTCGTCATCGTCGCGGCCGTCGGCCTGTTCGTCTGGCGCAACCCGCGCCGCGGCGACGCCCGCCACGACTTTCTCGACCTGGAATACGCCCTGCTGATGACCGTCATGGTGCTGCTGTCGCCGGTGGCGTGGGACCATTATGTGCCCCTCGTTCTGCTTCCTCTCGTCGTCCTCGGCCGCCACGTCCTCGCGGCGCCGGGCCGCCGCCCCGGCGCCGTCGCCCTGTTCGCGGGCATGGCAGCGCTCCTCGCCGTCCCCGACAAGACCTACCTGTGGGTGTTCGACCTGGTCCCCGCCGGCGCCGGGCAGACCCTCGCCCGCGTGCTGCTCATGCCTTTGCGTACTTATATACTCGCCATTATCTGCTTCTGGCTGGTGCGCCTCGCCGTGCGCTTGCCGGGACGCGCGCCGGCGCCGGCCGTCATCGCGGAGGAGCCGGCGCGCGCGCCGGTCCCGGCGTTCGGCCACGCCCTGCTTCGACACCGGCCCGCGCTCTGCCTCGGCGGCGTGCTGCTGACGGCGTTCGCGGCGCATCTCGCGGTCGCCCAGCCGGCCGAGCCGTCCTTCAACAACGACGAGACGCGGCACGTCATGACCGGCGTCTACTTCCGCGACCTCCTCCTCGACCGGCCGGCGGAAGGACTTCGCGCCTACACCGAGCGTTACTATCTCCAGTATCCGGCCCTCGGCCTCCTGGTGTGGCCGCCGTTCTTCTACCTCGTCGAGGGGGTCGCCATGCTGGCCCTCGGCACGTCGTTCACGGCGGCCCGCCTCGTGGTCGGCGCCTTCGCGGCGCTGGCGATTGTCTACCTCTTCCGCCTCGCCCGCCGGACGCACGGCCTGAAGACGGCGACGCTGGCGGCGCTGCTGTTCGCCCTGTCGCCGCTGGTCTTCCAGTTCGCGCATCAGGTGATGCTCGAAGTGCCGACGCTCGCCCTCGCGCTCATCGCAGTCTTTTACGGTGTCCGTTATCTCGACGAGGGGCGCGGCCGCGACCTGTCGCTCTGCTGCCTGGCGACGGCGCTGACGGCGCTGACGCGCTTCGACGGCATTTTCCTGGCGCCCTTCTTCCTGATCCTCCTCGCGGGGCGGCGCCGCCTCGGCCTGCTGCGCCGCCCCGGCGTGCTGCTTCGCGTCGCCGCGGCCGTCCTGGTCGTCGCCCCGGTTTACGCCTTGACCGCTCTGGAAATGGGCGGCGCCCACCTGAAGGCCGTCCGCGACGGCACCGACCCGACGACGTCAACGGGCTTCCTCGCGTGGCAAAACTTGGTCTACTACCCGGCCTGCGTCCCGCAACAAGTGGGCTGGTTCGTCGCGCTGGCGGCGCTGCTCGGGCTGGCGGCGGCGCTGAGACGGCGGGCGGCATCGTGGCCGTATCTGGCGCTGACGGGCGCCACCTACCTGACCTTCACGCCGATGGCGGAGCTGGCGCCGCGCCACGCCATTTACTGGGTGCCGGCACTGGCCGTCTTCGCAGCCGACGGGCTGCGCCTTGCCGCCGGTCTGAGACCGCGATTGCGCCTGCGCCCCGTCCTCGGCGGCGCGGCCGTCGCCTGTACGGCGTGGCTGGCGCTGGCGGCGCCGGTCTACTCGGTGCGCGGCTACGAGGCGGCGGCGCGCTACACGCTGGAGGAGGGCGGCGGCGAGACGTTCTGCCTCTTTGACGGGCTGCTCAACGGCAACTTCATTTATCAGATGCGCCGCCTCGACCCGGCGCGGGCTACCTGGGTGCTGCGCGGCGACAAGATCCTCTACGGTATGTTGAGCGAGCCGCACGGCGGCTACGCGGAGTGGGTGCATAGCGACGAGGACGTGCTGGCGGTGATCGACCGCTACGGCCCGGAACTGATCGTCGTCGAGGAGCCGCAGTTGTACTTCCGCCTCCCCGCGGCGGAGCGCCTGCGCGACGTGCTGCGCCGGCGCACCGACCGCTTCGTCCGCGAGGCCGTCTTCCCGCTGGAGACGAATCACCCCTCGCTCAAGGGGGGCGAACTGCACGTCTACCGCAATCTGGCGCCCAAGGGAGCGAGGGCGGAGTGCGTGGAGGTCAAGATGCTCAGCCTGGGGCGCAGCTTGCAGGTCACGCGGCCGAATTAGTCGACTGACGCCGCGCGTGAGGGGTCCATGAAACTCGCGTCCTCCCTTCGGGACCAAGAAAAGTCCGTCGCCACTCCGGCGCCGCCCCTCCTCGTCTTCGCCGACGACTGGGGCCGGCACCCGTCGAGCTGCCAGCACCTCGTCCGCCGCCTCCTGCCACACCGTCACGTCGACTGGGTCAACACCATCGGCATGAGGACGCCGCGCCTCGACCGTGCGACGCTGCGGCGCGGGCTCGAAAAGTTTCGCCACTGGTTTCGCCCCATCGCCAGCGAGGAGGCGGCGCCGCCGCCGGCGAACTTGCGCGTACTCAACCCCCGCATGTGGCCGTGGTTCACCTCGCCTCTCGACCGGCGCCTCAACCGGCGCCTGCTCCTGCGCGCCTTGCGCCCCGCGATCGAAGCGCTGCCGGAAGCACCCGTGGCGATAACGACGCTCCCCATTGTAGCCGATCTGATGGGGGCTCTCCCCGTGCGCCGTTGGGTCTATTATTGCGTGGACGACTTCACGCAGTGGCCGGGGCTCGACCAGCGGACGCTGCGCGACATGGAGGAGACGGTCGTCCGCAAGGCCGACGTCGTCGTGGCCGTCAGCGAGACGCTGCGCGAGCGCCTCGCCGGCATGGGCCGCTCGTCGCTGCTGCTGACGCACGGCACGGACCCGGCCCACTGGGGCGGCGACGACGGGAATGCCTTCGAGCCGGCGGCGGGGTTGGAGAGGCCGCTCGTCGTCTTCTGGGGCGTGGTCGACCCGCGCATGGAGACCGAATGGGTGCGCCGCCTCGCCGCCGACATGACCGCCGGGACGGTGCTGTTGGTCGGCCCGGAGAACGACGCCGACCCGGCGCTCGCCGCGCTGCCGCGCGTCGCGCGGCGCCCGGCCGTGAGGTATGAAGAACTACCCGCGCTGGCGCGGGCCGCGTCGGTGCTGGTGATGCCCTACGCCGACCTGCCGGTGACGCGGGCGATGCAGCCGCTGAAGCTGAAGGAGTACCTGGCAACGGGCAAGCCGGTCGTCGTGAGCCGCCTGCCCGCGACGGAGCCGTGGGCCGACTGCCTCGACCTCGCCGGCGGCGCCGAGGAGTTCTCGGCCGCCGTCCGGACGCGCCTGCGCGACGGCGTCGGGGCCGGCCAGCGGGCGGCGCGCGCGGGACGGCTGGCGGGCGAGACGTGGGCGGCCAAGGCGAGCCTGTTCGAGGCGTGGGCCGCGGGCCGGGAATTGTAGCGTTTCGGAGTATGGAATGAAGCTTTCGCTCTACACCTGCGTCCGCGACGGCCTCCGCCTGGACTTCCACGCCCTCGCCATGCTGAAGCACTAGCGGTGCGCGACGACCCGGCGGAATTCGTCCGGGACGACTTCGAGATGTATCACTGGCTCGGGGGGAAGTAGCCGGCGCCGGTATGAGGAGTTTGCATGAAAGTTACCAAGGCGGTCCGCTCGGTGCTCAAATTCGCCTGGCTCGTCGTGAAGCACGCGGCGCTGGCCGCGGCGGCTCTGGCGCGCGGCCGCCCGGCGCGGGCGGCGGAGTACGCCCGCTTCCTGGGACACGTCGTCCTGGAGGACGCCGTCAAGGCCGTCGTCCTCGCACAGCGCCTCTTGCCTCTCTGGCGCCGCCCGACGCCTGGCACCGAGCGTATTCTGATCGTCAAGCTCGACCGCATCGGCGACATGGTCAACACGACGCCGGTCTTCGACGCCCTGAACGAGCATTTCCCGAAGGCGCGCGTCGACCTCCTGGCTCACCCTTCGGCGCTCGCCCTGCTCGACGGCGACGGCCGCGTCGCCGAGCGCATCCCGTATCGCTCGTGGCTGTACCACCCGTTGGCCCTGGTCCCGGCCGGGCCGCGTACCTGGCTGCTGGTGCTGCGCCTGCTCCTGCGCCGCTATCAATTGGTGCTGTTCCTGCGCGGCTCGCTGTCGTTCCTGCCGCTGGGGCTGACGTCGCGCTTCGCGGCGGCGAAGTTCGAGGACGGCGAGCCGGTGCTGCGCCGCTACCTGAAGCCGCTCGAAGACCTCGTCGGGCCGGTGCCCGACCCGAAACCGCGCCTCGTCGTCACCGAGGAGAACGCTCGCTTCGCCCGGAAGCTGCTGGGTCAGGGGGGCGGCCGATACGGCCCGGCGGTGGCGATCCACGCGGGCGCCGGGGCGCCGACGAAGATGTGGCCGGCGGAGCGCTACGCCGCCCTGGCGGACGGCCTGGCGGCTCGCTTTGACGCCCGCGTCCACTTTCTCGGCGGGCCGGGCGACAAGGCGCTGCTCGCCGCCATCGCGGCGCGGGCCGAGTCGGCGCACGCTTATCATTCGGCGCTGACGCTGACGCAGTCGGCGGCGCTGGTTGCCTCCTGCGACCTGTTCATCGGCAACGACTCGGGGCCGTCGCACGTCGCGGCCGCGGTCGGCACGCCGCTGGTGGTGCTGTGGGGCTCGGCCAACCTGAGCGTCGACCGCCCGGCGGCGCCGCCGCGGAGGTGCGTTATCCTCTATCACGACCTGCCTTGTCGCAACGGCTGCCCGGTGCTGTGGTGCGGCAACCCTAACCCGATGGAGTGCCTGACGCGCATCGACGCCGAACAGGTGCTGGACGCGGTCGGCCGTCACCCGGCGCTCCTGTCAGCCTTGGCCGGAATCGGAATGCTCACGGATTCCCCTCGCGCCGTCGAGTAAGCAAGAGGCCGTTACGGCGCGGCGCCTTGCCCGGCACGCGCCGGCGCCTCTATACTCAAGGTTCGCGGAAGGCGCTCGTTCCAAACCCGCGGGGGACCACCAATGACGCAAACGATCACGGCGCACTTTGACGGCAAGGTGATCGTCCCGGACGAGGACGTGCAACTCCCCGTCGGGCAGCCGTTGCGCGTTCGCCTGGAACTCGCGGACGTCCCCGCGCCGCCCTTCGCCGACCTCCTGCGGTTCGCGGCCGACTTGCCCGACGCCCCGTCGGACTTGGCGGCCCAGCACGACCACTATCTGTACGGCAGTCCCAAGCGATGACTCCGGTTCTGAAGGACGTTTTCGCCGACACCCTATTCTGGATCGCCCTAGTCGTGAAACAAGACCAGTATCACGAGCGGGCGCGGCAGTGGTCCTTGCGCGTCACCGGCCGGATCACGACGACTGTCCCCGTACTGCTGGAAACCGCCAACGCCTTGGCCCGGCCTGCCTGGCGCGCCCACGGGGTCGCCCTGATCGATCACCTGTTGCGCCGCCCCGACGTCGAAATACTTCCCCTGCCCGCGGACCTCTGGCAGCGAGGCTGGGATCTGTACCGTAACCGGCCGGACAAGGCGTGGAGCCTGACGGACTGCGTCTCCTTCCTGGCCATGCGGGACGCCGGCCTGGCGGACGCCTTGAGCGCGGACGAGCACTTTCGGCAGGCCGGCTTCCGGGCGGTCCTCCTGGAAGATCCGTAGGCCGCGCTTTATTGCTTTTGAAAGGAGAGTATTTATCCTTGCCTCGTGAGGGCCGTTACCGCGCGGCGCCTTGCCCGGCACGCGCCGGCGCCTCTATACTCAAGGTTCGCGACGACCCGAACGACCCCGCCACGGGAGAGAACGCATGTCACGCACCGCGCAGGCCGCCGGCCTCGCCCTGGCCCTCGTCGGCGCCCTCGCCCTGGCGGCGGACGGGCCGAAACCGCCCACGGCCGAGTCCGTCAAGGACGTCGAGGCCCGGTTCAAGGCCGAACGCGCCGATGCGGAGAAAAACGGGCTGACAAAGATTTTTTCCCCCGACGGCTTCGCCCGCGCCGACGCCCTCGCCAGGCGCGGCGCCGGCGCCCTCGCCGCCGGCCGTCTCGCCGAGGCACGCGACGCCTTCGGCCGCGCCCGCCGCCTGCTGCCCGCCCTGCCGCCCGACGCCCCGCCGCACCTCGCCCGCGTTCTCGGCGACGGCAAGCTGCGCCACGCGAACTGGGTCCACGCCCTCGCCTACAGCCCCGACGGCAAGCGCCTCGCCAGCGCCAGCCAGGACGGCACGGTCAAGCTCTGGGACGCCGACACCGGCCGCGAGCTGCGCTCCTTCGCCGGCCCCGGTCAGCCGGTCCGCGCCGTCGCCTTCCACCCCGACGGCAAGCGCCTCGCCTCCGCCGGCCGCGACGCCGCCATCACGCTCTGGGACGCCGACACCGGCAAGGAGGTCCGCTCCTTCGCCGGCCACACCGCGACCGTCTTCAGCCTCGCCTTCAGCCCCGACGGCAAGATGCTCGTCTCCGGCGGCGGCGACCACAACGTCCACATCCACGAGGTCGATACGGGCACGCAGAAACACCTGTTGCGCGGCCTCAACAGCCTCATCCCCTCGGTCGCCTTCAGCGCCGACGGCCGCCTGGTCGCCGCCGCCGGCAGCACCGACCGCGTCGTTCGCGTCTGGGAGGCCGCCGACGGCAAGGACCGCCTGGCCGTCCAGCCGCACCCGGCCAACCTCAGCGCCGTCGCCTTCAGCCCCGACAACCGCTTCGTCGTCAGCGCCGCCGTCGACGGCGGCATCAAGTTCAACGACCTCGCCGGCGGCGCCGAGCGCCTCGACCTGAAGGGACACGGCCGCGCCGTCACCTGCCTCGCCTTCAGCAAGGACGGCAAGACGCTGGCCAGCGCCGGCGCCGACCGCACCGTCCGCCTCTGGGACGCGGCGAGCGGCCAGAACTTCCGCACCCTTCAGGGGCACACCGAGGAGGTGCGCGCCGTCGCCTTCCGCCCCGACGGGAGTTCCCTCGCCTCCGCCGGCTTCGACCAGGCGGTGCGCCTGTGGGACCTCGGCGGCGGCGAGCAGACGCGCGACCTCGTCGGCCACGAGGGGCCCGTCTGGTCGGCCGCTTTCGCCAAGGACGGCAAGCACGTCGTCTCCGCAAGCGCCGACCGCACCGCCCGCATCTGGGAGGCCGAAAGTGGTAAGATCGTCCACACGCTCGCGGGGCACGCCGCGCCGGTGACCGCGGCCCTGTACGGCCCGGACGGGCGAACCGTCCTCACCTGCGGCGGCGACCGGCTGCTCAAGCTCTGGGACGCCGACACGGGCAAGGAGATCCGGACATTTACGGGCCACGAAGGCGTCGTCACCTGCGCGGGCTTCGACGCGGACGGCAAGCGCGTCGTCTCCGGCGGGGCCGACAAGCTCGTCAAGGTGTGGGACGTCGCCGGCGGCAAGGAATTGCACTCGTTCAAGGTCCACAACGCGGCCGTGACGTCGGTCGCCTTTTCGCCGGACGGCAAGTCAGTCGTCTCGGGCGGCGCCGACCAGGCCATTCGTCTGATCGACGTGGAGGGGGGGAAGAAAGAGGCGGGGTCGCTGGGCAGCCACGCGGGCGCCGTGGCCGCCGTGGCCTTCAGCCCCGACGGCCGGCGCCTGGCGTCGTGCGGCGGCGACGGGCTGGTGAAGCTGTGGCCGGTCGGCACGGCGGCGCCGGTGGAGGTGCTGGGCGGGCACGCCGGGCCGGTGTCGTCGGTGGCGTGGAGCGCCGACGGCCGCCACCTCGCTTCCGGCGGCGCTGACCGTGTCGTCCGGTTGTGGGACGCGCAGTCCCGGCCGCCGCGCGAGCTGCACGGCTTCCGCGGCCACAAGGACTGGGTCAGTTCGGTCGCCTTCAGCCCCGACGGCACGACGATTGTCTCCGCGGGCGTCGACCGCACCGTCAAGCTCTGGGAGCTGACGTCGCGCGAGGCGCAGCCGGGCGCGGGGCACACGCGCGAGGTGCTGACGGCGGCGCTCAGCCCGGACGGCAAGTGGATCGCCTCCGGCGGCGCCGACCGCACGGTGCGCGTCTGGGAGGCCGCGACCGGCCGCGAGGCGCTGCCGGCGCTGACCGGGCACGCCGACAAGGTGACGGCCGTCGCCTTCGCCCCGGACGGCAAGACGCTGGTCTCCGCCGGCGGCGCCGAGGACCGGACCATCCGCGTCTGGGACGCGACGACCGGCAAGGAGCTGCGGACGCTCAGCCCCGGTCCGACGAACGAGGTGCTGGCGCTGGCGGTGTCGGCGGACGGCAAGCAGGTGCTGGCGCGCGTGGAGAACAGCGTGATCGAGGTGTACGAGTTGGCGACGGGGAAACAGCTCAATTCGGCGGCGGCCGACGGCAAGACGACGAGCGCGGCGTTCCGCCCCGATGGCGCGCAGGCGGCTCTCGGCGGCGAGGACGGCAAGGTGCGCCTGGTGACGCCCCTGACGGCGAAGGAGGTGCCGGGCGGCGAGATCGCGGCCCACGCCGAGGCGGTTTCCGCCCTCGCCTACGCACCGGACGGCTCTTCCCTCGTCACCGGCGACCGCAAGGGCGAGGTGAAGGTGTGGGGCCTGACGGCGGGCGGAAAGGCCGAGCCGCGGCGGACGCTCGCGGGGCACAAGGGGCCGGTGGCGGCGGTCGCCGTGGGGCCGGGCGGACGCTTCCTCGCGACGGCGGGGGAGGACAACGTGGTGCGGCTGTGGGAGGCGGCGACCGGCAAGGAGGCGCGCGCCTGGGACTTCGCCCGAATCGCGGCGCCGGAGCCGCGCCATCCCTTCGTCCGCGCCCTGGCGTTCACGCCCGACGGCAAGGGCGTGGTGACGGCGAACGCCAACGGCACGCTGTTCGTGCTGGAGAATCCGTGAGATCCGGGGGTCGCGTACTCGCGCACCCCCGGAACCAAACGCCGGGCGGCGCGTATTCGCGCACCCCCCGGAATCCTGATACCGACTCTTGAGGAACTTCTTTCATGAAACGACATCTGTGGCGCGCGGCGGTGCTGCTCCTCGCTTGCCCCTTCGCGGCCGCCGCGGCCGAGAAGGACGACCGGGCGGCGGCGCGCGAGGCGCTGAAGGAGCTGAACGACTTCGTCGGCGCGTGGAACGGCCAGGGCGGCCCGCCGCGCGGCGGCCGCGCCGTCGCCAAGGACGTCTGGAGCGAAAAGCTCGAGTGGGTCTGGAAGTTCAAGGGCGACGACGCCTGGCTCCAGGTCCGCGTCAGCGGCGGCAAGCACTTCAAGGGCGGCGACCTCAAGTACCTGCCCGAGAAGAAGAAGTACGAACTGACCTTGGAGGATCTGAAGGGGAAGAAGCTCGTCTACCTCGGTGAATTGAAGGACGAGGTGCTGACGCTGGAGCGCACTGACCCGGACACGAAGGAGACGCAGCGGCTGGCGCTGAACACGGCGGCGGAGGGCGTTCGCTTCGTCTACCGCTCGGCGCGCAAGCGCGCCGGCTCGACGCTGTTCAACAACGAGTACGAGGTGGCGGCGGGCAAGGCGGGCGAGGCGCTCGGGGCGAAGGAGAAGAAGAACGTCTGCGTCGTCACCGGCGGGCTGGGGACGATGGCGGTCGGCTACAAGGGGCAGACGTTCTACGTCTGCTGCTCCGGCTGCCGCGACGCCTTCAACGAGAACCCGGAGAAATTCATCAAGGAATTCGAGGAGATGAAAAAGAAGAAAAAGTGACGGGCGCGACGCCCAGCGACGCCCATCGAGGTGTGTCGCGGGCTCCCGGCGCCGGGCGGGCCGTGAACACTCTCCCGAACTGGCACGCCGTCTGCAAGATATCTCCTCGGCCGGCGGAAGTCGGACAAGGAACCGCCGCCTCGGTCTAGGAGGGTACACGAATGGACACGCCAATTTCTCCCCGCAACATCTTCAGTTCTTGCGGCGCCTTGCTCGTCGTCCTGGCGGCCCTGGCGGCCGGCGGCGCCGCGGGCGGCGCCGCACTCTGGTACAAGTTCGGCCGCGCCGGGCCGGGGGGGCAGGCCGAGCCGCCGGCCTCCCTCGTCTACGGCCGGGACGACTTCACCCAACTCCTCATGGACAAGAGCGAAGAGGACGTGGTCGAAGCCGTGGGCCGGCCGGACCGGACCTCCGAGGACAGCGACACCAGCTACTGGCACTACCACCGCCGCACGCAGGATTCGGTCACGAACCGCCTCGACGACGACGCGCAGGTGGTGTTCCGCGGGGGCAAGGTCGTCGGCGTCAACTACTGAGGCCGCCGGCTTCGCGCTTTTTTCCTGCACGCGGGCTGACTGGGGTGTCGATGCAAGGGGGCAAGGAGGCCCCTATGAACCGATTCCTCGTCATCCTCGTCGTTCCCGTCGCCCTGACCGGCTGTTCCTCGCTGCAGGACCGCCTGTTCGCGCCGGTCACACGACGTCTGGACCTCGTCAACCAGCAGTTGGCCACGACCAACGAGCGCCTCGACCTCGTGAACGGGAAGCTCGACCAGGTCGACCGCAAGCTGGGCGAAACGAACACGCGCTTGCAGGCCGTCGAGGGGAGCCTGGTCGGCACCAACCAGAAGCTGGATGGGGTAGGCAAGAGCCTCGTCGGCACGAACGAGAAGCTGGAAGGCGTCGACCGGAAGTTGGCGGGCACGAACATGAAGCTGGAGGAAGTGGACAAGAAGCTCGCCGGCACGAACCAAAAACTGGAAGGCGTCGACACCAAGTTGGGCAGCACGAATCAGAAACTGGACCAGGTCGACCGCCGCCTGCTCGACACGAATCAGCGGCTGGAGAAGGTGGACAGCCGGCTCGAAGAGACGAACAAGAAATTCGGGAGCATCGAGCAGGTCATTCAGAAGATCCCCGGCGTGAAGCCGGAGAAGTAGACGAGGGCGGGCGGCGGTCATTGACGATCCGCCGCCCGTTTCGCGGGCCATTCTTCCGACGGCGCCGGGTTTACCCCTTCGTGAAGTCGACAGTCTTGCGGGCGCCCGCGCTGACGTCGAGTTGCCGCGTCCGCTCCACTTCCTTGCCGTTCTCCGTCCAACGAGCCTTCAACTCGTAGGTGAATTCCTTCCCCGCGTCGAGCGGCGGCGACACGAATTCACGAACGCTCCCCCTCTGGTTCGTCTTCGTCGACCCGAACCAGACTTCGGCGCCCGCCGGGGCGCGTACCTCAATATGGGCCGCCGTGTCGTAGACCGGCGGCGCGGTTTCCAGCAGAGGGTACGCCCCGGACTGTGACGGGGTCTGCGGGTAGCCGCCCGGGATGTAGACCTGGGGGACGGGGACGTACGTCGGCGCCGGGACCGAATAGTCGTAGACATTCGGCGCGTAGTAGTTGTTCCCGTAGGAGTTGTTCCCGTAGTAGCCGCCCCCGTAAGGGGAGTACGAACCGTAGGAGTAGTACGGACTGCCGCCGAGGTAGAGGCCGAGGCCGAGGCCGAAGCCGCCATGATGATGGTAGCCGCCGTAGCCGCCGCCGTAGCCACCATAGCCACCGTGGTAGCCGCCGTAGTTGCCGTAGTTGCCGTAGTTGCCGCCGTGGTTGCCGCCATGATACCCGCCGGCGTAGCCGCCGCCGCCGTGGTAGCCGCCGCCAGGGTGGCCGCCGCCAGCGTGGGCGGCGCCTCCGCCGTGGCCCCCACCTCCGCCGTGGTTGTGCTGTGCGCTCGCGGCGCCCGTCATCAGGAGGGCGGCGGCGACGGACGCGGCGGACGCGAAGAGGTGTCGTTTCATGATGCGTGCTCCTTGAGGCGCCGGGCCGACACAACGGCCGACGCGGCGTTATCGGGATAGTGGGCGACGTGAACTCTCTATCTATTATACGCGGCTGAAGGAGGAAGGATTCGCGCGGGCCAGGGCGGAACGCCCCGAAACGACCTCACCCTCCCGAGAAGAGGAGTCGGGAGGGTGAGGGGAGTCCGTCGAGGGGTCGCGGACGCGGCCTACTGCGAGAACCCGTCCCAGCCGCGCAGAAACAGGTCGACCTCTTCCATGTGCTTCGTCTCGTCCTGCACCTGATTCTCCAGTTGCGTGCGCAGGCCGACGTCGCCGAACGCCTCGGCCTGGTGGATGCGTTCGTTGTACTCGACGATGGCGGTCTTCTCCGCCTCCAGGACGTTCTCGAGCATTTCGCGCGGGGTGTCGGCGCGGGGCACCGGCGCCGCCTCCGTCGTCGGGTCGCCGCCGTAGTAGGCGATCTTGTCCGCCAGCATTTGCGCGTGCCCCTGCTCGTCGGGTATCTCGTTCTGGAACAGGGCGCGCAGCGTATCGCGGTACGGGCCGGTCAGCTTGGCGGAGTACTGGATGTACATCAGGATGGCCTGATACTCGCGCGCCAGGTCGCCGTTGAGGGCCTCGATAAGCGTCTGCCGGTCAACGGTCGTTCCACCCCTGATGGGATCGCCGGCCTCGGGCAGGTAGCGATCTTGGGTCTGCATTGCCATCGCAAAAATCTCCTTTGGTGGGGAATGGTCAGCGCGGCGCCAGGCGGCGCGACTCCTGCGGGGCGGGCACTGGCTCGGCCCGCAAGGTGGAGCGCCCCTCCTCCGCCGGCGTGCGCGAGAAATCGATCTCCAGGCGGTCGCCGGCCCTCACCTCGACCTGGCGGGTGCGTACCACGTCCCGGCCGTTGTCGCGCCAGGTCGCCCGGACGTCATAGGTGTACGCCTGGCCGGGGTCGAGCGGCGGCGACTGGAAGCGGCGTGCCGAACCTGTCAGTGCCGTGAGGACGCCCTGGAATTCGAGCGCCGCGTCCGCCGGCAGCACGACGTCGACGAGAGCCGGCGTCCCGCGCGGCGCTTCGAGCGCCACGGCGGGGACCGTCGGGACGAACGACGGCGCCAGGCGGTAAGCGTACCCCGACAGGCCGAGGACGTGCCGGCCGTACACGTTGGGATAGTAAATCGACGTCATCATGATCGGCCTGTCGTAGGAGCCGAAGCCCGCGTTAAAGCCGGCCCCCGGCCAGGTGTCGCCGCCGGCGTAGCCGGGATAAAAGCCGTAGGCGGGGTGTGTCACGGAAGGCGCGGAGAATGTGTACCCCGGACCGTAGCTGACCGTGAGTTCCCGGCCCACCGTCAGCTGCGTCGGGCGGATGAATGCCTGAGCCGGCGCCGGCGCCGCGGCCGTCGCCAGTGCGAGCAGAGCCGCGGCTGCGCCCGCCAAGAATCGTTGTCGCGTCATGAGAAAAAACCTCTCTGATTCCAGAGTCGTGTCGTAGTAACCCCGCTCGTCTCACGGGGCCTTCGGATTTTTAAGGTGCAACAACGGTGCCGCCGTCGCGCGTCATCTGTTTGGCTCAATCTCAATTCTCAATTACTCATTCTCAATTCCGGCAACAACGGTGCCGCCATCGCGCGTCATCCGCTCGGCGTCGAGCAGTCGCTCCAACTCGTCCGCCGCGAGCCCCGCCTCCGTCGCCGCGACTTCGCGAATGGTCTTTCCCCCCTCGTAGGCCAGCCGGGCCAGCCGCGCCGCCTCGTCATAGCCGACGCGCGGCGCCAGCGCCGTCGTCAGCGCCAGGCTCTCCTCGACCAGCCGCCGACAGCGGGCGCGGTCCGCCGTCAGGCCCGCCACGCAGTGCCGGGCGAACAGGGTCGTCACGTTCGCCAGCAGGTCGAGCGATTCGAGCAGGCCGTCGGCCATCATCGGCATCATGACGTTCAACTCCAGCAGGCCCGACTGCCCGCCGACGGTGATCGCGACGTCGTTGCCGATGACGCGCGCCGCCACCTGACAAACCGCCTCGGGAATCACCGGATTGACCTTGCCCGGCATCATCGACGAGCCCGGCTGGAGCGCGGGCAGGACGATCTCCGCCAGCCCGCAGCGCGGCCCCGACGACAGCAACCGCAGGTCGTTGGCGATCTTCATCAGGTCCGTCGCGAGCGTCTTCAGCGCCCCGCTCGTCGCGACGACGGCGTGTCGGCTGCCGAGCGCCTCGAAGCGGTCGGCGCTGGGGCGTAGGGCGAGGCCGACGCGGGCGTTGACCTCGGCGAGGGCGCGGGCCGCGAAGTCCGGGTGCGCGTTCATCCCGGTGCCGACGGCGGTGCCGCCGAGAGCCACTTCCTTCAGCGCCGCGCCCGCCTCGCGCAGCCGGTCGCCGCCGCGCTCGACCATGCGCGCGTAGCCGGCGAACTCCTGGCCGAGGCGCACCGGCGTGGCGTCCTGGAGGTGCGTGCGGCCGATCTTGACGACGTCGTCGAATTCGCGCCCCTTAGCGGCGAGGGCGTCGTGCAACTCGGCGAGCGCCGGCAGCAGGCGGCGCTCGAGCGCGAGCAGGGCGGCGAGGTGAATGGCGGTCGGGAAGACGTCGTTGCTCGACTGGCCGAGGTTGACGTGGTCGTTGGGGTGGACCGGCTCTTTGGCCTGCCGATGGCCGGTGAGGAGTTCGTTGGCGCGCTTGGCGATCACCTCGTTGGCGTTCATGTGCGACGAGGTGCCGGAGCCGGTCTGGTAGACGTCGACGACGAACTGCGCGTCGTGGCGCCCCTCGGCGACCTCGTCGGCGGCGCGGGCGATGGCGTCGGCGAGGTGTTGCGGCAGCAAGCCGAGGGAGGCGTTGGCGCGGGCGGCGGCGCCCTTGATTAGGCCCAGCGCGTGGACGAGTTCCGGGCGCACGCTGCGGCCGCTGACCGGGAAGTTATCGCGGGCGCGGGCCGTCTGCGGGCCGTAGTAGACGTCGTCGGGGACGCGGACTTCGCCCAGGGAGTCGCGCTCGGCGTGTTCGGCGGACATGGCGCACCTCGGCACCGGCGGGCGACGGCTCGCTCAAGCCGTGCAACAGCCGTGCCGAGGTGCGTGCCGTGCCGCCCGACGAAGGCGCTCAGCCCCTCTCCGGCGGGCGTTGTCGGTCTTCTTTAGTACTACAGCGCCCCAACGATTGTTCTTCCACGCAATGAAGAGTTTTGGTACAAGTCTAATGTCGTATCGGGAGGACACGGACCGCCACCGCAAAGGAGCCGGGCATGGATGCCGAGCAACTG
>JBBROG010000002.1:0-95440 GCA_038229635.1 Gemmatales bacterium
GACGGAGTCCTGATAGCCGATCATGAACATGACGGAATCCTCCTTAACTGATGCCTGTGCCAGCAGTTATAGGGAGGATGGCCTTTCCGGACTAGCTCTTAGGCCATCGACCGTGTAGCTGGTGAGCGTCGTCCCGCCGCTGCTCTTGACGGTGACGAGGCGGTTCCAGGCGTCGTAGACGAACTGCTTGCCCGTCTCGTCCGTCGTCGTGTTGCCGTTCGCGTCGAACGTCAACGTGTTGCTCCCGACGCCCGTCACCTCGTTTTGCTTGTTGTGCGTGCGACTCTGCGCGGTGCCGTCGCTCGTCACGCCGCTGAAGTTGCCCAGGCCGTCCACCGTCCAACTCTGGCTGCGCGAAGCCGTTGTGACCGTGTCGGGGACGCCGTCACTGTTCGTGTCGGTCAGCGTGCCGCGCGCGAAGGCACTCAACTGGTTGAGGCTGTCGTAGCCGTTGGAGGCGCCGTTGGCGTGGTACAGCTCGTCGAAGCTGTGGTTGACTTCGTCGGTGCGGTAGAGGCGGTTGCCGTCCCGGTCGTAGCCGTACTGGAAGCGGTCGGTGCTGCTGCCGTCGCTCGCCTTCCGCCACCGCTGGTCCGCCACGCGGCCGAAGCGGTCCAGGCCCGTATATTGATCGCCCGCGTCGCCGTTGCTCTCGCCGGACTGCTTGACGTAGGTGAGGTCGATGCCCGCTTGGGAGTGGGCGCGGATCACCACCGTGCCGAGGCCGAGGTAGCTGTAGCTCTCCAAGGTCCCGGACGTGTCGGAGAGCGACGACAGGCGGCTGATGCTACTATCCAGGCCGGTGGCGTAGTTGTAGGTGAGAACCTTGCCGTTGGGATAGGTGACGCTGGTGAGCCGGCTGTGGTTGGCGCCGCCGCCCATCTCGCTGTAGGCGTACTGCACCTTCGGCGTCGTCGACGTGTTCACCGCACCCGAATGGGCTTGGTACTCGGTAATGAGTTGCCCGAGGCCGTTGAAGGCGCGCTGGACCTGGTTGACGACGCTACCGCCCGACGAGGCGTCGTAGCTCGTAAAGAGATACGCATTGCCCTGCGTGTCGTAGGCCGTCTCGATCCGGCGCACCGAACCGTCGATGCCGCTGCCCAGCGTCGTCACCGCGTCGGCGGTCTGACGGCCCAGCACGTCGAAGCTATAGGCATGGACGTTGCCGCTGCGGTCGGTCGCGGTCAGGCGCTCGCCCAGGGCGTTGACGGTGTAGGTCTCCTTCTCGGACGTGTCGGGCTCTGGGTGCGGCTCAGGCGACCGCGGCTGTCATAGCCGAGCCGGGTCCGGTAATAGTTGGTGTTCTCGGTCCCCAACGTCGCCGACGTCGAATAGGTCAGACCGGAGAGGCTGAAGTAGGCGTCGTGACTCACCGTCTGGCCGGCGCTGTTGGCGGTGTCGCGCGCCAGCGTCTGGAGGCTGCCGACCGCCTCGGTGCCGTCGGGGCGGCTACTCGTCAGGTGCGGCGCCGCCGACATCGTCAGCGCCTCGGCCGTCGTCGCCCTCCAGGAGTAGCCGCCACTCGTCATGCGCCCGCCGGGCCTCCCTCGGGCGAGAAAAGCTTCCCTTGGCCGCATAGGGAATCCGTGGACAAAGGCAAGGACCAAGGCGAAAAGAGGGACAACTTCCCCACAAGTCGTTTCCCTTCAACGACTTGTTTGAACTGTCCCCGGACCTCCCAACGGCACAATGCCCGTCCCGAATGCCATTAAGTTAAGGGCTTATTGATGAGCTTGGGATTGCGAAAACGCCTTGTTTTCAGGCTTTCTCGAAGCCCCAACTCAGCCGTTACCCCCTTAACTTAATGGCATTCGTGCCCGTCCCCTTTTCCGCCTCGTCCCCTTTTCCGCCCCGTCCCTCTCGTCCCTTTTCCGAGCACTCATCCAATAGCCCCAACGTCTATCTCATTCACTTTGTGAAAGAAAATTCCATTCAACACAGTTTTATCAAGAATTTGCCGGATTTCCGGCGGGAGAGAGGTAATATGCAACGGCACTGAGGGCGTGGCGACTTGGAAATAACCCGTCGGTCGTGTCCCTGTACGTAAATAGTCAAATGAAAAAAGCCCCCGAGAAGCCATCTTAATGAAATCCTGCAAATATCTTGCCTTTGCTCTTTCGTCTTTCAACGACACATGCGAGTCAATTTTTGGGCTAACAATGGGAAGTGCGGTTGGGACGAGTTGATTGCGAAAAAACCCCGTTGCTCTCCTTAGGTCTTCTAACGACGACACAACTGACCGAGGTAGCGCTCCACATCCCCCGGTTGTGAAGTGCCCGATCACTCCTTCCTGGTCGAGGGCGAACCAATCAAGGTCTTGAGTTTCCTCTAACAATTCAGGAACTCGCATAACTTTCTCCTTTCTGCTTTTCAGGGAAGTTCGGCAACATTACCGGCCCGACAAGTTCTTCCCAAACATGCCTTTGCAGTTATCACACGGAGGGATAACTTCACCAGTTCTTGGGCGAACAGCGTCGGTAAAGCGGATGTCTTCAAGGCGTGAACCTGAATTGAGCAGTTCGTTTGCCCCGCGGAACTCCGCACATGTACCAATAGTGTTTCCGCACGAAGTCCTCACTCCCAACCCGCCTGCCCGTCCTGCAAGCTCCCCCAACGCCGGGTGTACATTTGCTGGGATCTCTCCGCTCGTTATAGCGACCATTGTGCCTGTACGGATGTCGTAGGCAACTATAGCAGTCGCAGGAAATTCTCCGGCTGCCTGCAGTTCGCCGACAAACGCATCCAATGCCCCATTCGCTACGCCGCTCGCGCCCCCCAACTCCTGCGCGCCGAAACCGACTGTCGCCCAGAAGCCGTTGCCGCCTGCCTGGTACTGGAACTGCGACCAGTCTCCCGATTCGTTGGCCTGAAGGCCGGACTGCACCAGCCCGGACGTGCCTAACGTCATGACGTTAAACATGGACGATATTACATAGTGGTCCCCTCGTCCCTGCTGGGACGCCTGTTCCATGCCCCCGAAGAGGTGCGACCGCAGTGGGGGATAATAAATGTCCGTGCCATACAAGGCGTTCCCGCCCATCGTAATGACCGTAAATCCTAGGTGTTGGAAGTCATTGATGACGTTGTGCCCTTCGGCGGCCAGGTCGCGGAGGGCGTTCCTGAATCCCCGGCCCGTGTTATTCCACCCGTTGCCGATCTCCCCAATGAAGACGTCCCACAACGAAGAATCCTCGGCGCTCGATATGGCACCCCCGGCGTTCACCACCTGAGCCCCGCTGACCCGGAGCGGAGCCCCCCAACCCTGTCCCCCGAGTTCACCGGTGTCCGAGCGGGCCTGCGCCTCCGGGCCGAAGCGCGGGGGGTTCTCGTCCAGACCGGACGGGTCCGTCGCGTTCGTCGGGTGGTTGCCGACGTCGCGGTAGAGGTCGCTGTCCCCCGCCCCGAAGCCCATCGGGTCCGTACTCACCCAGCGCCCCAGCGTCGGCGAGAAATCCCGGTGCCGGAAGTGGTACAGGCCGCTCGTCGCGTCAAGACGTCCGCCCTGGTGCAAGTACTGCCAGCCGTAAGTGCTGCTGCTTCGCGTCGCCCAACTCGCATCCAGAACCGTCGGACTGCCGTAGGAATCGTAGCCGTAGCGCTCGACGATGCTACCGCTGCCATTCGCCAGAGCCGTTACGTTCCCATTATCATCCTGCTGCACCCACAGGCGCTCTTCCAGGCCGTTCGCGGAGTTGCCGTCGGCGTCGCGGTCGCGCAGCACCAGCGCGTCCACGTACACCGGGCTCCAGACGTACTGCGCCTGCGCCGCCCCGCCGACGCGCTCCTCCAGCACCTGCCACGACGCCGAGTAATACAGGTCGCGCGCCGTCCCCGGGTTCTCGGCGATACGGCGGTTAATACCGTCGACCTTGTAACTGGTGAGCGTGGTGCCGCCGCTGCTCTTGACCGTGACGAGGCGGTTCCAGGCGTCGTAGACGAACTGCTTGCCCGTCTCGTCCGTCGTCGTGTTGCCGTTGGCGTCGAACACAAGCGTACTACCGCCGACGCCCGTGACCTCGTTCTGCTTGTTGTGCGTGCGGCTCTGAGCCGTGCCGTCGCTCGTCACGGAGCTGAAGTTGCCCAGGCCGTCCACCGTCCAGCTCTGGCCGCGCGAGGCCGTCGCCACCGTGTCGGGGATGCCGTCGCTGTTGGCATCCGTCAGCGTGCCGCGTGCGAAGGCGCTCAGCTGGTTGAGACTGTCGTAGCCGTTGGTGGCGCCGTTGGCGTGGTACAACTCGTCGAAGTTGTGGTTGACCTCGTTGGTGCGGTAGAGGCGGTTGCCGTCCCTGTCGTAGCCGTACTTGAAGCGGTCCGTGCTGCTGCCGTCGCTCGACTTCCGCCAGCGCTGGTCCACGACGCGGCCGAAGCGGTCGAGACCTGTATACGGATCGCCCGCATCGCCGTTGCTCTCCCCGGATTGCTTGACGTAGGTGAGGTCGACGCCCGGCTGCGAGTGGGCGCGGATGACCACCGTGCCCAATCCCAGATAGCTGTAGCTCTCCAAAGTTCCGGACGTGTCGGACAGGGACGACAGGCGGCTGATGCTACTCTCCAGTCCGGAGGCGTAGTTATAGGTGAGGACCTTGCCGTTGGGGTAGGTGACGCTCGTCAGGCGGCTGTGGTTGGCGCCGCCGCTCATCTCGGTGTAGGCATACTGCACCTTCGGCGTCGTCGACGTGTTCACCGACCCCGAGTGCGCCTGGTACTCGGTTGTCAACTGCCCGAGGCCGTTGAAGGTCCGCTGCACCTGGTTGACGACGCTTCCGCCCGACGAGGCGTCGTAACTCGTAAAGAGATACGCATTCCCTTGCGTGTCATAGGCCGTCTCGATCCGGCGCACGGCGCCGTCGACGCCGCTGCCCAGCGTCGTCACCGCGTCGGCGGTCTGACGGCCCAGCACGTCGAAGCTGTAGGCGTGGACGTTGCCGTTGCGGTCGGCCGCCGTCAGGCGCTCGCCCAGCGCGTTGACGGTGTACGTCTCCTTCTCGGACGTGCTGGCGGCGCCGGTGGACTTGTCGGGCCACTTGGTGTTGGCGAGCAGGTCGTTGGAGTTGACGCCGCTGCCGGTCCCCGTCGTCACGCCGTAGACGTAGGCCGTCTGCTCGTAAGACCCGCCGGGCAGGTCGGCCTGGAGCGTCAGCAGGTGGCCAGAACCGTCGTAGGTGTATTCCGTCGTCTTGTTCGTCGTCGCGGTTTGCGAGCCGCCGTCGTAGGCCTCGACCGTCTTCGTGACGCGGCCCAGGTTGTCGTAAGACGTCTTCGTCGCCAGGGCGCGCGGGTCGGTCGTCGTGTCCCGCCAGCCGGCGGCGTTGTAAGTCACGTCCGTCACCAGGGCGGTGTCGGAGCGGCTCGGCACGGAGGACGGACGGGTGTACGACGACCCGCCGTTGGTGCCGACGTCGGCGGTCGCCGTCGGCCGGTTGCCGAGGTCGTAGTAGCGGGCCTCGAAAGAGACGCGCGCCTTCGGCGCCGTCGTCGCGTTGCCGAGCCCCCCGGTGGTCGTCTCGTCGTGGAAGCGCTCGCGCGTCGTCATCAGCAGCGGGTTGCCGTCGGCGTCGTAACTCGTCTCGACCTGCCCCAGGACGGCGTCGCTGGTGACGTTGCCGGCGTCGGACCAGCTGGTGTCGCCGCCACCGTCGGTCGTGTACGCCTTCGTCACGCGACCGACGCTGTCGTACTGCGCCTTGCTCACCAGCCCGCCGGGCTGTGCCGTCTTGAGCGCCTGGCCGCGGTGGTCGCGCCAGACGTCGGTCGTCAGCGTACTCGACGACACAGTGCCGCTGCCCGGGTCGACGCTATAAGTCGCGGTGTGGTAGACGCGCCCCTGCTCGTCGTAGGACGTGTCCGACTGAGCGCGCAGCAGTGAGGACGACGGCGCCTGCGGCACGCCGCCGCTCGTCGTGATCGTCACGCCGTCGCCGTCGTAGCGCTGGGCGCGCGTCACCTCGCCCAGGTTGTCGTAGGTGAAGTAGGAGATGGGCCGGTGAACGGTCGTCGCCTCGGTCGCCTGGACGCCCGCCTTCGTCGCCACCAGCCGGTCGCGCCAGTCGTAGAAGAACTGCGTGACGCGGTTCGCCGCGCCGCCGCCGGGGTATTGGGTCGTCTGGGTGAGGTTGCCGTCGCCGACGCCACCAGCGTCGTAGACGTTCTCCGACACCTTGACCATGTTCGTCGGCGCGCCGTTGTTCGTCGGCGACCAGTCGCCCGACGTCGGCGTGTCGTTCGTCCCGACCCAAACGCTGACCGGGCGGCTTTGCCCGTCATAGACGGTCCGGGAGATCGTGGACGTCGGGCTCTGCGTGCGACTTTGGCGACCGCGCGTGTCGTAGCCCAGCCGCGTCCGGTAGTAATTCGTGTTTTCGGTCCCCAACGTCGCCGACGTCGAGTAGGTCAGACCGGAGAGGCTGAAGTAGGCGTCGTGACTCACCGTCTGGCCGGCGGAGTTGGCGTAGTCGCGCGCCAGCGTCTGGAGGCCGCCGACCGATTCGGTGCCGTCAGGGCGACCGCTCGTCAGGTGCGGCGCCGCCGACAGCGTCAGCGCCTCGACGTAGCTGCCCGGACGATCCTCGCGCAGCACCCGCGTCGGACCCGTCGGCGCGCCGGTGGTGCTGTTCCAGCCGGGGTAGACGCGGACCTGGTAGTTGGAGTCTTTGTAGACCGTGTAGGTGACGTTCCCGGCCGGGTCGGTCAATTTCGTCTCGCGGCCGAGGCCGTTCACCTCGTGCTGGGTAATCAGGTGCAGGCCGCCGCCCGACGGCGTCGACCAACCGCTCGGCAGGCCGGTGAAGTCGGAGGTGTGCGTCGTGTCGACGTCGGCGATGGTCTTGGCGACGGCGCCGGTCGCCTGGTCGTAGGCGACGTAGGACAGGAAGCCGTCGCCGTCCTTCGCCCACGCCGCCCGCCCGTAAACATCGAGGGAAACCATCGCCGTGTCCGCCGACCCCGGACCGTTCTGCGCCGAGGAGACGACCGGCCGCGTCGTCGTCACCGTCTGCGGCTCGGCCGTCGTCCCCTGCCAGGTGTAGCTGTAGCTCGTCGTCCGCCCGCCCGTGCCGTCCGTGTTCTTGTACGCCGTCTGATTCGCCACCGGGTAGACCGTCCGCGCCGACGCGGCGCGGGCGATGTACTGGTCCGCCGTGAGGGTGATGGCCGTCGCCGTCTCGCCCTGGCGCAGCTTGTCATCCTGCTGGTAGCCGCTGGCGTCGCCCGCCGCCGAAGTCGTCGCCGTCGTCGACGTGGCGAAGTCGAAGACGCGCACCAGGCCGGTCGAGTCGTTCAGATACTGATAGTTTCCGGAGACGCTGTTGAGCAGGTCGGCCTTGGTGTCGTCGTAGCCGCTCACCGCCGACGGCTCCGCCGCCAGGGTCACATGCCCCAAGCTGTCGTACTGGTAGAAGCGGTCCCAGTCGGCGCTCGCGGCCGCGTCGTGGTAGTCGAGGAGCATCACCTGGCCGGCGGCGTTGGTGTAGACCGTGTTCGTGTTGCCGTCCGGCAGCGTCTCGACCGTCTTCACCTTCCAGCTATTCATCCCGTCCGCATTGGTGCTGGAGGTGTAGGCGTAGGTGAAGGTGCCCAAGCCGTCGGTACTCGACTTGCCGGCGCCGGCCGCAACCTCCTTGGTGACGCGCTGCGAGGTGTCGTACTCGAAGTAGTGGTCGGCGTAGGGGGCGACCTGGGTGTCGGTCAGCGTCGACACGCCGCTGCCCAGAGCGGCCACGAGGCGGGCGTAGGACGCGGGGCGGAAGACGTACTTCAGCCCGTCGACGTAGCCGCCGCTCTCGCCGGTGTAGTAGCGGTAGTAGGTCGTGTCGAGGACGTTGCCCGAGCCGTCCTTGACGACCGCCGTCTTCAGGTCGCCGCTGTTGCCGTGGGACTCGACGCCGTCGTAGTAGGCGTAGTCCGCCTCGCGCACCGTCGACCACGAGCCGCTGTCCACCTTCCGCCGCAGCGTCGCCGAGATCATGCCGCCGATTGCCGTGTCCGTGTCCGGGGCGTAGGCGTACTGGAACGACTCAGTCACGGTGCTGCCGCCGGTCGTGTTGCTGCGCTGCACCTCGGTGGGGTTGCCGTCGAAGTTGTAAGAGATCACCGAGGTGACGTTGCCGGCCGCGTCGGTGTAACTCTTAAACGTCCCCTTCTGGTACAGCGGCACCGACAGGCCGAAGCCGTTGAAGGTGATCTGGGCGCCGGTGGTGTCGGTGAGGACGTAGTCGGAACTGCTGGCGGCGAGATTGTCCTGCGCGTAGTAGCGCTCGACGTAGGAGCCGCCGACGGTGTCGAAGTAACGCGTCGTGGTGCCGTTGGCGACCTCGGCGAGGGTGCCGCCGCCGTCGTTGCGCAGGTGCGGCAACTGGGTGACGACCATGCCGCTGCCGTTGATACCGGAAGCGACGTTGGCGGCGTTGGTCCAGGAGCGGGTGACGCCCCAGGGCGTGCCGAAGCCGTTCGACTGGAGATCGCGACGTCCCTGAAGCACCGGCGGAGCCCACGAGAAGTATGCCCGGCCGCCTGCGACCGTGAAGGCGGAAGATGAGGAGCGTGAACGGACTGGAGAAAAGGATAACGGCCGGCGGCAACGATGGCAAGCGCAATTTCCCGATTATTCCGGACGCGCCGTTTTGTCCGAAGGCCCGCCGCACAGGCCGCGCCCGCCTACCGACCTCGCGGCCGGGGGACGGATCGGGTACGGTAGAATCATGTACCGTGTTACGCGCCCCGCCCCCGGAACGCCGGCCATGACTCCCACCGTGCAGCACGACCTCTTCGGCCCCGCGGACGCCCCGCCCGCTTCGACGGCAAGCCTGTTCGCCGACGTCGTCTTCGACCGCCCCCTCGACCACCCCTACAGCTACGCCGTCCCCGACGCCCTCCGCGACGCCGTCGCCGTCGGCAAGCGCGTGCTGGCCCCCTTCGGCCGCGGCGACAAGGCGACCGTCGGCTACTGCGTCGGCCTCAGCGATCAGGCGCCCGCACGGGCCGTCAAGGAGATCCTGCGCGTCGTCGACGACGAAGCCCTCCTCACCGACCCGCTCCTGCGCCTGACGCGCTGGATGGCCGACTACTACCTGTGCGGCTGGGGGCAGGTGCTCAACGCCGTCATCCCCGCCGGGGCGCGCGACGGCGCCGGCACGCGGGCGACGGCGTACCTCGAAGCCGTCCCCGAAAGCGAGGGACCCGAGACGCCCCCGAAGCTCACCGAGAAACAGGCGGCGGCGTTACAACACTTGCGCGCCGCCGGCCGGCCGCTGGAGGCGCGGCAGCTGCGCCGCGTCGCCCGCTGCGGGCCGGGCGTGCTGGACAAGCTCGTCGACAAGGGGCTCGCCCGCCGCGTCGTCCGCCGCGTCGACACGTTCGCCGACACGACCGAGGAGGCCGACGCGCCCGCGGAGCCGCTCACGCTCAACGTCGATCAGCTGGGCGTCTGGGCGCCGATCGAGCAGGCGGTGCGCGCCGGCGGCTTCCGCCCCTTCCTGCTGCACGGCGTCACCGGCAGCGGCAAGACGGAGGTCTACCTGCGCGCCATCGAGGAGGTGCTGCGCCAGGGCAAGGAGGCACTCGTCCTGGTGCCGGAGATCAGCCTGACGCCGCAGACGATCCAGCGCTTCCGCGGCCGCTGCGGCGAGGTGGCGGTGCTGCACAGCCACCTCGGCGACGCCGAGCGCGGCGGCCACTGGCGGCGCGTCTTCAACGGGCAGGTGCAGGTCGTCGTCGGCGCCCGCAGCGCCGTCTTCGCCCCGGCCCGCAAGCTCGGCCTGATCGTCATCGACGAGGAGCACGAACATACGTTCAAGCAGGAATCGACGCCGCGCTACCACGCCCGCGACGTCGCCGTCATGCGCGCCCGCCTGGAGAACATCCCGATCCTGATGGGCTCGGCGACGCCGTCGCTGGAGAGTTGGCACAACGCCGAGCGCGGCCAGTACACGCTGCTGACGCTGCCGAACCGCGTCCTCCAGCGGCCGATGCCGCCGGTGCACCTGATCGACCTGCGCGCCGAGCCGCCGGGCCGCGTCTCGACGAGCGCCCTCAGCCCGAGCCTGGAGCGGGCGATGCGCGAGGCGCTGCGCGACGGCGGCCAGGTGATGCTGCTGTTGAACCGGCGCGGCTTCTCGACGCACGTCCACTGCTCCGGCTGCGGCTACGTCGAGGGCTGCCGCTTCTGCGACCTGGCGCTGACGTACCACCGCGAGCGCGACGTGATGCTGTGCCATTATTGCGGCTACGAGCAGGAGCCGCCGGCGACGTGCCCGCAGTGCGGCCGGCAGACGGTGCGCTACCAGGGGCTCGGCACCGAGAAGCTGGAAAAGGAGATCGAGGAGAAGTTCCCCGACCGGGTGGTGCGGCGCATGGACAGCGACACGATGCGGCGTCCGGGCAGCCACGGCCGCGTTCTGAAGGCGTTCCGCGCCGGGCAGATCCACATCCTGCTTGGGACGCAGATGATCGCGAAAGGGCTCGACTTCCCGAACGTGACGCTGGTCGGCGTGGTGAACGCGGACATGGGCCTGCACTTCCCCGACTTCCGCTCGGCGGAGCGGACGTTCCAGCTGTTGTCGCAGGTGGCGGGGCGGGCGGGGCGCGGGCCGCGCGGCGGCCGCGTGCTGGTGCAGACGTTCAACCCGGAGCAGCCGTGCATCGCCCTCGCCGCCGGGCACGACTTCGTCCGCTTCGCGGCGCAGGAGCTGGCGCAGCGCAAGGCGCACAACTACCCGCCCTACCAGAGATTGGCGAGGCTTATCGTCCGGAGCAAGGAGCAGGAGGCGGGCGCCGACTTCGCGGAGCGCGTGGCGGCGCTGTTCCAGGCGGCGCTGCCGAAGTTGGCGGCGGCGGACGGGGCGTCGGAGGTGCGCCTGCTGGGGCCGGCGGAGGCGCCGGTGTTCCGGCTGAAGGGCTACTATCGGTATCACTTCCAGCTGCAATCGCCGAGTCCGGGGACGCTGCACCGGCTGCTGCGGCTGGTGCTGCCGGCGCTGCGGACGCCGTCGGGCGTCGAGTTCACGGCCGACGTGGACCCGTACAACATGCTGTGAGGCGGGTCAGCGCATCAACCCCACGAGCGCTTCCGCCGTCGCCGCGTCGATCCGCTGAACTTCCTCGGCCAGGGCCTGGTAGTCGGCCAATTCTTTCGGCGTGAGCTTGCCGCGTTCACTCCTGGCGATCAGTCGTTTCAAACGACGCTCTGCGGCTGCCGACAAACCTGCCGTGACAGTTCGTACCCGGACCAACCGGGCCCGCGTTTCGGCTTTCACTTGCTCCCAGGGGACCACGTCATCCGGTTGGGCTTCGGAGAGCGGCAGTTCATCCGTCTCGGCGGCGATGCCGTCCCAGATCTGTTGGACCAGGGTGATCCGCTTCGCGACCGAGAGGCGGTCGATGCCGAGCGATTCAAGCGTGGGAGTCATGAAAAACCTCCTCTGTGACTCAAAGCGGATCCAGCATACCCCGTGTCGCTCCTGCCGCGTATCGCATTCGGGGAGCGCAACTCTCACCGCCGCCCTACGCGGGCAAGGGACGGCCCCGGGTCAAGGGCCGCGCCCTGCCCAAGCCCCGCGCGGCGGCGGCGGCCCGCCGCCCCGTTGCCTTTGAAGGAGGTCGTGACCTTCTCGGGCGCGCTGACGGCGGTACGTCGCTGCCTGGGGTGGGAGTGGGTTTTCCCACAGGCGGCGGGTGACAGGCCCGTCGAAAAATTCCCCCAACCGTTACAAAGTGTCATTCTTGCAGCCCTCACCCAGGCTACATAGACTGCATCAGTCGAGCTAAGAATCCCTAAAAGAACTAACCACAGAGGCACAGAGACACAGAGGGAAAACGGGCATGGCTGGAACGGCCTCGGATTTTTCTTGCTCTCTTCTTTGTCTTCTCTGTGTCTCTGTGCCTCTGTGGTTAGTTCTTTTAGGCGCTCTAAGGCAGGACGGCGCGTTCGGCGACCAGGTGAGCCGGGTCAACAGCCGGACAGCGATAGTTCAGTCGCACGGTCTCCGCGGCGCAGGACGGCGGGTAGACGTTCAGGTACGGGCCGTGGAAGTGCGCTTCGGCGCGCTTGACGCCCGGCGCCCAGTAATTCAGGCACGAGTAAGACGGGGCGGGGCACGTCGCCCCCTTGCAGAAGAGCTTCTCCGTCAGCCACCCCGCCCGCGCCGCGGCGGGTGACAAGAGGCCAACCATGAGCACCGCCGGCGCCAGCCAGTTCCGCCTACGCATCGTCGCCTCCTCTCGCGCTCCGAGACCGCAGCTTGCCCGCCTTCGTTTATCGACCGCGTCGAGTCGAGAACTTGGGCCGTTCCCGCCTGTATGATGGAAGGAGGGGCGTCGTCGGGGCGCCTCGTCGGAACGCGAGGCAGGGGCACAGCGAGGCATGGCGATCCACACGCTCCCCTGGGACGGGACGCCGCCGGACGAGTGTCGCCGCGGAGCCGTCTCCGTCGGCAACTTCGACGGCGTCCACCGCGGGCACGCCGCCTTGCTGGCCGAGCTGCGCCAACAGGCCCAGGCCGTCGGCGGTCCCGCCGTGGCTCTCACCTTCGACCCGCACCCTTCGCGGCTCCTGCGTCCGGACTTCGTGCCCCCGGCTCTGACGACCCTTGCCGAACGCGGCCGACTGCTACAGGAGTGCGGCGCCGACCACGTCCTCGTCCTCACGACGACGCACGACCTACTCCGCCTCGGGGCCGAGGAGTTCTTCGAGCGCGTCGTGCGCGGCCACTGCGAGGCGCGGACCCTCGTCGAGGGGACGAACTTCCGCTTCGGCCGCGACCGTGGCGGCGACGTCGATACGCTGGCGGCGCTGTGCCGGCGCGACGGCGTCGGCATGGCTCTCGTGCCGCCACTGTTGTTGGACGGAGAGGCCGTCTCCAGCAGCCGCGTGCGCGCCGCCCTCGGACGCGGCGACGTGCGCGTGGCGGCCGACTGCCTCGGGCGGTCTTACCGCCTGGCGGGCACGGTCGGCACGGGGCAGCGGCGCGGGCGCACGATCGGCTTTCCGACGGCCAACCTGGAGGCGACGGCGACCCTCGTCCCCGCCGACGGCGTCTACGCGGCGCGCGTCCAGGTGGGCGCGGCGGTCTGGCCCGCCGCCGTCAACGTCGGGCCGAACCCCACGTTCGGCGAAGACGCCCGCAAGGTCGAGGTGCATGTCATCGGCTTCAGCGGCGACCTGTACGCGAGTTCGCTCGCCGTCGATTTCGTGGAGCGGTTGCGCGACACGCGGCCGTTCGGCGGCGTCGCGGATCTGGTGGCGCAGCTGCGCGCCGACGTCGAGCACGCACGGCGGCTTGTGACCTGAGAGCCGCTTGCGGTTTCGCACTGTTGCGAAGCCGCGAGCGGCGGAGAACCCCCATTATGGCCCTCCCCGAACCCTTGCGCGAGCGCGTGGCCAAGGTCCTGGCCGCAGAGGTCGCCCCGGCGCTGCAAATGGACGGCGCCGACCTGGAACTGCTGGAAGTGCGGGACGGCGAGGTCCGCGTCCGGTTGCGCGGCGGCTGCCTCGCCTGTCCGAGTACCGTCATGGCCGTGGTCGTCGGCCTCGAACAGGAGCTGCGCCGCCACGTCCCCGAGGTCGAGTACGTCGAGGTCGTGCCCTGACCGCTCCGCCCCTCCCCTCTCCCCTCTTGCGGAGTGGTGAACGTGCCGGCGCCGCCGTTTTTCATTGACCTCCTTCCGCCGACCCCCCATAATGAGAACCGTCGATATTGATTGCCTGCTTCCCGGCCCCGCGCCGGGAGACGGTTGAACTGCGTAAATCGTTGATACGAGGTCCGCAGCTTCTCGGGCAACACACGCGAGGGCGTGGCCGGAAGCGCTGCGGTCATCAACACCAACCACCGGGAACGTCGAACCACGAGACGCGCATGATCCTGCTGGGACTGATAGGGTTGTGTCTGGCGCTGTGGGGAGGGGCCGTCGTCGGCTCTTGGACACCGCTCACGGCCGGCGTCGGGGGATCGCTTCCTACGGCCTCTTGCCGAGACGTCGCCTTGATTACGGGAGCGGCCGCACGCCTTCGGTGCGCGCCCTTCCGTCTGATCCGATACAAGGCCGGGGTATTCTCCCGGCCGGCCCTCCGTGGAAGCCGAGGGCGCCTCGCGGATTCGGTTGGGGTTGCCTGACACCGCATCTCTTTCCTTACGTGACGTCCTGCCACGTCTCGCGCCGGCCGTGCGCCTCGGCCCCGCTGTCCGAAGAGCCTGCGGGCCTCATAAAGGAGTGGCCCGTATGCCCGAGACGCTTACTTGGGTGCTCATTGTCGCGCTGGCCGCTCTGGTCGGGCTGTTGCTCGGTTACGGCGGCGCGCGCCTCCTGGACCGCACGCGCCTGAACAACGTGCGCGCCCGCGTCGCCGACCTCACCACCCAGGCCGAGAGGGGCGCCGAGACCATCCGCAAGCGCGCCGAAGTCGACGCCAAGGACGAGTTCTACAAGAAGCGCGAGGAGTTCAACCGCGAGATGGAGCTGGCCCGCGCCGAGCTGCGCGAGCAGGAGCGACGCCTCGACAAGCGAGAGGACGCCCTCGAACAGAAACAGCAGACCCTCGTCAAGAAGGAACGCTCCCTCGACAGCAACCAGCGCAAGCTTGCCGAGAAGCGCGACGAGCTGGAGGCCAAGCAGGCCGAGCTGCAAGGCGTGATCGGCCAGCAGGCTCAGCGCCTCCACGAGATCGGCCACCTCAGCCGCGACCAGGCCGTGCAGATGCTCATGGAGCGCCTGGAAAGGGAACTGTCCGGCGAAGTGGCCACGCGCATCCACAAGCACGAGGAAATGCTGAAGGCGACCTGCGAGGAGAAGGCGCGCGGCATCCTGGCCACGGCCATCCACCGCTACGCCGCCGAACACACCGCCGACACGACGGTCAGCACCGTCGACATCCCCAGCGACGACATGAAGGGGCGCATCATCGGCCGCGAGGGGCGCAACATCCGCACCTTCGAGAAGGCGACCGGCGTCGACGTCATCGTCGACGACACGCCGGGCGTCGTCATCGTCAGCGCCTTCGACAACGTCCGCCGCGAAACCGCCCGCCTGGCCCTGGCGAAGCTGATCCAGGACGGCCGCATTCACCCGTCGCGGATCGAGGAAGTCGTCAAGGAGACGCAGGAGGAGATGGAGAAACACATCCTCGACCTGGGCAAGCAGGCGGTGCTGGACGCCGACATCGGCCCGCTGCACGAGAAGATGGTGCATCTGCTCGGCCGGCTGAAGTTCCGCACCAGCTACAGCCAGAACGTGCTGAACCACAGCCTGGAAGTGGCGCACCTGTGCGGCATGATGGCCGGCGAGCTGGGGCTGGACGCGCGACTGGCGCGGCGCTGCGGCCTGCTGCACGACGTCGGCAAGGCGGCCGACCACGAGATGGAGGGCGGCCACCCGAAGATCGGCGCCGAGCTGGCCAAGCGCTACGGCGAGACGAACCGCGACGTGCTGCACGCCATCGTGGGCCACCACGACGACGTGACGGTCGACCACGTCTACACGGTCCTGGTGGCCTCCGCCGACGCCATCAGCGCCGCCCGCCCCGGCGCCCGCCGCGAGACGCTGGAGAAGTACGTCAAACGCCTGGAGGAGCTGGAGGCGCTGGCGCAGGGCTTCCCGGAGGTCGAGCACGCCTACGCGATCCAGGCGGGCCGCGAGGTGCGCGTCATCGCCAACGCCGCCCGCACGTCCGACAGCGACGCCCTGCGCGTCTGCCGCGAGATCGCCCGCGCGATCGAGCAGCAGCTGAATTACCCCGGCGAGATCAAGGTGACCGTCGTGCGCGAGACGCGGGCCGTCGAGTACGCCAAATAACGTCCGAGCCGCGCACGGACAGCACGAACAGACTCCCTATGCGAATCCTCTTCATCGGCGACATCGTCGGCCCGCCCGGCGTCACGTTCGTCCGCAAGGCGCTGCCGCCGCTGATTGCCCGCGAGGGGCTCGACCTCGTCGTCGCCAACGCGGAGAACGCGGCCAACGGCTCCGGGATCACGCCGCCGCTGTACCGCAAACTGCGCGAGGCCGGCGTCGACCTCGTCACCCTCGGCGACCACGTCTACAAGAAGGCCGACATCATCCGGACGATGGAGCAGGACGAGCGCGTCTGCAAGCCGGCAAACTTCCCGCCGGACGCGCCGGGGCGCGAGTTCGTCGTGGCGCCGGCGCGCGACGGCACGCCGGCCGCCGCCTTCTGCGTCCTCGGCCGCACCTTCATGCGCCCCGTCGACTGCCCGTTCCGCGCCGCCGACCGCGTGCTGGCGGCGCTCGGCGACCGGGCGAAGGTCGTCGTCGTCGACATCCACGCGGAGGCGACGGCGGACAAATACCTCCTGGGACACTATTTGAAAGGGCGCGTCAGCGCCGTCCTCGGGACGCACACGCACGTCCCGACGGCGGACGAGCAAATCCTCCCCGGCGGCACCGCGTTCATCAGCGACGTCGGCATGACGGGGCCTTACGACAGCGTCCTCGGCCGGCGCGTTGACCGGGTGCTGTCGACGACGGTGACGTTCGTCCCGAGTGCCTTCGACGTGGCGACGGGCGACGTGCGCCTCGGCGGCGCGATCGTCGAGGTCGACGCGGCGACGGGCCGGGCGACGGCGATCCGGCGCTTCCTGCTCGACGAGGCCGGACTGGCGGCGCTGCACCCGCAAGCGTAGCGCGCGAACGCGCGGACGTCTGTTGCCCCGCCCTCGGCGGCGCCTTACGATGATCTGCGACGAAGGCCCTCACTGGACGCGGAGGTTGGACGTGAGCGATGCACCGAAGACGTCGGACGTGAGCCGCCCTGGCGCCGAACGCACCTGGGCCGTGGCGCTGACCGCGGCGGTCGGCCTGCTGCGCCTCTTCCCGCACCCCTGGAACGTCACCCCCATCGGCGCCGCCAGCGTCTTCGGCGGCGCCAAACTCCGCTGGTGGCACGCCCTCGCCCTCGTCCTCGCCCTCCGCGCCGCCACCGACATCGTCTTGCAGCTCGGCGCCGACCCCAGCGCCGGCTCGTACCGCTTCTTCTTTTCCTGGCTGATGTTCGTCGTCTACGGCTGCACGGCGCTCAACGTGCTGATCGGCCGCTGGCTCTGCCGCGACGGCTCCGCCTGGCGCGTCGCCGCCGCCAGCCTCCTCGGCAGCGCGCAGTTCTTCCTTATCACCAACTTCTACTGCTGGCTCAGTTGCGTCCTGAAGGTGAGCGACGCCGCCCCGCTCTACCCGCCGACGCTCGGCGGCCTCGTCGTCTGCTACGTCGCGGCGCTGCCGTTCTCCCAGTGGACGCCGCTCGGCGACCTGTTCTACTGCGGCGTCCTGTTCGGCGCCCACGCCATGCTGAAGCGCGTCGCGCCGGCGGCCGAACCGGCGGCCGTGGCGGTGGGCGAGGACTAAAGGAGGGCCGAGCCATGAAGTTCGCGGCGATCATCGAGTATTCGCGGGACAAGGACAAGATCCAGGCGAACCGGCCGATCCACCGGCAGTACCTGGCGACCCTGAAGGAGCGCGGCCAACTCGTCGCCTCGGGTCCGTTCACCGACGACAGCGGCGCCCTCATCGTCTACGAAGCGCCGACGCGGGAAGAGGCCGAGGCGATCCTCAAGGGCGACCCGTTCCACGCGCACGGCATCTTCCTGCACTGGCAGCTGCGGCCGTGGAACCCGGTCATCGCCAATCGGGAGATGTTTCCGGCGTAAAGTCCGCTTGCGGCTTCGCACCCGCGCTTCACGAGGCGCGGGTGCGAAGCCGCAAGCGGCGGCCGGTGGAAATCCGTCCACGCCCCTCTTCGGAAAAAATCGGGAAAAATAGTTGACACGCGGTCCCGCGTCGGGGAGGATGATCCTCGTCAACGGCCTCTTCTCTGTTCCGGCCCCGCCGATTCAAGACCTTCGGGTTGCGGTCGGCGGGGTTTTTTCGTTCGCCTTGCATCTTTTCCGGCCCCTCCTTACAATCCGCCGCCTTCGGCCTCCACCTGGGGACGCCGTGCGCCCGCAATGAAGCGGGCGCCGCCACCGGACGGAATCGGAAGAGGCTCTATGGCCACGGAACAGGCGGATGCCGCGCCCCCGGTCGTTCACCGTCTCCTCGCGGCCTTCGTCGGCCGCGTCTGCCGGCACCCGCGCACGGTCCTCGGCGCGGCCCTGCTCCTGTGCGGCCTTTCCGCCTGGCTGGCGGCAACGCGCCTGGAATATCGCACCCAACGCGGCGACCTCATCAGCGCGGACAAGGCGTGTCAGAAGCGCTGGCGGCAGTACCTCGCCGAGTTCGGCAGCGACGACGACATGGTGGTGGTCGTCCGCGGCGACGACCGCGGCCGCATGAAGGCGGCTCTCGACGAGATCGCCCGCCGCGTCGGGCAGAAGCCGCGGCTGTTCGACCGCCTTTTCTACTGCGTCGACCTCGCCCCCCTGCACGACCGGGCCTTGTTGTTCCTCCCGCCCGACCAGATCCGCCAAATCCACGACGGGCTGGAGCCGATGCGCCCGCTGCTCGGCCTCGGCGCCGGCGCCTGGCAGCACTTCACGCTGCACAGCCTGTTGCTGAACGCCCACTTCAAGACGCTTGCCCTAACGCCGGGGCAGCCGCTCACGCCGGCCGACGCCCAATTCTTCGCCCAATTGTCGGCCATTTGCCGGTCCGCCGGCGACACGCTCGGCGACCCCGAGGCGTACCGCAGCCCGTGGGGCCGTCTGATGCCGCCGTCGTCCGGGCAGCAGAACCTGATGGCCGAACCGCAGTACTTCTTCAGCGGCGACGGCCGGCTGGCGTTCCTCCTCGTGCAGCCCGTGCAGGAGGAGGGCTCCTTCACCGCCGCCCGCGCCAGTGTGGACGCCCTCCGCGCCCTCCTCGACGAGGTGCGGCCTGACTTCCCCGACCTGGAAATCGGCCTGACCGGCCTGCCGGTGCTGGAGAACGACGAGATGGTCGCCTCGCGGCACGACACCGAGCGGGCGTCGTGGATCGCCCTCGTCGCCGTCGCCGTCCTCTACCTCGTCGTTTTCCGGGGCCTCTCCTACCCCCTGCTGACCTACGGCACGCTGCTCGTCGGCATCGCCTGGGCGGTGGGGTGGCTGACGCTGACGGTGGGGCACCTGAACATCCTGTCGGCGACATTTGCGGTGATGCTGATCGCGATGGGCGACTATGGCGTGCTGTGGGTGACGCGCTACGAGCAGGCGCGGCGCGGCGGCCTGGAGGTCCGCGCCGCCCTGCTGCACACGGCGACGCACGTCGCGGTGGGCAACCTGACGGCGGCGACGGCGCTGGCACTGGCGTTCTTCGCCGCCATGTTCGCCGACTTCCAGGCGGTCGCCGAGCTGGGCTGGATCGCCGGCGGCGGCGTGCTGCTGTGCGCCCTGGCCTGCTTCACGGTGCTGCCGGCGGCGCTGACGCTGTTCGACCGCCGGGGAGACATCGCCGTCGCGATCCCCATCGGCACGCACGCCGGCTGGCTGCCGCGCCTGTCGGCTCGGCCGCGCCTCGTCATCGGCTCGGCGCTGGTGCTGGCCGCCGGGCTCGCCGTCTGCGCCACGCGAATCACCTACGACCACAACCTGCTCCGCTTGCAGGACCAGAGTCTCGACGCCGTCCGCTGGGAGCGCCTGCTCATCGACCACACCGACGGGGCGAGTTGGTACGCCTTGAGCTACACCAATACGCCCGAGGAGGCATTGGCGTTGAAGGCGCGCTACGAGCGCCTGCCCGAGGTGAGCCGCGTCGTCGAGGTGGCGTCGCTGGTGCCGCGCGACCAGGATTACAAGATCACGCTGCTCCACAAAATCCACGACCTGCTGGAGCGCCTGCCGCCGCGCGGCACGCCGGTCCGCCGCCCGGCGCCCGACGCCGCCGAAGTGGCCAGGGCCGCGAGCGCGCTGATGACGCGCCTTCAGCCGCCGGCCGGCGCCGAGGGGGCGCCACTGTTGATCGAGTTGCGCGACCACCTCGCCGCGCTCCGGCGCCGCCTCGGCGAGGTGGCGGGGGCGACGGCGGGCGAGCGGCTGCGGCTCTTCGAGGAGCGACTGACGGGCGACCTCGCGGAGAATCTGCACCAGCTGCGCGACGTGTCGGCGCCGGCGCCGATCGCGCTGGCCGACCTGCCGGCGCCGTTGCGCGACCGCTACGTCGGCCGCGGCGGTAAGTGGCTGCTGCGCGTCTTCGCCCGCGACTCGCTGTGGGACTACGAGCCGCTGGAACACTTCACGCGGCAGGTGCAGGCCGTCGACCCGGAGGCGACCGGCAAGCCGTTCGGCACCGTCGAGGGGCTGAAATCGCTCAAAAGTGGCTTCCAGTGGGCGGGGCTGTACGCCCTGGCGGTGATCGTCCTCGTGCTGCTGGCCGACTTCCGCAGCGTCAGTCACGCGCTGATCGCGGTGGCGCCGCTGGCGCTGGGGTTGGTGCTGTCGCTCGGCGTGGTCGGTTTGCTGGGGCTGGCCTTGAACCCGGCGAACATGATCGCGCTGCCGCTGATCCTCGGCGTCGGCGTGGACAACGGCGTCCACGTGCTGCACGACTACCTGCTGCGGCGACAGGAGGGGAGCGCGACGATCAGCCGGGCGATCGGCCGCGGCGTGCTTCTGAAGGCGGTGACGACGATGATCGGCTTCGGCACGCTGATGGTGTCGAGCCATCGCGGGTTGTTCGGCCTGGGTTTCATCCTGACGCTCGGCGTGGCGTGCTGCATGGTGACGGCGCTGGTGTTCCTGCCGGCGGTGCTGCGCCTGCTCGGGGCGCCGAAGAGGCGGGAGCCGCCGCGCGAGGAGCGCCGCCCGCCGCTCGCGGCCTAGAACGCCTCAAAGAACTCACCACAGAGAACACAGAGAACACAGAGGAAAAACAAAGGAAAGGCAGGTTCCGCGGTCGCCCCGCTTCCTCTTTGCCTTTCCTCTGTGTTCTCTGTGTTCTCTGTGGTGAGTTCTTTGAGGATTCTTGAGCCCTGTTCCGGACGACGGCCGATCACCTCTGAATCGCGTCCTCCGGCACGTCGTCGTCATGCTCGTCCTCGAACAGGCCGGCGTTGAGTTGGGCGAGGCGCCCCATGAGGGCGACGCCGCCGGTGATCGCCGCGAGGCTGACGATGCCGGCGACGCTCCAGACGGCGATCGACACGCGGAACAAGTCGTTCGGGTCGTAAGCGGAGAGGAAACAGGTGACGGTGGCGGCGGCGCAGACCGTGACCATCGGCACCAGCGCCGCCGTCCGCCCGGCGGCGCGCGAGCGGTCGTCGGCGCGGCCGAGCGCCTGCCCCATCTCGAGCGCCTTCATGTGTTCCTGGTGATGCATCTCCATCGTGCGCTGCTGGGAGCGGAGCAGCTGCGGCACGATGAGCAGGAGCGTCCCCAGTACCATCGCGAGAATGATGAGCATCGCGATGCCGCCGGTGGAGAACCCCCCGAGGCCGTTCGGGGTGGCGACTTCAGGCGCGGCGACCAGTTCGTCGGCGAAGAGAGCGAGCATGGTAGGGGGGTGCCTAGCGGAACGGAGGACGACTCTGTCACTCTACTCCGATCCGCGTGGCTTGCAACCGGCGCCGGCGGCGGCCGGCGTCTTCGCACCCGTCAGAGTCGGACGCCCTGGCCGAAGCGCCGCCGCAGCGCCTGGCGCTCCGCCTCCGGGACGCGCGGGTTCTCGCGCAGGATGAGTTCTTCCAGGGAGGTCAGATAGGGAGAATTGACCAGCGAGCGCGCCCCCGCGCGGCGCAGCCCGGCGCCGGTGAGGTCGAGGACCGCCAGCAATTTCAGGTGCGGGCAGTGGGTGAGGTGTTGGACCGCGTCGCCGACGGCCTCATAACTGAGGTCCAGCGCCTGGAGCCGGGCGAGGTACGGGCAGCGAGCCAGTTGCTGCAGGTCGGGGTGCCAGCGGAACTTCAGGCGGCGCACCGGCGCCATGCGGAACAACTCGTCGGCGCGGTCGAGGAACGTCGTGCCGTCGCAGGTGACGCGCTCGACGAAGCCGCGCGCGAAGTCCCATTCCTTGACCAGGCCGCGCAGCGGGGCGGCCCAGGCGGGGCCGTGCGCCGTGACGAGGTCCAGCTCGCGCGCCTCCAGGGCGGGCCGGCGCGGGTCGTCGGCCTTCAGCGCGGCGACGGCACACTGGACGCGGATGAACTCGGCGCGGGCGGCGTCGCCGCGCTCGTCGAGCCAGTCGGCGTAGATCAGCCGCGGCGCGTCGTCGTCGGGGTCGGCGAGGATCGCGCGAAGAAAAGCCTCTTCCGGGAGCATCGCTTCTCCGATGTAAGATACGGAGCCGTGCGCCTCGGCGGCGGCGCGGCACCCGCTTTGCCTACCAAGGAGCCGGCCGGCGCCGTCGTTTGACCTTCCCGACCGCGCCGTTAGAATGTTGCATGAGGTTGGGGAGAAGCCCCCTTGTTTAAGGAGCCGCCGCCATGAATGTTTTGACCGCGGTCCCCGTCTATAACGAAGAGCGGCACCTGGAAAACGTCCTCCATGAGGTACGACGTTACACGCCCGACATCCTCGTCGTCAATGACGGTAGCACCGACCGCACCCCCGAGTTGCTCGCCCGCCAGGAAGGGGTCCGCGTCGTCACGCACCCGCGCAACCGCGGCTACGGCGCCGCGCTCATCTCGGCGTTCGACTACGCCCTCGCCGAAGGCGCCGACGTCCTGGTGACGATGGACTGCGACGGCCAGCACGAGCCGGCCCGCATCCCCGTCTTGCTGGAGGCGATTCACGACGCCGACATCGTCTCCGGCAGCCGCTACCTCCGCGACTTCCGCCAAAACAACAGCGCCCCGCGCGACCGGCAACAGATCAATCGCACCGTCACCGAAGAACTGAACGAGCGCCTCGGCCTGGACATCACTGACGCCTTCTGCGGCTTCAAGGCGTACCGCACGTCGGCCCTGGCGCGGCTGCGCATCACCGAAACCGGCTGGGGCATGCCGCTGCAGCTATGGGTGCAAGCGGCATGCCTCGGGCTGCGGGTCAAGGAAGTCGGCGTGCCGCGCCTCTACCTCGACCCCAAGCGGGCCTTCGGCGGTATGCTCAACGACGCCGAGCAGCGCCTGGCGTACTACCGCCACGTCATCGAAACGTCCGAGGACGAGTTCTGCCGCGCCGCCCACGCGCGGCCTCGGGAGACGTGTCGCTGATGAGTGTTCGACAGGTCAAGGCTCCGCGCGAGGACGGCGCCGTCGTCGCGGAGCCGCCCCTCGCCGACGTCGGCCGTCTCCTTCGGCACAACCGGCAAATCCTGGCCGAGGGAGGACCGGAAGTCTTCGGTCGTCCCTGGCACGAACTGCGTGAGCAGGCTCGCCGCGCCGTCCTTGCCGCCGCCCGCGCCTACCTGCGCGAGGCCGGCGAGCCGGTCCCGTCCGCCGACGGCGTCGCCCTCCTCATGGCGGGGCACCAACCCGAACTGTTCCACCCCGGCGTCTGGGTAAAGAACTTCGCACTCCACGGCCTCGCCCGCACCCACGGCGGCGTTGCCGTCAACCTCGTCGTCGACAACGACACCGCCAAAAGTGCGTCCCTCCGCCTCCCCATCGTCGCCGTCCCGCTGCCGCCGACGACCGACGCGCCGCCACACCTCGGCAGCGTCGCCTTCGACCGCTGGACCGCCGAGGCTCCGTGGGAGGAGCGCACGGTCCAGGACGAAGCGCTGTTCGCCAGCTTCGCCGAGCGCGTTCAGACGTCGTGGAACTTCGAGCCGCTGTTGCCGGACTTCTGGCGCGAGGTGCTGCGCCAGGCGAAGCGGACGCCATTGGTCGGCGAGCGCCTCGTGGCGGCGCGGCGGGCGCTGGAGCGGCGCTGGGGCTGTCACAACCTCGAAGTGCCGGTGAGTGCCGTTTGCCGCACCGAGCCGTTCGCCCGCTTCGCTTGCCACCTCCTGTCCGACCTGCCGCGGCTGCACGAGGCGTACAACGGCGCCGTGCGCGACTACCGCGCCCGCTACGGCCTGCGAAGCAAGAATCATCCGGTGCCGGACCTGGCGCGCGAGGGCGACTGGCTCGAAGCGCCGTTCTGGGCCTGGCGCGCCGGCCGCCCGCGGCGCGAGCGGCTGATGGCGCGCCGGACGGCGGACGCGCTCGACCTGCGCGCAGGCGCGGAGCGCTGGCCGTCGCTGCCCCTCGGCCGGCCCGAGGCGGCCGTCGCCGCGTGGCTCGACCTGGAACGCCAGGGATTAAAGGTGCGCAGTCGGGCGCTGACCAATACGATCTTCGCCCGCCTTTTTTTGTGCGACCTGTTCGTCCACGGCATCGGCGGCGGCAAGTACGACGAGGTGACCGACGCCATCGTCCGCCGCTTCTACCGCGTCGAGCCGCCGGGCTACCTGGTGCTGTCGGCGACGCTGCGGCTGCCGCTGCCGAACTACCCCGCGCGACCCGACGATTGCCACGCGCTGCGGCGCCAGGCGCGCGACCTGTTCTGGAACCCGCAGCGCCACCTCGACGGCGAGGAAATGGCCGATTTAGTTGAGCGGAAGCAGGCGCTGATCGAGGCGGAACCGACCGACAAGCGCCGCCGGCGGCAGTGGTTCCACGACCTGCGGGTCGTTACCGAGAACCTGCGGACGGCCGTCGAGGGGCGCCTGAGCGAGGCACGCCGGCGGCGCGAGGAGTGCGAGCGACAGACCAAGGCAAACGAGGTGCTGCAACGGCGTGACTACGCCTTCTGCCTGTACCCCGAGGAGGTGCTGCGGGCGTTCTGCGCACGATTCCTGTGACGCACCTCCGCTGAGGGCGATCCGCACCGTGTAGGTGGCCACTTGCTGCCCCTGGGCCACGCCGGAATCGGGGGAGATGAAACAGACCGTTCCGAGTTGCTCACCCCAGATGGGAATAATGACAGCCTAGATAAGGCGAATCCGGCCCGCGTCGCGGGTCAGTCGTCGCCGGCCAGGGACAGCGTCAGGTCGCGGTCGGCCCGGCGCACCGTCAGGGGCACGGCTCGGCCCTCGGCGACGGCGCCGCGGATCAGCTTGCGGAACGCCTCGGCCGAGGCGACCTTCTTCGCGTCGGCCGTCGCCAGGACGTCGCCGGCTTGCAGGCCGGCGCGGGCCGCGCGGCTGCCCTTATCGACCGCCTTGACGCGCAGGCCGCTCTCGCCCGCCTCGGTCGCGAGCCCGACGTGCTTGAGGTCGAAGAACTTCACGAACCCGAGCGGGTTCACGTCTTTCTCCCGAACGGCGACCCGGGTATACGTATTGGCCTTGCCATCGTTGACTCGGTCCGAAGAAATGAGCCGACAGTCCACGACGGGAACACGACAGTGGATGGCGCCGCGCGCGATCACGAGACAGCTAGTCATGCACTGATTTACCGTGAAGTCCCCGTCACAGACCACGAGGGTATTACTCATTGTCTCGACCTCAACCGCGCCGCCGGCAAAGATGAAGCTCAGTCCGGCGTGATAGACACCCACGTCACCCGAGGAGACAAGAAGGCTGCTCAGGATGCGCTTGTCCTTGGTTTCACTGATAAAACTATCCACTTTGGCCGCGAAACTTGCACTTCCACTGTCCTTCCACCGTACGCGCCGGGAGTCGTTGACGATGCCGGTGCCGAAATAACTGAGATACCAGCGGAAGTCCCCCAGCGGGGCGCCCTCTCTTTCCGGGACGCTCCGCTTGCCGAAGGTCCGCGCCTCCAGGGCGATCAACGTCTCAGCCATGTTTACGACCGCTTGCCAGGCGTCTGCCTCGTCTTCCCACTGCGGCCACCGGACAATGAGGTCGGTGACGAGATCGACCCGCCCTTCCTTGGCGAGCTTCCTCAGCCGCGCGAGCGCCGCCAGGTTACGCCGGCGCTCGAGGGCCTGGAGGGCGCGGGTGGCGCGGCGCCGGACTTCTGCGTCCGACGACTTGAGGGCCTCCTTCAAGGCCGGAGCGGCATCGTCCGCCGAGCCGAGCAGGGCTTCCGCCTTCTCCCGCTCCTCGAAGACGGTACTCCCGAGTTGGCGGACCCACTCCGCGACCGCAGGCCGGACGGCCTTTGGCTCCTGAGCCGGAGCGGAACCGGCCAGTGCGAAGAGAAAGGCGAGGCTCCACGAAAGTGAGAACGAGATTTGCAAAGATTTGGGGGGCAGCATGGGAAAGACTCGCACGTTTTGGCAAGGTAAGATCAACAGCGTGACACCCCAAGCGACTCCGCGTTCCCTGGCACCCAGGACTCGGACTCCTGACGAGCCGGACGATCTTACCGGGAACGGTGCCGAGACGGCGTAGACTCTTTGGGCCGTGACTCGGTCGGGTCAAGGACCCTGGACGATGGGGTCGGGCGTGTTGCAGTTGATGAGGGTGAGCGTAGTCCCCGCCACCCAGACTCCTCCGGCGCCCAGGCGCGTCGCGGTGTTGCCGCTGACAGTGCAACCGTTCAGAGTCATCGCACCTCGCACGAGGTAAAACCCGCCTCCCGAAGCGGACGAGTTCCCGGTGATGCTCACGTCTTCCAGGGTAGCCGTTCCCGCGTTGTAAATGCCACCGCCGGAATTAGAACTCCCGTTATTGTTAATTTGGCCCCGGGACATGGACAGAGTTGCGCCTTCGGAGTTTGAAATTCCCCCTCCCGACAAACTCGCGGAATTGCTGTAGATCCGGGAATCGTCGAAGATACTCACGGTTCGACTGTTGCTAATGCCCCCGCCGTATGCCGCGGAGTTTGCGAAGATTTCCGTCCCGCAGTAGATCGTGACCTGGCCGAAGTTACCGAGCCCGCCGCCCGAGTATCCGGCTTGGTTCCACCAGAGGGTGCAGGCTGTGATCGTGAGCGTGGCATTGAGGCTGTTGTAGATGCCCCCGCCGACCTGGGCGACGTTGTCGCGGATCGAACAGCCGACAAGAGTAAGAGTTCCGAGATTCAAGACACCGCCACCCTGATCCGTCGGTACGCTTCCGTTCGCAATGGTCAGCCCGCTGATGGAACTGTGAGAATCGGTGTTGATTTGAAAGATTCTGAAGTTGCCGGCGGTCACGTCGCGCTCGACCGTCAGATGACCGGGACCCTGTACGGCGATCTCGATGTCCTTCTGGAGCGGGTCGAGGGCGGAAGCCAGGGTGATGGTGCCGCTGAGCATCGGCTGGAAGACGATCGAGGAATGAGCGTCCGGGGAGGCGTTGGCCCCCTGGATGGCCACCCGCAGGGAGTCCACACCCGCGTCGTTCAGGTTCCGCACGGTGAAGACCGTCGGCACCCGACGGTCTTCCAGCAGTTCGACGCGGGGGATTGATTGAGTACATCGGGGGGGGGCTTTTGTCCGTCTCTCTCGGCCGAACAGCGACCGGAGGAGGGATAGAGAAACGTCTTTCATGATCCCGGCCTTCCTCGCCTGGCGCGACGATGGGTGAACCCCGGACGGCCGCGCCAGACGATGAGCAGCTATGCGGAGCGGCTGAGTCAACGACTCTATCTCTACACCTACACCTCCCGGCCTGTCAAGGAAAATCTCTCGAATTTCGCGATTGTCGGACGGAGGCAGCGATGGGGGGCGACCTCACCGGCTGAAGGCCGCCTCAGCCCAGGCTGATGCTCTGACGGATCTTCTTGACGAGGAGCGACAGCAGCGTTTCCTGGCCGGTGACGAATTCCGCCTGCCCGGCCATGCCGAGCTTGATTCGTCCCCGGAAGGCCCCGCGCCCCACTTCGTCGCCGCCGAGGGCGATCCGCACCGTGTAGGTGGCCACTTGCTGCCCCTGGGCCACGCCGGAATCGGGGGAGATGAAACAGACCGTTCCTTCCGCGGTGCCGTAGCGCTGGTAATCGAAGGAGTCCAGCTTGACCCGCGCCGCCATGCCGACCTGCAAGCGGCCGACTTCCTCGCTCGGCACGGCCACCTCGAAGTGGAACGCCTTCCCCTCGGCGATCTCCGCCACCGGCCGGCCCGCCTCCAGCAGGTCGCCGACCTTGACCTCGCCCGCCGTGACGACGCCGTCCACCGGCGCCGCCAGAACCGCCTGCCGACACTCCCGCTCCATGCCCTCCAGGTCGTAGCGGGCGGCGTCGACCTCGGCCTGCCGGGCGGCGCGCTTGCCGTCCAATTCCTGCTCCTTAATAGCGTAATCCTTTTCGGCCGCCGCCAACCGCTGCCGCTGGACTTCGAGCTTCCCTTCCTCCACCGACACCTTGGCCTTGGCGAGCCGCCCCTCGGCCTCGCGGACGCGGGCGGCCGACCGACTCAGCTCGCCCGCCGACACCGCCCGCGCGCCGGCCCGCACGGAGCGCTCGTGATCGTCCCTGGCGGCGTCCAATTCCACTTGCGCCAGGCGTTGGTCGGCGGCCTGGCGCGCCTTGGCCTGGCGGATTTCCTCCTCGGTCTGCGCCAATTCCGCCGTCACGGTCGCCCGCGTCGCCTCCCGCTGCCGGGCCAGCAGCCCCTTCATGGTCTGGCCTTGCCCCAGCTCTTCCTCGCCCGCCTGGATCGCCCGCTTCCGCTTGGCGATCTCGCTCTCCAGCCGCGCGGTGTCCAGCCGGACGAGGACGTCCCCCCGCTTGACCTCGTCCCCCTCGCGGAAGCGGACTTCCACCACGCGCCCGCCCGCGCTGGCGCTGAGGACGTCCCCGCGGGCCGGGTTGAAGACCTTCCGCGGCGGGTTGGTCGGCCGCACCCGGCCCTGGCCGCGGACGACCAGATCGGCCTGCGTCAGGGCCATCCAGGCCAGCGCCGTCCCCAGCAGAGCCGCCAGCAGTCCCACGACGCCGTGGACGACCCGCGGCGCCCGCGCCTCCAGGCTTTGGCGGAATTCGGTGCAGTCGGCCAGATCCAGAATCAGTCCGTTACGCATCGCTCGTCCCCCCGCTTCGGCACTCAATTGATTTGAAGGTCGTAAATGGAGTTTGACATTCCCCGCGCGGCTTGCCCCGCCGTCCGCGACTTGCCCCGGCCCAGCGAGGAGAACAGCCCCGCGAAGCCCCGGTGTTCCACCAGCCCCCGCAGCCGCTCCAGCAGGAGGCGGACGCGGCGCTCGGAGGTGCCGAGTCGCTCGGCGATTTCCTGGTCGCCGCACCCTTCCATGTGCATCGCCAGGACGTGCAACTCCTGGCTGGCGAAGGCCGGCGCCGAGGGCGCCGCCGAGGCCGCTCCCGCGCCTTCCGCCTGGGCGAGCCACAGGGCGGCGTACTGCCCTCCCAGGCTCATCAGCTCCGCGTGCGTCCCCTGCTCCAGGACGCGGCCCTGGCCGACGACGTAGATCAGGTCGGCGCCCTTGACGGTGCTGAGCCGGTGCGCCACCATCACCACCGTCCTGCCCTCCAGCGACGTTTTCAGGCTCTCCTGAATGGCCCGCTCGGTGGCCGTGTCCAGGTGGCTGGTCGCCTCGTCGAAGATCAGCAGGTCGGGCCGGCGCAAGAGGGCGCGGGCGATGGCCAACCGCTGTCGCTGCCCGCCCGACAGGTTGGCGCCGCGCTCGCCGATGACCGTCTCGTAGCGCTCCGGCAGGCCGGCGATGAACTCCTCCAACCCGGCCGCCCGCGCCGCCTCCATGACTTCTTCCAGCGTCGCCTCGGGCCGGCCGACGGCGATGTTGTCCCGCAGCGTGCCGGTGAAGACGAACGCCTCCTGCGACACCACGCCGACCCGGCCGCGCAGCGAGGCCAGCTCGAAGTCGCGCATGTCCACGCCGTCGATCATGATGCGCCCCTCGGTGGGGGTATAAAACCCTTGCAGGAGCTTCAGCAGCGTCGACTTGCCCGAGCCGCTCTCGCCCACCACCGCCACCGTCTTGCCGGCCGGGAGGCGCAGGCTCATTTTGTCGAGCACGTTGGCCCGACAGCCGTAGCGGAAGCTCACCTCGTGCAGTTCGACGGCCTGGCGGACGCCCTGGAACGGGATCTTGTTGGCGGCGCCCACCGGCTCCAGCTCGAGGTCGAGAACCTGATACAGTCGGTCCACGGCGATCAGCGCCTGTTGCAGATGGAGGTTCACCCCGGCGAGGCGCTCCAGCGGCCCGAGCAGGTGGCCGAGCAGCGAGGAGAAGAACATCAGCTGGCCGATGCTGAGCGCGCCGCTCATGACCCGGTGCCCGCCGTACCAGAGGACGACGAGGCCGGCGAGGGCGGTCAGGGCCAGCCCCAGGGTACTCATGCTCATGCCGCAGCGCTGCAGGGACTTGACCGCCTGCATCACGCGGACCAGGTGGCCGTCGGCCTCGTCGGCCCGCGCCCGCTCGGCCCCGAACGCCTTGACCGTCTCGACCCCGCCGACGTTCTCCGCGAGCTGAGCGGAGAGTTGGGCGGCGTGCTCCATCGTCTCGCGGGAGCAGCGCAGGAGGAACGGCTGGTGCAGCAGCACGCAGCCGGCCAGCAGCGGGATGAACGCCGTGGCCACCAGGGCCAGCGGCATGTCGTAGAACCACAGGGCAACGGTCGTGACGGTGACGAGCACGCCGTCGACCACCACGGTCGTCGCCGTGCCGCTGATGGCGTCGCGGACGCGGGCCGCGTCGTGGAAGCGCGACAGGATTTCGCCGACCCGGCGCATCTCGAAGAAGCGCATGGGCAGGCCGAGGATGTGGCGGCCGTAGCCGGACATCAGTCCCAGGTCGATCTTCCGGGCCACGTGGTTGAGCAGGTACTGCCGCAGCGCCCCGAAGAGTACCCGGAACACGACGATCAGCACCATGCCGATGCCCAGGGCGTTCAGCAAGCGCACCTCGTGCCGGACCAGCACCGAGTCGACCAGGTGCTGCACGAAGAAGGAGTCGGCGAGGCCCAGCACCGTCATGAGGAGGGCGCAGACGACGCCCTCGAGCATGATCGGAGCGTGCGGGGCGAGCAGCCGCAGGAAGCGCCGGAACGGGCCGACCGGGGCGGCGCCCACAGGACGGGGACGCGCGTTCGGGTCCGGCACCAGGACGACGACGTAGCCGGTCCAGCGCTTGCAGAACTCGTCCCGCGACAGCGTCCGGACGCCGCGGGCCGGGTCGGCGACCACGACCGACTTTTTCGAGTGGCGATAGAGGACGATGAAGTGCCCCAGTCCCTCGTCGGTCTTGACGTGGACGACCGCCGGCAGGGGGACCGAGGGCAGCGCTTCATACGGCCCCTTGACGGCGCGGGCGGAGAAGCCGAGTTTCTCGGCCGCCCGCACCATGCCGAGGAGGTTGGTGCCGACGCGGTCGGTGCCGGCCAGCTCGCGCATCTGTTCCAGGCTGACGGGGATGCGGTGGTGGCGCGCGATCATCGCCAGGGCCGCCGCGCCGCAGTCGCTCTGATCGTGCTGTCGGACAAAGGCGTACCGGCGAAACACGCTTCACCTCCGTAGCAAAATGGGAGAATGTGGCTGGGCCAGACCTCTTCGCAGAGGTATCCGGAAACCCGCTCCCGCGCGGTCATCCGATTCAAAGAACGAACCACAGAGGCACAGAGAGCACAGAGAAATCACCAAGGCAGGAGAAAGAAAGGGGCGGGGCGCCGCTCGTCTGTCTCTTTCTTGCCTTGGTGATTTCTCTGTGCTCTCTGTGCCTCTGTGGTTCGTTTCTTTGAGGCGATTTAGCCGAACAGGCCGGCGAAGAAGCCGATCACCGCGCCGACGGCGCCTCCGATGGCGCCTCCGATGCCCCCGAAGGGGGTCCCGATCGACGCACCGAAGCCGAAACCCGTCGCCCCCCACTTGAAGGCGTCCGACACGCCGCGGCCCGCTTCGACGGCCTGCAGCTCCGACTGACTGACAGCGTTGAGTTCCACAGCTAGTCCCTCCAGAGAAAAAGTTGGTGCCCGTGACCGCCGGACCTCCCGGCGATAACGGGACGCCACACGTTGATGCCAACTCCAAATCCCAGGGCGATTGCTTTCCCTTACCCGAGCAGGGTTCGCTTGGCGAAGAGGTCCCAGGACGGCGGCAGGGACGACGGGGGCAACGAGGGGTGCAGAGGATTACTGCACGTGCCGCAGTGGTCCCGGTCCAGGCCGCCTTCGACGGCTTCCAGTTCGTGGGCTGCCAGCGCCACCAGCATGTCTTCCTGGCGGTTCGGCAGCCGTTCGATCTTCTCAGTCATCTCACACCTCCGTATTTCGAGCGGGGCCGCCTCCGGCCGGGACGCCAGGTCGGACGTTTTTCCCGGCCGGAGGGGTTCCGGCCCCGGTTGCTGGGTTGTAGAACAGGTCCCCGGCTCCGGCATTAAAAGAGCCAGCCGAGGATGGCCCCGATAACGCCTCCGATGGCCGCCCCCACGCCGCCGAAGGCCAGGCCGCCGGCGGCACCGATCAGAAACCCGTCGAGTACCTTGTTCTGCGTCGAGAAGGCGCTCCTGTTCGTGTAGCCCCCCTCCACGTCTTGCAGTTCGGACTCCGAAAGTGGCTGAAATTGCATTGTCTCTCTCCCTCAACTCGAACCCGGGCGCCCCCTGCCGCCGAACCGATCGACGTCAGCGGGGCGCCCGACATGCCTTACCCCGAGCGACACTCATGACACCGGGCCTCAGGGATTCCCTCTCCAGTGACCCTTGACCGAAATCACGCCGGCGGTGTTGCCGCTCATGTCCTTCCCGCTGAAACCGAGATGGTCGCAGACCCAGTGGAAGGCGTCCGAGAACCAGGACCCGCCCTCGACGGAGCGGAGTTCGTCGGGCGAGACGTCCCGGAACACGATCTTCTGATCCATTGCCGGATCTCCTTCGTACAGTGGCTTCCCTTGTTTGGAAAACTGGCCTCCTTGGCCCCCGTTCCCGTCCGTCCTTCGCAGAGGTATCCGGAATCGCCGCGTGCCGTGGACAGCGCGAGGTTTTTTTCCGCGAAGGGTTTCGCGATGGACGACGCCCGGCCGTTGGGATAGCGTTAAGGGAACAGGGCTCGCCGGCGGCCGCGTGCGCAAGGAGACCCACACCATGCCCGACCCGCTCGAGAGTCGCCTCCTCGTGGAGGGGTGGCGCGCCGGCAACCAGGACGCCGCCCGGCAACTCTTTGAACGCTACGTCGATCGGCTCGTGGCCCTGGCGCGGCGGCGGATCAGCCCGCGCCTAGCGAGCCGCGTCGACCCCGAGGACGTCGTGCAGTCCGTCTTCCGCACCTTCTTCGGCCGGCTGAAGGAAGGGCAGTTCCACATCGAAGAGCAAAACGACCTGTGTAAGCTGCTGATGCGGATCACCGTCCACAAGGCGCTGCGGCAGGTCGAGTTCCACACCGCCGGCAAGCGCGACCCCGGCCAGGAAGCACCTCAGGGCGACCTGTCTCAGGAGCGGCTGATGGGCGTCCTCGACCGCGAGCCGGCGCCGGAAGCCGTCGTCGCGTTCGTGGACGAGTTAGAACACTTCCTCGGCCAACTGGGTCCCCAGGAGCGGCAGGTGGTGGAGCTGCGCCTCCAGGGCCTCAGTAACGAGGAGGTCGCCGCTCAACTGGGCTTCTCCGACCGCAAGGTCCGCCGCATCCTCGAGTGGGTCAGGGGTCACTTCGCGATCGAGGAATAAGGGCATGCCGAGGCGCCGGACGAAGGAGGGCTCATGGTCAGCAAGAGACGGATGGACGTCGCGACGATGCTCGAACGCGCCCGCGCCCTGGCGGAGGATGTCGCCGCGGCGGCGGAGCCGGGGCGAGCCGAGCTTCTGACGGCCGGGTTCGGTGCGCTCTGGCCGGCGCCGCTGCACGCCGCCCTCCTCGGCACCGGGGACGAGGCGCGGGTCCTGGCGCGGGATGAGGCGGGCCACAGCCGCCCCGAGTGGGCCGACGCCCTCCGCGCGGACTTGCGCCGCCTGGCCGCGGAGGACGCCGGCGGCGTTTCGACCGCGCCGCCGCCGCCGGACGTCGGACTGACGGAACACGCGCTGCACGGCGTCGCCGTCGCGCGCGGCGGCCGCCGCTACGGCGCCCTGGCGCTGGCCCTGCACAAGCGCGTCTCCGACGTGGCCCTGGCGCAGACGCTGCTCACCTACGCGGCCGACCATTTGGCGTTCGCGCTGTTTCTGCGGGACCAGGAGCGCGACGCGCTGGCGCGGCGCCGCGACCTGGCCGACTTCGCCGCCCTGATGGCCCACGACTTCAACAACGCGCTCAACGGGATCGGCCTCCAGGTAGCGGTCCTGGCGCACAAGGGGATCTCGCCGGACGACTACCCCGAGCTGGCCGAGGTGCGCCGCGAGGTGCGCCGCGCCGGGGCGCGGATGCGGGAGATGCAGGAGTTCTGCCAGCGCGGGCGGCCCCCGCTCGGCGCCGCGGACCTCAACCGCGCCGCGCGCGCCGCCGCCGCCGCCCACCCCGCGGCGCGCCTGGAGTTGGCGCCAGACCTGCCGCCGGTCCTCGGCAGCGACCTGGACCTGGAGCGGATCGCCGGCGTGCTGCTGCGCAACGCGGCGGCGGCGGGGGCGCATGACATGCTGGTGCGGACGGGGCGCGGGGCGGGCGGCGCGCCCTGGCTGCGCGTGGAGGACGACGGCGCGGCGCCGGACGACGAGGCGATCGCGAGCTTGTTCGAGCCGTTCGCGGAGTCGCGGCCGGGGGGGGAGGGCGAAGGGCTGGCGCTCGTCAAGGCCATCGTGCGGCGCGTGGAGGGGAGCGTCGCGGGGGAGAAGCGGCCCGGCGGCGGCATGACGTTCACCGTCGGGCTGAGGCCGGCACGGGAGTGATAGGATGTACGCATCCCGTGTCGCACCCCCCGCGAGGAGTCGCCGATGAGTGTTTGCGTCTGGCGCAGCGCCGTGGTCGTCGTCGCCGGTCTGCTCGCGGCGGCGCCCGCCGCGGCCGAGGACAAGCCCGTCCCTCCGTCGGAGGCCGCCGCGCGCATGACGTTGCCGCCCGGCTTCCGCGCCACGCTCTTCGCCGGCGAGCCGGACGTCGTTCAGCCCATTGCCATGACCCTCGACGGCCGCGGCCGCCTCTGGGTCGTCGAATCGTATTCCTACCCCAATTGGATCCGCTCCGGCGCCGGCAAGGACCGCATCCTCATCTTCGAGGACGCCGACGGCGACGGCCGCTTCGACAAGCGCACCGTCTTCTACGACAAGGGGGCGAATTTCTCCGGCCTCGCCGTCGGCTTCGGCGGCGTCTGGGTGTGCGCCTCGCCGAACCTGCTGTTCATCCCCGACCGCGACGGCGACGACGTGCCCGACGGCCCGCCCGAAGTCGTCCTCAACGGCTGGAGCCTCGACGCCAAGCACAACGTCTTCAACAGCCTCACCTGGGGGCCGGACGGCTGGCTGTACGGCTGCAACGGCATCCTCGCCACCTCGCAGGTCGGTCCGCCCGGCGCGCGGCCCGAGAAGCGCACCCCCATGAACTGCGGCGTCTGGCGCTATCACCCTACGAAGAGTACCTTTGAAGTCGTCGTCCACGGCACGACGAACCCGTGGGGCCTCGACTTCGACGACCTCGGCCAGGCGTTCATCACCAACTGCGTCATCGAGCACCTGTGGCACGTCGTGCCGGGGGCGCACTTCAAGCGGATGTACGGGCAGGACTTCGACCCGCACCTGTACCGGCTGATGGAGACGTGCGCCGACCACATCCACTGGGCCGGCGGCCACTGGACCGAGTCGCGCGGCGGCAAGGGAACTCACGACGCGCCCGGCGGCGGCCACGCCCACGCCGGCTGCATGGTCTACCTCGGCGACAATTTCCCGGCGAGTTATCGCGACGGCGTCTTCACCTGCAACATCCACGGCAACCGCGTCAACCACGACACGCTCGCCCGCAAGGGCTCCGGCTACGTCGCCCGCCACGCGACGGACTTCCTCCTCGCCAACGACCCGATGTCGCGCGGCCTCGCCATGCAGTACGGCCCCGACGGCGGCGTTTTCCTCTCCGATTGGTACGACACCGGCGAGTGCCACAACTACGAGCAGGTCCACATCAGCGGCCGCGTCTACAAGATCACCTTCGGCAAGACGACTCCGTACCGGGAGGACGTCTCCCGCCTGAGCGACGACGAGCTGGTGCGGCGGCAGCTGCACAAGAACGACTGGCACGTCCGCCAGGCCCGGCGCGTGTTACAGGAGCGCGCCGCCGCCGGCAGGCTGTCGGCCGGCGTGAAACCGGCGCTGCTGAAGATGCTGCGCGAGAACGACGATGTGACGCGGCGGCTGCGCGCCCTGTGGGCGCTGCACGTCGTCGGCGGGCTCGACGAGGTGCTGCTGCTCGAACAGATGGGCAGCCCGCACGAGACGGTGCGCGCCTGGGCGGTGCGCCTGTCGGTGGAATACCGGCAGCCCTCGGCGGCGGTCCTCGCCCGGTTGGAGGCGCTGGCGGCGAAAGACCCGTCGCCGTTCGTGCGCCTGCACCTCGCGTCCGGGATGCAGCGAATCCCTTTAGGAAAGCGCTGGGGCGTGGCCGAGGCCCTGGCCGCGCGGGGCGAGGACGCGACCGACATTAACCTGGCGCTGATGGTCTGGTACGGCGTCGAGCCGCTCTACGCCGCAAAGTGGGAGCGCTTCCTGAGCCTGATCCCGAACGCGAAGATCCCTCTTGTGCGCGAACACGCGGCGCGGCGGGTCACGGAAGCCGGACCGCAGGCGGCGGTACGGCTGCTCGGCGAGACGGGCGACGACGCGGTGCGGGCCGACGTACTCCGCGGCGTCCTCGACGCGCTCGCCGGCCGGCGCGACGTGCCGATGCCCGAAGAGTGGCGGAACGCTTCGCGAGCCTTGGCGACGAGCCCGAGCGCGGACGTGCGCGAGCGGGCGGCGCTTCTGGCGGTGACGTTCGGCGACGCGGAGGCGATCGCGGCGCTGAGAATGACGGCGGCGGACGCTTCGGGGTCGGTCGCCGCCCGCGAAACCGCTCTGCAAGCACTCTTGACGCGGAAGAACCCGGACCTCGTGCCGCTACTGCACGAACTGCTGTCCGACAAGGCGGTGCGCGGCCCGGCGCTGCGCGGCCTGGCCGCGTTCGCCGACGCCGACACGCCGCGGCTCGTCTTGAATCATTACGCCGCCTTCACGGAGGCGGAAAAGGCCGACGCCGTCCACACGCTGTCCGCGCGCCCGGCCTACGCGCTGGCGCTGCTCGACGCCGTCGACAAGGGCCGGGTGCCGCGCCGCGATGTGTCGGCGTTCACCGTGCGGCAGATGCAAGCCCTGAAGGACAGGCACGTCAACGAGCGCGCCGCCAAGGTCTGGGGCGTGCTGCGGCCCGCGTCGCAAGAGAAGGCCGAGCTGACGAGGAAGTACAAGGCGCTGCTGTCGCCGGAGTACCTCAAGGGCGCCGACGCCGCCCGCGGCCGCGTCGTCTACGGGCGTACCTGCGCGTCGTGCCACGTCCTGTTCGGCGAGGGCGGTAAGGTCGGGCCGGAATTGACCGGGTCGCAGAGGGCGAACCTCGATTACGTCCTCGAAAACGTCCTCGACCCGAGCGCCGTGGTGCCGAAGGACTACCAGGTGACGCTATTGACGCTGACCGACGGCCGCGTGGTCAGCGGCATCGTCAAGGAGGACGGCGAGCGCGTCGTGACGGTGCAGACGCCGAACGAAGTGCTGCGCCTGCCGGTGCGCGACATCGAAGCGCGGGCGACGTCGCCGGTGTCGCTGATGCCGGAAGGGCTGCTGGCGAACCTGAAGGCCGACGAGGTGCGCGACCTGGTCGCGTACCTGGCGAGCCCGGCGCAGGTGCCACTGCCCCGCCAGAAATGACGGCTACGCGAGTGCCCTAGAGCTTGTCGTGCTCTTCCGGCTCGACGTCAGCCACCTTGGACAGCGCTTTGCGGAACTTCGCCCTACTCCCCCGCTTCGCCCGCTCGCCGAGGTAATCCTCGGTCATCAGCGCCGACACCTTTTCGGCCAGGGCAAGTGTGACGAGTTGATTGATGGAAATATTCTCTTTTTCCGCGAGTTCGCGGGCGCGCTCGTGGAGGGAGTCCGGGAGGCGAAGGCTGATGGTGCTCACGGCAACTCTCCGATTTCTCGTAGGAATTCCTTCGGCGTCCGCAGGCCGATGCCGAACTGTTCCACGCCCTGAAAGTCCTTGCGGTTGAAAGTCACGATGCGCCCACAACCGGCGGCGACGGCGAGTTCCAGGATCATATCATCCTTCGGATCTCTCAGAAAAGGCCGCCAGAGGTAGAACACTTGGACGTGCTCGGCTTGTTCGCAAAGGTACTCCAGCACCTCCGCCACCTCGGCGCCCGAGAGAGCGATCTGGCCGATGAGTCGATTACAAACGTCCTCATACTCAAAAAAGAGCGAAACCGACAAACACGTCACGAACTTCCCGCCGTCGATGGACCCGAGGAGGCGGTACGACGCCCCCCGGCGGGAGCGGAGTGCGGAGGCCACGACGTTCGTGTCGATGACGATCCGGTGTTCGGCCATCATGGTATCGTAGGCGATACCCCCGACCGGGTCAATTCGAGTTCACTACAATGACCGCAGTCTTGTTTTTTCTCTCCCGAGAGCTTTCGAGACTACCTCATCGCAAGAGGGCCGTGATCGACGGTTATCGAGGAGCCCTCATGGCGTTCACACCCATCCTCGCCACTCTAGGATACATCCTCTCCCCGGACGGCCGCCAGGTACTCCTCATTCACCGCAACAAGCGGCCGAACGACGCTCACCTCGGCAAGTATAACGGGTTGGGCGGCAAGCTCGACCCCGGCGAGGACGTCGTCGCCGGCCTGCGCCGCGAGGTGCGCGAGGAGGCCGGCGTCGCGTGTGACGAGTTAGTCTTGCGCGGCACCGTCTCCTGGCCCGGCTTCGGCAAGCACGGCGAGGACTGGTTCGCCTTCGTCTTCCGCGTCGACTGCTTCTCCGGCACGCCCCTCACCGAAAATCCCGAAGGCACTCTCGAATGGGTCGAGATCGGCCGCGTCCTCGACCTACCGCTGTGGGAGGGCGACCGTCACTTCCTGCCGCTCGTCTTCGAGCGCACGGCGAAGCAGTTCCACGGCGTCATGCCTTACCGCGACGGCCGTCCTGTGAGTTGGGGCTACAGCCTCGTCTGAGCGGCGGCGGATCAACGGGAACATGCGTTCATTGGTGAGTGAAAGAATAGTATCTTGGAGGGAGTGAACGCAAGCTTGGCAGGGATAATTCCGAGGCGGCGCGTTCGACGCGGGCGGCGGCGCGGTCGGGCGCCGGAAAGCGCGAACCGACATTCCGGTGGCGGGTCGGGTAACGTAGAATGAGGGTGTGGGCTTCGACACGCCATTCTCCGGTCCGTCTCTCCCCTGGGCGTCGCCCCCAGTCCCGTCCGCGCTCCCTTCACACCGAGGAGAAACCAATGGGCTTGTACCGCTGGCTGAATCGGTGGACCGCTGAAACCAAGGCCAACCGCCCGCCCGAGGGGGCGGCCGAGACGCCGACCAACCGAGGACAAACCGACGAACCGCCGATCTCCCTGGTGCTGCTGCTGAAACAGCCGCGCGTGCTGGACGCGGGCGCCCTGGCGCGGGCGGCGAGTGAAGCGTTCGGCGTGACGGTGACGCCCGGCGAGGAGGTGGCGGGCGAGACGCCGCACTTCCTGCTCCACCTCGACGGCCGCCTCTTCGCCGTCCACAACGTCGCCGAGTCGTATTTCGACAACGCCGCCGCCGTCGCCGCCGAGACGCCGGAGCTGCGCCTGCGCAAGGCGGTCGCCCGGCACCGCGCCTGGCTGTCGGTCGACTTCCTGCACGCGGCGCTGGGCGCCGAGCGCGACCCGTATCCGCTGCTGGGCAAGTTGGCGGCGGCGCTGGCCGGCGACGACTGCCTGGCGGTGTGCGTGCCGGCGCGACGCTGCGTCTACCCTTACGACGAGAGCGTGCCGAAGAAGCTGCGCGGCGCCGACCCGCTGAGCGCCCTGCGGCGGTCGCGGCCGGTGCCGGTGGTCGGCGTGCGCCGCAACGACCGGCGCCTGCGCGCCGCCGTCGCCGAGGCGCGGCGGCGCTGGCCGGAGTTCGTCGCCGCCTTCGAGGAGCGTCAACAGGGGCAAATTTTTTCGGTCAAGGTGCCGGTGCGCGAGGGGCGGCTGACGGAACACATGTGGGTGTCGGTGTCGGCGCTGGAGAACGACATGATCTACGGCCGGTTGGACAACGAGCCGCTGGACGTGAAGCGGTTGCACGCCGGCGACCGGCTGCGCGTGCCGGTCGGCGACCTCGACGACTGGCTGTTCACGAACGGCGAGGCGCTGGCGGGCGGCTTCACCATCGACGTCCTGGCGAAGCGACCGCGGCGGCGCTGATCCGTATCCTATTCGGGGTCCGCGTTGCCAACCCCGAGAAGGAGACCGCCGATGCGCTCGCCGTTCGTCGCCGCCTGCGTTCTCGCCGCCCTGACGCCGCCGCCCTGCTTCGCCTGGAACAACATCGGTCATATGGCGGTCGCCAAGGCCGCCTATGACCAGTTGTCCGACGGCGAGAAGCTCCGCTTCTCGGGGATGCTGAGGCGGCACCCGCACTACGAGGACTACCTCGCGAAGCACCGGCCCGACGACGTGTCCCTGAACGAGTGGGCGTTCCTGCGCGCCGCGACGTGGCCCGACTGGGTGAGGCCGCGCGGCCGCCCCGGCGAGGCCGACCCGCGCGGCGAGGGCGTCGTCCGCTACCACCGCCGCGACGACCACTTCATCAACGTGCCGTTCGTCCACCCCGCCGACGCCGAGCGCTTCGCCGGCAAGGATCTCCGCCCTGACGCCGACATGAACACGGTCGTCTGCGCCTACAAGCAGCGCGTCGGCGAGTTGACCCTGGCGACGACGTCGGAGGAGGACAAGGCGGTCGCCCTGTGCTGGCTGCTGCACCTGATCGGCGACATTCATCAGCCTCTTCATGCGGTGTCGCAATACTCGTCGATTTTCCCCGACAAGCGCGGCGACCTGGGCGGCAACCTGTTCGGCGTCAAGGTCGAGGGTAAGGCGATGAACCTGCACCGCTTCTGGGACGACCTGTTCGGCGACGACCCGAACTACACCGAGGACGGCCCGGAGCGGCAGGCGACGATCTACCGCAAGGCGAAGGAGGCGGCGGAAGGGCTGCGCGACCCGAAGTACGACCGAAAGGCTCTGAAGGCGGATCTGACGGATCACGCCGACTTCCCGAGTTGGGTGCAAGAGAGCTTCGAGGCGGCGAAGGCGGTGGCGTACAAGAACGGCGAGTTGAAGCCGGCGCGCGTGCAGGCCGGCCGCGTGCCGCCGGGCGCCGAGGAAGTCGGCGAGGAGTACATCCGGACGGCAAAGGAACTGGCGCGGAAGCGCGGCGCCCTCGCGGGACACCGGCTGGCGGACAAGCTGAAGACGTTCCTGGCCAGGAAGCCGTGAGACAAGGAATCTGATTCGCTGACGTCTTTGTTGGTATCTCGACTCCCCTTTGGGGGTTGTGATATCGCTGTAGCGGCATCATGATCCCGATTTTACAATTGTCGTGACGGGAGGTTCGGGAGCGCGTGGAATCGGTGCTTTTGTTCCGAGTTGACGACGAGAACGAGGCGGAGTTGGAAACCGCGCGCCTGCATTGGCATGTCGAGAGGGACCGTACTCGGTGTCGCGATCAACTCGTCATCGGCCGCTACTCGGTGCTGCCTTTCTACGAGGCCCTCGAAGAGGAACTGTCGGGGCGGGGCTGCCGGCTGATTAACACCTTAGCCGAACATAAGTGGATCGCCAATTTCGAGTACTACGAGGCACTGCGGGACGTCACTCCACAGAGTTGGACCGAGGAGGATTTCGACTCGGCGGATGACGGCCCGTTCGTATTGAAGGGCCGATGCAATTCGTTCAAACACGCCTGGTCGGAACTGATGTTCGCCCGAGACAAGGCTGAGGCGCTAACCAAAGCCACCATGCTGCGCCAGCAACAGGTTATCGCCCAGCAGGGATTGCTATTCCGCAGGTACGTCCCGCTGGAGACGTTCGGCCACACATCCAGCGGATTGCCGATCTCGAATGAGTGGCGGTTCTTCTTCCTGGATCGGCGGCTCATCGCCTACGGCTATTACTGGGCTCGGCAAGCTAGAGGAATACCATCGGCCGGAATTGACCAGGCCGGGATTGAGTTCGCACAATCTTGTGCAGCCCGCGTGGCAAGCCGCGCGACCTTCTTCGTTGCTGACATAGCCCGAGCCGCCAACGGCAGCTGGCTCCTGATCGAACTAAATGACGCCCAAACTTCTGGTCTGTCGGCTATAGACGCGGGTTTGTTCTACCGGGAGCTTCGTGCCGCTTGTGAGGCGAAATAAGACCTTTGCTGATAAGTATACTCCGCCAGGAGAACTGCGTTCCCCGAATTCGCTACGCGGCGGGAGTCATCCCGTCTCCCCATTAATGTTACCCCCTTTTGGGCGACTGAGGCAAGGTGGCGCGACGGGGTCAGCGGTACCTCACGCCGCTGACCCCGCCGCCCCCCTCGGTCGCTCCTACTTCGTCCCCAGCGGCGCCCGGCCCTCCTTCACCTCCTTGAGCCGCTCGCGGTAGCGTTCGTACAGCCGCGTGTGCTTGCTCGTCGGCTCCAGCGGCTTGCCGTCCACGAACAGCGCCAGCACCTGCGTCGACGGTTGCAGCAGGTCGCCGTTCGTCAGCACCAGGTTGGCGCGCTTCCCCGCCTCCACGCTACCGAGTTGGTCAGCGACGCCGAGGATTTGCGCCGGCGACAGCGTCACCGCCTTCAGCCCCTCCTCCGGCGGCAGGCCGTAGGAGACCGCCATCGCCGCCTCGTAAGGGAGGTTGCGCGTGTTCGTCGTCCCCGCCGAGCGGAGGCAGAACTTCACGCCGGCCTCCTGCAGCCGCGCGGCGCTGGCGTAAGGGGCGTCGTAGGGGTCGTAGGTGTCCGTCGGCAGCGCCAGCAGCGAGCCGAGGATCACCGGCACGTCGCGCTTCTTCAGCTCGGCGACGACCTTCCAGGCGTCGACGGCGCCGCTCAGGACGATCTTCAGCTTCAGGTCGTCGGCGAGCTTCAGCGCCTCCTCGATCTCCGCCTTGCGGTTCGCCTGGACGACGACCGGCTTCTTGCCGCGCGCGTAAGGGACGAGCGCTTCGAGGCGGGCGTTGACCGGCCGCGCGGCGTCGGACTTGCGCGCCTCGTCGTAGGCGACGGCCTGGGCGAACAACTCCTTCAGGCGACGCACCTTCTCCTCGCGCTGCTTGCGGGCGATGGCGCGGCCGACCGGCGGCATGTCGGGGTTGCCGGTGAAGAACGGCACCGCCACCGGCAAATCGACGTGCAGCGCCAGCGGGTCGACGACGGTCATCTCCTTCGGCACCCAGCCGGAGAGGTTGATGAGGGCACTCTGCCCGGCGACGATCGAGCCCTGCGGCCGCGTCACCACCGTCGTCACGCCGTTAGCGCGCGTCACCGGGATCAACTCCGAGTCGGGGTTGATCCCGGTGCCGGCCCGCAGGTCCGGCTGGAAGTCGCCGCCCTCGGCGAAGTCCTGCGTCTCCTTCGCGGACCCCAATTCGGTCAGGCCGAGGACCGTGCCGGCGTCGATCATGCCGGGGTAGACGTGCAGGCCGGTCGCCTGGACCAGGGACGCGCCGGGGATGTTGTGGATCGTGCTGGTCGTGACGCCCTGGATCTTCCCCTTGGCGACGACGACGCTGGCGTGCTCGACGGCGGGGCCGCTGACGGGGTGAACCGTCACGTCGTTGAGGATGTAGGTGTCGTCGGCGTTGCGGGCGACGGCCTTGAAGGCGGCGCTCGGCTTCGCCGGCGGCGCGGCCGCCGCGGCGAAAGGCGCCAGCCGGTCGGCGCGCTGGAAGTAGACCTCGCCCTCCACCAGCGTCATTTCACAGCGGGCATAACCGTTGAGCGGGTGGCCGTTGAAGATCGCCAGGTCCGCGTCCTTGCCGACCTCCACCGTGCCGACGCGCCCTTCGAGGCCGAGCTGCTTCGCCCCGTTGAGCGTGATCGTCTTGAGGGCGTCGGCCTCGCTCATGCCGCCGTACTTGACGCACTTGGCGGCCTCCTGGTACATGTGCCGCATCAGCTCGTTGCTGTCCGACTTGAGGCAGACCGTCGCGCCGGCCTCGTGCAGCAGAGCGGAATTGTAGGGGATCGCGTCGTAAGCCTCCAATTTGTAGGCCCACCAGTCGGAGAAGGTCGAGCAGCTGGCGCCGTGCTCGGCGATCTCGGGGGCGATCTTGTAGCCTTCGAGGACGTGCTGGAGCGACTTGATCTTGAAGCCGAAGCGGTCGGCGACGCGCAGCAGCATCAGGATCTCGTCGGCGCGGTAGCAGTGGCAGTGGACCTTCAAATCGCCGGAGAGGACGTCGGCCAGCGCCTCCAGGCGCAGGTCGCGGCGCGGCTCGATGGCGTGGCCGGACGACTTCGCCTTCTCGTAGTCCTGCCACGCCTGGCGGTAGGCACGGGCCTCGTTGAAGGCGCGGACCAGCACCGCCTCGACGCCGAGGCGCGTGTTGGGGAAGCGGCCGTCGGTGCGCTTGACGTTCTCGCCGAGGGCGAACTTGACGCCGCGCGGGGCGTCGGCCAGGAGCAGCTTGCTCGCCGGCTCGCCGTACTTCAGCTTGATGACCGCGTCCTGCCCGCCGACGACGTTGGCGCTGCCGTGCAGCAGCCGCGACGTCGTGACGCCGCCGGCCAGCGCCCGGAAGATCTGCGCGTCCTCGCCGTCGACGACGTCGCGGACGCGCACTTCAGGGACGACCGAAAGCGAGAATTCGTTGACGCCGCCGCTGACGGCGAAGTGACAGTGCGTGTCGATGATGCCCGGCATGACGAACATCCCGGCGGCGTCGATCACCGTCACGCCGGCCGGGGCTGGCAGGTTTTCGCCGAGCTTGACGATCTTGCCGCGCTCGACGAGGACGTCCGTCTTCGGCCGCGTGCCGTTGCTCACGGTGAGGACGCTGGCGCCGCGGATCAGGACGTTGCCGCCGGTCTTCAATTTCGGCTTGCGGTCGGCCTCGATTTCAGTGGCATAGTCAACTTTCACGACCTTTTCGGCGGGCTTCTTGTCGGCGTCGAGCTTCTTGGCCTCCGCCGCCTTCTTCGCCTCGTCGGGCCGCTCCGGGGCGCTGTAGTCGAAGCGGACGCCGTCGGCGAAGGCGTAGCGCACCTTCGACTTTTCGCCGAGGAAATCGCCGGTCATGACGACGAGGTGCGCCGCCTTGCCGGGGGCGACCGTGCCGAGTTGCTTGTCGACGCCGAGGATGCGGGCGGCGTCGACGGTGAGCGCCTTGAGGGCGGCGTCGGCGGGCAGGCCCTCGGCGACGGCCTTGCGCAGGTTCTCGCGGAACTTGTCCCACGGCTTGTCGCCGCTCAGGCCCTGCGTGCTGAAGGCGAAGGCGACGCCCTCCTTGTGCAGCAGGGCGGCGTTGGCCGTCTCCTCCTTGAGCAGTCGCTGATGGTCGTCCACGACCCGCTTCGGCAGCGCCGACGGCGGCTCCTCCGGCGGCGGGGCGTCAACGCCGGGGACTTGCGGCTTGCCGGGGATCGCCGGCTTGGCGGGCGGGCCGAAGCCGCGCCGGCCGCCGAAGCGTGCCTCCGCCTTGTCCACAAAGGCGAGGCGCAGCACGACGGGGACGTTCTCCTTCTTGAGGCGGTCGGCGGCCTTCCAGGCGTCGCGGCCGCCGTAGACGACGGGCGCCAGCTTGAACTCGGCGGCGAAGTCGAGGGCGCGGTGGACCTGGTCGCGCGCGTCGGCCTCGAAGACGACCGGCGTCTTGCGCTCCAGCACCGGCCCGAGCGCGGCGAGGGTCGGGTCGAGCGGCGGGCGCGGGCCGGGGCGCCCGCCCTCGTAGGCGGCCCAGAGGCGGGCGTAGTGGCCGGCGTCGAGGAGCGTCTGCCGCGCGTGGGCCACGACGCCCATGAGGGAGCGCGGGTAGTCGGAGCCGCCGCCGAAGCCGACGCGGAACGAGGCGTGCTGGGCGACGGGGGCGCGGAGGATGGCGTCGCGCGGGGTGGCGTTGCTGAGGCTGACGAGGGCGCTCTGGCCGCTGAAGATGCCGCCGTCGGGCGCGACGAGGCGGGCGGTGAAGCCGGCCTTGCGCCAGCTGTCGGCCTGGTCGTCCTCGGCCTTGAGGGCGCCGGCGGCCTGGAACTCGGGCGTGAGGCCCTTGCGGTTGTCCGGCTGCGTGGCGGCGAGCGCGTCGGCCGCGAAGTCCGGCGCCGCCGACCCGCCCTCGGAGCGGCGCAGGGCGGCGTCGTAGCCCGAATGGCTCAGGGCGTCGACGAAGCCGGCGTAGACGGTCAGTTCCTTGCCGTCCATGACGAGGGCGTCCGGCGGCACCTTGACGTCCGGCCCGACCGCCTCGATGAGGCCGTCGCGGATGACGACGGTCGCTTTTTCGAGGAGCTTGCCCGGCTCGGGGACGACGCGGGCGTCGCGGATGGCGAAGACGGTCGGTTTCAGGGTGCCGGAGCGCTGGGCCGGCGCGTCGGGGATGAAGAGGAGGGCGGCGCCGAGGACGGCGAGCGCGGCGGGAACGAGGCGTCGGAACATGACGACGAGTCCGTGGGAAGGAAGCCAGGGAGAATGTCAGCGACTTCGGGACAGGATACCCCAGCGGAGGGGGAAAGGCAAAGCGCCGATCCGTCTGGCGGCGGCGCGGGAGTCGCGATACCCTGCGGGAGAGGCCGCCGTCCGCTTCGTGGAGGAGTCGCCGATGAAATCGCCGTTTCCGGGGATGGACCCGTACATCGAAGCCGGTGATTTGTGGGAGGATTTTCACAACCATCTGATCGAAAGAATCTACGAGGCGATCAGTGCGGCCCTGCCGAGAGGCTACGCCGCGCGCACCGGCAAGCGGTCTTACGTCGTTCTCATTGAGAAAGGCAGCAAGAAGCGGCGCCCGTTCGTCCCCGACGTGAAGGTCACGTCGCGACGGGGCGCGAAACCCTCTCCCGCCTCGTCCGGGCGGTCCGCCGTCGCCGACTCGGCCGCCGAAGTCAAGCCCGTGTCCCTCCGCGCGTTCGTTTCGAGAGAGTTCGAGGAGAAGTTTATCGACATTTACGAACTGCAACCGGAGCGCCGGTTGGTGACCAGCGTCGAAGTACTGTCGCCGTCCAACAAGAGGAGTCGTACCGCCGGTTGGAAGCAATACGTGCGGAAGCGGCAAGCGTTCCTGCTCGGCAAGGCGAACCTCGTGGAGATCGACCTGCTGCGAAATGGCGACCGCATGCGGATGCTCGACCCCTGGCCGGCCAGTCCCTACACGATCCTCGTCGCCCGAGAGGACGACGCGCCGCGGTGTGACGTTTGGCCCGCCTTTTTCGACCGTCCTCTGTCGGCCATTCCCGTCCCCCTGAACGAACCCGACTCGGACATCCCGGTCGCCCTCCAGCCCCTCGTCGACGCCGTCTACGAGCGCGGGCGCTATGACGAGGCGATCGACTACTCCCGGCCTCTAACGCCGCCATTGACGAATGAAGAAGCTGCCTGGCTCAAGAAGCGGCTTCGGCCTGAGGGCGACCCGTCCCCGTCGCGCCGCCGCCGCAAGTGAGCGGCCGATTCGCCCCTACGGAGGAGCCGTTGATGAAATCTCCGTTCCCCGGCATGGACCCCTACATCGAAGACTACGGCCTCTGGGCCGATTTTCACACGAAGCTCCTCGGCGAGATCGAGCGCGTCCTCGCCGCGGCAGTGCCCGACCGCTACTTCGTCCAGGCCGGGGAGCGCTCCTACGTCGTCCTCGCCGGCACCGACGGGAAGGAGGAAAGGCCGTTTACCCCCGACGTGGGCCTCGCGACGGCGGTCGCCGAGCCGGACGCCGAAAGCGGAGCCGTGACGATGCGCGCGTTCATCGACGAGCCGTACCGCGAGAACTTCATCGAGATTTACGAGGCGGACCCCGAGCCGCGTCTGGTCACCTGCGTCGAGGTGCTTTCCCCCGCCAACAAGCGACCCGGTCTGGAAGGGTGGGACCTCTACCTGCGCAAGAGAAACGCGCTGATGCTCGGCGCGGCCAACTTCGTCGAGATCGATTTGCTGCGCGGCGGGCGGCGCATGCCGATGGTCCAGCCGTGGCCGAACAGCCCGTACTACCTGCTCGTCTCCTGGAAGTGGCGTGCCCCTTCCTGTCGCGTCTGGCCCGCCTCGTTCCGCCGCCCTCTGCCCGAACTCACCGTCCCGCTGTCGGGATCGGACCCCGACCTCAAATTCCCTTTGCAGCCGATGGTCGATGCCATTTACGCGCGCTCGCGCTACGCGCGCCGCTTCGATTACGCCAGGCCGCCGGCGCCGCCTCTCGGCCCGGACGAGGACGCCTGGTTGGCGGAGCGGTTGCGGGGCGATGCGCCGCCGACCCCGGCGCGTCCGGCGCGTCCGGCGCGAAAGCGCCGCAAGTGATCTCGTCCGGCCGTCACACGTCGGCGCGCTCGAGCTTCGTCTGCCACTCGTCGAGCAGACGACCGATGTCCTTGAAGCCGAAGTCGAGGTTCGCCAACTCATGGCCGAGGTCGATGGCCGCCGGCAGGTCGCCCGCCTCAGCCGTGCCGTGCGCGAGTTGGAACAGAACTTCCTTGCGCGCCCCTTCGTCGCCGGGCGGCAAGTTCTGCAAGCACTCCTCGAAGTTGCGCTTGGCGAGGCGCCAGTTGTTACGCCCCTTGAAGCAGTGGCCGAGGTAGAGCAGCGCCTTCCAGTGGTGGCGCGGGTCGGAGCGCGCCGCCTGCAACTCGCGGATCGCCTCGTCGCTCTGCCCGGCGCGCAGCAGGCGGACGCCCAACTCGAAGCGGTGCGCCATCTCGGTCGGGTAGCGGTCGGCCTTGCGGCGGAACAGCTCCATCTCGCGCGCGTTGATCTCCTTCAACAGCCGGATGCGCAACGTGCGCAGGTCTTCGTCGCCCGGCACCGCGCGGAGCTTCTCCTCGCTCACCGCCAGGTTGCGGCGGAACGGCTCGATGTCGGCCTCGGCCAACTCGACGGCGATCTCGAACGAATTGCCCGTCGGTCCCATGCCGCGGGCGAGGACCTCCCGCGCCAGGTCGAACTGGTCCATCTTGCGGTAGACCGAGGCCAGGTGCAGGTAGACGTTGGCATTGGTCGGGTCGGCCTGGATCTTCGCCCGCAGCTGCGCCACCTGGCTCGCCCCGCGTTCCGCCGCCCCGGCCGACGGGGCGTGCTTGTCGTCCGACGAGGGCGACGACGCGGGGAGCTTGACGCGCCCCGTGGCCTGTTTGAGCTTCGACGGCGGCATCTCCAGCGGCGTGCCGACGCGGACGTCGTGCTGCGTCCCGGCGGCGGAGTCCTCTTCGTCGCGGACGGCCTCCTCGTAGCGGCCGCGCGCGATGGTCTCGCTGGCGGCCAGGTCCTTCGCCTTGCCCCGCGCCTCCATGTCGTCGGGGACCGTCTTGCGGATGACTTCCCACAGGGCGATGGCCTGCGTGAAGTTGCCGCGCTTCTCGTAGAGGCGGGCCAAGAAGCGGTTGACGTCGGCGGCACGCGGGTTCTTCTGCCGCGCCTGTTCCAGCGTCCAAATGGCGACGTCGAGCAGGCCGAGGGCGTTGGCGGACTCGGCCATGTCGAGTTGGGCGCCGGTGTCCCAGGGGTTGCGGATGAGGATCTGCTCGCCCAACTCCAGCGCCTTGAGGTGGTCGCCGGCGCGGCGGGCGCTCTTGAGCTTGGTGCGCGTGCCCCACGAGCTGAGGCCGGCGTGCCAGGTGCCGCGCAGGTTGTTCTTGAACTTGGTCTTCTCGGTGCGGCGCAGGGCCTGGCGGTAGATGAGGTTGGCCGGGTCGAGCCGGCAGCAGCTGAGCAGCAGCTCGATGCCGTAGTCGTAGTTGCCGGTGGCGATGACCTGGTTGGCGCGCTCGAACTGCCCGGCGGCGACGCGACGGTTCTCGGGACTGGGCGACGGCACGCGCGGGGCCTCGGTGCTGGCCATGATCGTTGCTCTGCCCACGGAGATTCAGTCGAGGGAACGGCCGCACGACGGCTGTTCCCTAGGTTACCACAAGCGAGCCCTCCGTCAAGACATAAGCCGGCGTGTCGTCGTTCCGTCGTACCGGGGGTGGGCGTCGTCGTACCGGGGGTGGGCGTCGTCGTACCGGGGGTGCGCTGCGCGACCCCCGGCTGTGCGATACAACCCCTTCGGGGCAGGGCCGGGGGCATTTTACCCCGAAGGGGCAGGGCTTCCAACATGTTCAGTAGTTGTACCGTATTCTTCCCTTGGCGGGTGGCTGAAAACGCCCGTGGTTTTCGGCATGTCCCGCCTCAGCCACGGCGAGGCCCGACTGACAGTGGACGTTAGTTCACATGATCTGTTGCCGCAAAGCCTTTGATACCTTGGGTTTACAACCATGTTGGAAGCCCTGCCCCGCAGGGGTTACATCCCAAAGCCGGGGGTCGCGCAGCGCACCCCCGGTACGACGACACCCACCCCCGGAACCCCGAGACGCGCCCTCACGCACTCCGCTCGGCGGGAACGTGAATCGCAGGCCCCGGCGGCGCCGCGGGCGTGGCGTTCCCGCTCCAGTCGTCGACCCAGTCCTGCCACAGAATCGGCACGCGGGCAAAAACGGTTTGTTCCGGGTCGAGCGTCGGCGCCGGCGGACCGTCCGGCCGGGGCACCAGCGGCCCGTCGGCGTCCAGGTCATAGACGCGCTCGTCGAACGGGCCGAAGCGCGCCGTCAGGCCGCGGCCGTCGAGCGCCCAGGGCGTCGCCGGCGGCAACTGGCGCTGCACCTCCTCGGCGACGACGTCGACGCCGGCCAGCTTGTACAGGCCGGCGAGGGCGCGCGTCCAGGCGAGGAAGTCGTCGGGCGTCGTCAGCCGCCGCACCCAGCCGTGGTCCTCGACGCGCGCCACCAGCCGGCCCCCTTGCTCGGCGAGGGCGACCCGCAGCGGGGCGTCGGGGTGTTCCGCGTGGTCCAGCTCGATCCGCGCCAGGTTGCTCGCCAGCTCCACCGCCCCCGTGCGCAGCGGCGCTTTCCGCCACCCGGGGGCCTGGTGCAGGAGGGCCAGCACCTCGCGCTCGACGAAGTGGGCGAGGTCTTCTTCCAGCGCGTGCATCCTCTCGCGGCAGGCGCGGGCCGGGCGGCGCGAGCCGCCCTCGTGGGCCTCGCGCTCCGCCTTGCGCCACTGGGCGTACAGCTTCGGCACCTGGCCCGAGTGAAAGCCCGGCTTGAGGAGTTGGAGCAGCGTCTCGCCGTGGCGGCCGATGCCGACCGGCCGCAGCGCCTCGGGGCGATTCGCCTTATACAGCTTCCAATTCTCCTTCATTTCCCAGATGAGGAAGGCGAAGGCGTCGGGCAGCCACCACAGCACCACGCCCCAGGCGAGAACCCGGGCGACGCCGTAGTGGTCGCCGACGTGGGGCCGCACCGCCCCGATCAGCGCCGCTTCCCAGCCCGCCGTCAAGATAATCGGGTAGACGAACTTGGCGGCGAGGATCGACAGCGGCAGCTTGATCGGGTTGATGCCCGGCTCCAGCAGCACCACGAGGTAGACGCGCAGGGCGTAGGACACCGGGAACCAGAGCACGCCGAGCGCCCCGCGCAAAAGTTGCGACAGGCGGCCGTCGCCCTCGTGGAAGCGCAGCCACTCGTCGACGCTGTACAGCACGTACTCGACGGCGTCGATGGCCCGCTTGAAGAACTGCCCCACGAGGCGGACGAGCCCGTACAGCAGGTCGGAGCGCAGCCACTCCAGGAGCCCGGCCAGGCCGCGCGCGCCGGCGTCCTCCAGGGAGCGCAGCGGCCGCGAGTTGACCACGGCCGCCGTGACGACGAAGACCAGCAGCGCCACGCGCCAGTCGAGCAGGTACTCCGTAAAGGCGAGAAAGAGGAGCGACCACAGCAGCAACGGCTTGAGGACGAGGCCGAACAGCAGCTGTCCCGGCCAACTCTTGAGAAAGTGGCGCAGGGCCGGCAAGGGGAGGACGCGCGCCGGCCAGTCGACGAGGACGAGCCGCGTGCCCCGGTAGGCGGCGGCGAACGCCCGGCGCACCGCCCGGCGCACGGCCGGGACGTGCAGCAGCATGAACAGGAGCACCGAGCCCAGAGCCCACAGCGACAGCGCGACCCAGGGCGGCGCGTGCAACGGCGGCGCCTGGCCGTCCTGCGCCCCACCCTCGGCCGGGTCGGGAGGCCAGGCGAGGCGCGCCAGCACGGAGGCCGGGCCGAAGTACGGCTCCGGGTTCTTCTCCTCGACGCCGCGGACGTGCGCCTGCCACGAGTGAACCAGGACGTCCGCGCCCTGGAGGAGCAGCAGCGCGCCGAGCAGCGGGATCGTCACATAGCGCGTCAGCAGCCGGCCGAAGCGCGTGCCGAAGTTGGCCGACGTCAGGCGCTGAAGGGCGCGTAAATAGATCTCGCTCGGCCGATAAACGCCGTCGAGGCCCGCGGCCAGGCGGCGGTCGAGGCGCAGCAGCGGGTCGCCGCGCAGCCACTCCTGCGGGTCGGCGAGGTCCGGCAGCTTGAGGTTGTTGCGCGAGATGGCGTCGCGCAGGTCGCTGAACGTGAAGAAGCCCAACTCGACGACGCGGTCGAGCAGCTCCTCGATCATCTTGTACTGCGCGGCCTGCTCCGGCGGGCTGCCCGCCTGCAGGCCGACGTCGTACAGGGCGTCGGCGAGGACGGGGCGGAAGCGCGCCCGCAGTCGTTCCTCGCTGCCGCGCGCCGCCTCGTTCAGCAGGCGGCCGAGGTGCTGCCGGTCCGCCTCCGACAGCCGCGTCGAATTCAGCCGCGCCTCGGCGCTGTGCAGGTGGCGCGTGATGCGCACCAGGCGCTGGTTCGTGAGCGGCTTCTTCAGCGGCCTCTTGCCGGCTGACAGCAGCCACTCGACCACGTCGAGGGCGTAGACCTCGCGCTCGTTCTCGACGCACGCCTTCTGCAAGTCGTACAGCAGCCGCGCCTCGACCGACCACTGCTCGTCGCCGGTCTTGTCGAGCAGCGCCGGCAGGTCCTTCCGCCACTCGAGCGTCTCGGCCTCGCCGAGCTTGAGGGCGAGCTGGAGGCGCTGCGTCAGCCGGTCGAGGTCGTCCTGCACGGCGGCGCGGAGCCGCTGCGTCCGCGCCGCCGGGGCGATGCGGGCGGCGCGGGTGCGGAAGATGGCGGCGCGGACGGTGTTGCCGACGACCTCGGCGCGGCGGGCGGCGCGGATGTACTTCCAGCAGGTCTCGCTCGGCTCGTCGTCGCTCGCGTCGGGGCGCGACGGCTCCGGCACGTCGCCGAGGCGCGTCCGCGCGAACAGGGCCGAGGCGTCGACGTCGGCGGCGAGAACCTCGTCGACCAGGGCCGGCTGGCGGAGGGCGGGGAAGAAGACCGGCAGCAGGTCGGGCAGGAAGAAGCGCAACTCGAGGTAGACGGCGGCGAACTCGAGGTAGACGTCGCGCGTCGTCGCCTGCGGGAAGAGGTACTGCTCCTCCTGGAGGACGGTGCGGACCTCGTCGAACTCGACCCGGCCGACGGCGGCGACGCGCGCCTCGACGTCGGCGTCAGTGAGCCGCCCCTCGGCGACGCGGCGTTCGAGGGCGAGGTGGACGTTGGCGTGGAACAGGCGCCGCCAGTAGCGCAGCAGGGTGGCGTCGGTCTCGGCGCCGCTGCGGCGCTCGGCGCTGGGGCGGGCGATGAGGATGACCTTCGTGGGCAGCTGCCGGTCGGGGCCGAGGTCGAGGTCGTCGAGCTCGACGTGGCGGAAGAGGACCGCCCGGTCGAGAATGAGGGATTTGCGGTGCGGGACGGTCATGCCCTGGCCGCGGACGTCGTGGACCTCACGGATGACGCGGGCGAGGAGGTGGCTCGGCACGAGGACGGCCGCGGGGTCGGCCTTCTCCAGGGCCTTTTTGAGCTGGTCGAGGATCATGCCCTTTCCGCCTCTGCGCTGAGCGTGACGGGCCGCGCGGCGCGCCGCCGCGCGGCCCGTCTTGCCGACTTTACCGCACCAGCCAGGGAAAGGGAATCGGATTTGCTAGCGCGGTGACGGCCGGGCGCCGGGAGGAGGCTTCCCATCCGGCGGAGCCGGCTCGCCGTCACACTCCCTCGTGTCAGCCCCCCGGCAGGCCGAAGATGTCATCCCCGGTCAGGAACGGGCCGGTGCCCCCGCCGCCGGAGCGCCGTGGAAGGGACGCCCGCGTGCGTGCCGGCGGCGCCTCGCCGAAGTCGACGCCCGACACGACGGTCCCGCGCGTGAGCGCGACGGTTCGCGGCGGCGTGGTCAGGCGGCGCGCGTGGTGTTGTAGTCGGCCAGGCCGTGGTCGCGGCCGCGTTGGACGTTGAGCGACGCCAGGTCGAGGCCGCCGTCGCCGGGGGCGCCGAACAGGAAGTTGCGCAGGCCGTCGACCACCTTCGTGTCCACCTCCTCGGCGCGGTCGGACGCGAGGTATTTCAGGATCGGGTCGATGCCCGTCGCCTCGACGACGCCGGGGTTGAAGAACGCCTGGCTCAGCGGAAGGGCGGCGCGGACAGCCTGCCCCTGGTTGTCGAGGAATTCCACGTCGTCGCCGAGCATCGTGTGGCCGACGCGGAAGGCGGCGGTCGAGAATTCGTTGGCGATGGCGGGGTTGACGTTCGCCTTGTAGCCGGTGTAGGCTCGGACCGCGTTCGGACCGAGCAAGGCCGGGAGGAATTCGTTGAAGGTGATCGCCTCGATCTCGGCGACGACCTGGCTGCGCGCCTGTTGGAAGACATCCTCGTCGCTCAGCATCGGGTTGGCGTGGGTGATGCCGTCGGCAATGCGGTTGTGTTCGCGGACGAACAGGGTTTGCAGAGACGTTAACTCGATGTTCTCGTTGGCCCGCACGTCGCCGGCGAGGAAGAGCTGGCTGTTGGGGAACTGGTGCGTGGCGCTGTCGCTCGGCAGCCCGGCGGTGTTGAGCGGCAGCAGGTTGCCCGCGCTGGTCTTCAGCCGGCCGCCCGAGAAGGTCCGCAGCGCTGCCGCGCGGGTCGCGTCGGAGCCGTAGACCATCGAGCCGTCGAGGTAGGCGGTGATGTCGTTGACCTGCTGCCTCGGGTTGGCGGCGTTAGTGCCGGTCGTCGGGTCGTACTTCGAGCGGCTCAGCGGGATGACCTGCGTGCCGGTGCCGTGCGGGTCGAAGGACGGGTCGCCCGTCGGGACGGAGATGTTGAACGCGGTCGAAGGCGTCGCGGAGGAAGTCAGGTCGAGGTCGTGGTCGATGAACTGGCCCCAGGCGTAGACGAACGCCGACATCGACCGCGCGTTCTTGATGTCGTCGGCGGGGTGGGCGACGACGGCGTTGCTGACGGCGCGGGCGCTCGGACGGTCCGCACCGGCGGGCGTCGAGACACCGTCGCCGTAAGCGGGGAGGCGGGCGCCCGGTCAGCCGTGGCAACCCCCGTGGCTGGGGGCGGCCGCGAACGTCCCGGTCAGGACCGTCGCCCCCGAGGCGGCGACCACCGTGACGACCGACCCGGCCGCGACGGCGGCCGTCAGGGTCGTCAGCGACACCCGGCCCGCCCCGTTGGCGTCCGTCGTCACCTGGCCGACCGTGGTGCCGTCGATCTTGACGTCAAACGTCGCGCTCGCCGCCAGGCCGCTCACCCGGACGGCGAAGCCGTTCGTGCTCGCCGTCGCGTCGGCGTGGTAGCGGGCGTGCCCCGACGTCCCGGTGGCGCCGGTGAGCGTCGCGGTCAGCCGCGTGACCGAGGACGCCGTCCCCGCGGAGGCGAAGGACGCGCCCGTCAGGGAGTGAAAGTGGCCGAAGTGGGCCGGCATCACACGCTCGTCGAAGCCCTCCAAGGCCGGGCGGAACGTCCGGACCGGGCGCGGCGCCCGAGCCGGAGGACGCCGCCACAGGCGTTTGAACCAACTCATCGTGCGTTTCTCCTCGTGACAGGACAGGGGACCGGCGCGCGCCCGACGCGGGCGCCGCCGTCGCGCGGCCGCAGCCGTGCGCAATCCCGGAAGTGGACACGACGGTCTAATCGCCCGCGGACGCGAAAGGCGGGCGCGTCGCCCCGAGATTCCAACAAAAAATGCGGCCGGGCCGCAGTGCGGGTGCGTGGGCGGATTCGGGTCTTTGGATATTTAGCCCCCTTTAGGGGGCTTTCCGCGCAGCGGTTTAGGCCCCGCATTCATGCCGGGCCGGGGGCGCGCGGCGCCCCACCAACCCGCCGGGCCGGGGAGGCGCGGGGCGCCCCCATCACTCGCCCCTCCGTCCCGGCATGAATGCCGGGCCTAAACCGCTGCGCGGAAAGCCCCCTAAAGGGGGCTAAAATGCCAACCACCCGAAACGATTCACGCACCCCTGCTTGTGCGCGATGTGAGCGGCGCCGCCCAATCTTCGAGGCGCTCGACGCCCAGCGCCGGCTTCACTCGGCGGAGCCGCCGAGGGGAAGTCATGGTCTTTCTCCCAGGGTGTGACGTGAAGGATGGAACGGCCCGATGGGAGGCACGCGGGGCCACGGGTCGGCAGGCCAAACGTCTCCACAAGGAGAAACGTGAGACGAGGCGCCGCGTCTACAGGACTCGTGAAAGAAAAATGAGCCCGGAAGCCTTTTTGAACTGGTCGAGGATCGTGCCCTTTCCGCCTCTGCGCGGAGCGTAACGGGCCGCGCGGCGCGCCGCCGCCCGGCCCGTCTTGCCGACTTTACCGCACCGCCCGGGGAGAGGGACTCGAATTTGCCGGCGGCGCTGGTCCGCCGTCACACACCCCCGTGGGGGATGACCTTTCCGTGTCGCTTACGCGCGTCGCCCCGCTTCTGCATCCTCGGTGCGGCAGCGCTTAGCCCTGCCCGGGCGTCGGCGGGAGCACCTTGACTTGCACGATCAACTCGATCGACTCGCCGAAGCGGTCGACCGCCTCGACGGTGATGGTCGCGGTGCCGATCTGTCCCCGCGCGTAATGGAGCGTCAACTCGTCGTTGCCGAGCGTCGCGCTCACCAGGCCGGGGTTGCTGTTGCCGGTGACGTAGAGGCTCCGGGCGCCGGCGTCCGTCACGCCCAGGCCCGTCAGCAGCGCGACGACATCGATCACCGTGTCCGGGGAGTTCATCCCGACGGTCACGTTATGCGTGAACCGGTCCTTGATCGGGTTGCCGCCGTTCCAGGCGCCTCCCATCGGGGGCGACGGCACGTGGGGCAGGGCGTAATTCGCGGCCCCGGCGTGCGGCAGGGCGGGACCCGCGTTCGGAAGGGCGAAGGGCCGTGCCGCCAGCAGCAAGCGGTCCTCCAGCGGGTCGAACTGAGGGGGGAAAGAGCAGCACGTCCGCTGCGCGGGCGGCGTCGTCCGCCGCGCGCGCCTGCGCAGCCGGCGCCATAACAAGCGAAGCATCAGGGGGAGCCTCCATGCTCGGCGAGAGATAAGGGTCGGGACACGGGAGGAAATCACTTCGCCTTCCGCGCCGCCCATCCTGGTCCGGCACGGGGACGGAAGTGTCGCGGCACGATAACGTAACCGCGAACTCGGAACAAGGCGATTTTGCCGCGTTTCGGGCGGGCGCGAAACATTGACAGTCCGGCGTCACTCGTCTCCCGACAGCAGGCGCCGCGCCTCCTCCGGCGTGACCGACGGGTCGGGGTCGGCGCTGCCGCGCAGGAACTCCCAGCCGTTCTCGCGCGCATACGAGCCGGGGATCTCGAAGAACGGCAGCGCCCGCCGCGCCGTCGCCGCGTCGATACGGTAGCGGCGGCACAGGGCGTCGACCTCCTCGACGCGCCGCAGCGCCGCCGCCTGCTCGTCGTACCCGTCGCCCCAACTCGTCAGGAGGATGCGCGGCAGCTGCGTGACGAACAGCAGCGCGATCAGCAGGAGCAGCGCCCGTGCCCGCCGCCGCGACAGTCCCTCCTCCGCGGGGAGCCGCCCCGTCAACCCGCCCGCGGCGATCAGGGCGAGGCCCAGCTGCGGCAGCAGGTGATATCGGCTCCAGTTCGGCCGGTTCATGACGCCGTCGTAGCCCCAGTCCGCGCGGGCGCTGTAGACGAGCCCGTACCCGGCGAAGATCGTCCCGAGTCCCAGCAGGATCAGCCGTCGTCCCGAGGGCGCGCGCCGCCGGAGTGTCACGAGGCCGGCGATGAGGAGCGGCCAGGCCGCGATCACCAGGAACGCCGGCACGTCCACGCTGCCGACCCCGACCTGGCCGAGCAGCAGGTTCTCGATCACCGAGCGCAGGGAGTACCACAGCCCGGTGAGCGGCTTGAAGGCGTGCAGCGCGTCGCCGTCGCCGTAGTGTTCGAGGTGCAGGATGTGTTGCGCGGTTCGCGGCAGGCTGACCGCGAGGAAGAGCAGCGTGCCGAGCAGGGGCAGCGTGGCCCGTGCCAGGCCGCGCGGCCAACTCGACCGCCGTGGGAGGTCGCTTTCGGGGAGAAGGAGGTACAGGCCGCACAGCGGGCCGGCCAGGACGCCGCTGGCGAACCAGGTCGGCGCCAGCGCCGCCGCCAGGACGCACAGCGCCGCCGACACGACTCCGCCGCCCCGGCGCCAGCGCTGGGCGGCCAGCAGCGCCAGCAGAAATGTGTCGAGCGCCAGCACCGAGAAGCCGGCGGAGAACCACAGAACGGCCTGCTGATACACCGTCGACACGCCGAACAGAGCCGTCGCCGCCAGCGCGTGCGCCGGCGAGCCGAGTTCGCGGCGCACGAACAGGTACAGGAGCCCCATGCCGGCGACGACGGCGAGCGGCCCCTGCGGCACGCACACCCACGGCAGGCGCGACGGGGCGCCGGCCGCCTGAACCAGGAGCCACGTCGTCACGCGGCCCGTCGGCATGGCGTGCTCGTTCGCCGGCACCCACAAGTCGTCCCACGTCCGCCCCCACGTCCAGGAGCGCACCAGGATCTGAAAATCGTCCATCATCAGCTCGGGGCGCGCCAGAACCCAGCCGTACAAGGCCAGGGAGGCGAGACCTGCGCCCAGGGCGACGAGGAGGACGAGTCTGCGGCCGGGCTCGGGCGGCGGGTCGAGGGACGGTACGGTGTGCATCGGAGGTGAGGCGATTCCTTTCAGGGGTGTGGCGGAAGGGGCGTTCCTTGGCTCGCGGCAAAAAAATGCGCCTCAGGGCGGACGGCGCTTGCAATGTTAAGCACGGGGCGGTAGAAAATCTTCCGGAATCCCCGAGGCAGGATCCGTTCCCTCCTTCCGCGGGGGTTGTCGTCGTACTACCCCTTCACCCTCGTTTTAGGAGAGGACAGTCGCTATGCTGGAGTTCATGGACAGCCCGTTCTTCTACGTTGGCATGGTCGTGTTGTTGCTCGCGCTGATCGGGGCCTTCTTCTACATGCGCAACAAGCGCCCCGAGGATTGAATCTCCCCCAGGCACGTGCCCCCGAAACACCCTCCCGGCCGCTCTCGCCCGTGAGGGTGTTTCTCGTTTCCCCCCTCGTTCTCCGGCCGGGATTACGGCGTCGCCCGGAAGCGGCTCTGCCCCTTCGACCAGTCGCCCACGACGGCCTCCAGCGGGACCGTCCGCCGCTCGCGCCAGACGCGCAGTTTCACCCTCTGCCCGACCGGCGTCGCGGCAATCAGGTTGATGAGGTGGTTCTCGTTGCGCACGGCGGTCGCGTCGACCTGAAGGACGACGTCGTTGGGCCGCAGCCCCGCCGCCGCCGCCGGCGTCTCCGGGTAGACCGTTTCGACGAGCGCGCCCTGAGCCCGGTCCAGCCCGAGCCGCAGCGCGTCGGCCGGCTCGAACGCCGTCGCCAGCTGCATCCCCAGGTAGCCGCGCGCCACGCTCCCCTTTTCCAGGAGTTGTTTCACCACGCGCTTGACCAGGTTGATCGGGATGCTGAAGGCGACGCCGCTGCTGCCGCCGGAGTGCGAGGCGATGGCGGTGTTGATGCCGATCACCTCGCCGTCGAGGTTCACCAGCGGTCCGCCGCTCGAGCCGGGGTTGATGGCGGCGTCGGTCTGGAGGAAGTCCTTGACGCGGATCGTGCTCCCGAGACTCACCTGGCCGCGCTCGCGGGCGCTGATGATGCCGTGCGTCACCGTCTGATTCAGGCCGAACGGGCTGCCGACCGCCAGCACCCACTGGCCGACGCGCGTCGCCTCGCTGTCGCCGAGGCGCGCGGACGCGGCGTCGTCGACGCCTTCCAGGCGCAGCACGGCCACGTCGGACTCGGGGTCGGTCCACACCTGCGCCGGCCGCAGGACGCGGTCGTCGGCGAGACTGACCGTGATTTGCTTCGCCGGGGCGCCGGCGATGACGTGGTTGTTGGTGACGACAAAGAGGCCGTTGTGCCCGTCGACGCGCACCAGGACGCCGGAGCCGGACTCCTCGACCGACTTGCGGCCGTTCGCGGCCGGCGGCTTGACGGCCTCGACGGCGACGACGCTCGGCGCCACCTTGCGGGCGACCTCCTCGAAGCGGTCGCTGAGGCGGAACAGCTCGGCGGCGCTCGTCGGCGCGGGGCGCGTCGGTGCGGGCGACACCGTCTGGGCCAACGCCGACGGGGCTTGAAGGTTCGGGAAGACGAGGAGCGCCGCCGCCCCGCCGCCGAAGGAACAAATCCCCAGGAAGAGGAGCAGCGCCAGAGGTCGCATCAGCCGGATCACGGGACACCTCGAACGAGGGGATTGTGCCGCTCGCGGCTTCGCACTTGCGAAGCCGCGAGCGGCGCGGGGGGCACTCCATTCTATTTCCGAGGGAAGTCCGCCCGTGAGGAAAACCGCCGCGCCGACCCCGTCCGGCGCGCGAACGGCCCGCAGAAAACGCAAGAAGCCCGCGGACGGAATCCGCGGGCTTCTCGTATCTGAGGGACCTGTCCGTATCGCGCATTAAGGCCGGCTCGTTGGGGCAAGCCGCCTCGGGGCACTCACCGCCCCGACAGGTCCATCTCGATATCGCTGATCTTCAGTTCGCGCTGGTCCTCCAGGGGAGTCAGCGCGTCGAAGACCTTGTCCCAGCTAGCGGAGGCGCGGCTGTCCTGCCAGGCAGGGTTGCGCTCGGCCTCGCGCTGGCAGTCGATGCAGTACGTCGTATACGGCAAAGCATTGAGGCGTGCAACGCCAATCTTGCTGCCGCAGCCCTCGCACTTGCCGAACGCGCCCAGCTTCAGCTTGGCCAGGGCGCGATCGATCTGAGAGAGTTCGCGGGCGTCGAGCTCGGCCAGTTGGGAGGCCATCTCGTCGCTGCCGGACTCGAAGGCGACGTCGGCCGCGTCGCCGGCTCCGCCGCCCTCGCCGCCCAGGCCGCGCAGGTCCGCCCACTCGCCCGCCAGCTTCTTGAGAAGGTCGGTACGCCGGGCCAGGAGAGACTTATGAAGTCGCAGGAGTGCGTCACTTCGTGCCATGGCTCACCACCTCATGATGTTCATCATTCCGGGGTTCCGTCCCCTTGCCTCGTCCGTCCGTTCTTCGCCGGAAAGACTTTTGCAACTACCATGCCATTATCCGGGGCGGGTCAAGTCCCCCGGAAATTTCCTTAACTCTCGTCGCTGCCGGCTTTTCCTTCCCTGCCACGGCTGACGCCCCGCGCACCGATCTGCCAGGATGACTGAGAATCATACACTGGACTGCCTCAGAATCGTCATTCGCGGACGGCGAACCCTCGCTAAACGCCCCAAGTATATCCGACAAAAACGCCGCGGGCGTTGACCCGGGGCCGGAAGTCGCAATTTTCCCTCTTCTCCTCCCAATTCTTACCGCCCGCGACCGAGGGATTGACAGTGCCGCGGGAATCTTCCCCCAGGCGCGCGGCCGGACGCCGCCACGGGACGCGGCGTCGCCTCCCCTATAAGACGATCCGGCGGCGGATTCGTTAGCGGGCTTTACGGATTTGACAGGACGAGAGGTTGGATCGTGAGGATTTGCGGGGCCTTGCCGCGCACGCACTCGAACTCGATCCGACAGGACTTCGGCCCGTCGTAGACCCACTGCTCGAGGTAGCGGCGGTAGAGGATCTGCCGAGCCACGCCGCGCGGCGGACCGAGGCGCTTGCGCACGTCTTCCTGCGACAGGCCGGGACGGAGTTGACTCGGGTCGCCGTCCGCGGGGTCCGAGCGGGCGGGAACCTCCTCACCCTGGAGCGGACAGGCCAGCACCAGGAACAATCCCGCGAGGAATCCGCGCCAGGTTAAGCCAGGGCGATACGTCATGGGAGAGGAGGTTTCCGAAAGTTTACGGGGTTGACGACAACGCAGTACACGTTCAGGGCTTCGTTCGTCCGGCCGCCGCCAGGACGCCGGCCAGTTCGGCTTGCGGCGCCATGTACCACAGGCGCGGCGTCAGGCCGTTCGCGAGGCGCGCCGGGTCGAACAGCACGCCAGGTTGCGGCGCCTTCACGCCCATCAGGGCTTCGGACAGGCTGAACGGCCTGTCGTAGGCGATGGCCTTGTAGTCCTCGCCGAGGCCCGCCAGGTCGTGGGCTTCCTTGATGGCGTCTTCCAGGTAGCCGATTTTGTCGATCAGCCCGAACTGCTTCGCCTTGTCGGCCGTCCAGATGCCGCCGTCGGCACGGCGGCGGACGTACTGAATCTCCTTCTTCTCCGCCGTGCCGTCCTTCTTGTCGACGCTGACGGTCCGCTTCTCGTCGATGACCTTGTCTTCCAGCTTCCCCTTCAGCTGCGGCCGGCCGGTCTCGACGACGTCCTTGAATTGATCGTAGGCGTGGTCGACCATCGACTGCCACAGCTCGCGCTCCTCCGGGCGCATGTCGCGCAGCGGCGAGCCGGCGGTCTTGACGTCGCCGCGCTTGACGACAGTCATGTCGAAGCCGACCTTCTCGGCCAGTCCGCTGACGTTCGGGAAGGAGGCGTAGACGCCGATCGATCCGGTGATGGTGGTGCGCTCGGCGTAGAGGACCTTCGCCGGCATGGCGACGTAGTAGCCGCCCGACGCGGCCGTACTGGCCATCGACACGACGAGCGGCTTGGCTGCGGTGCCCTTCTCGGGAACGCCGTCGCGGAGGCGCGTGAGGCGGTAGTAGAGCTGGTCGCTGGCGGTGATGCTGCCGCCGGGGCTGTTGATGCGGACGACGACGGCCTTGACCTTCTTGTCCTCGGCGGCGCGCTCGATCTGCTTCTCGGCGAAGTCCAGCAAGCCCTCCATGATGACGCCTTCGATGCGCACGACGGCCACCTTGTCGTCGCCCGACTTCTTGCCGGCGACGTGGCGCTCCTTCAGCGAGGACTTTTCGTCGTCCGCGCTGAAGCCGAACATCGACACCCCCGCGCACAGGGCGACGAAGAGGCCGGCGACGAGGAGGTTGACCATCAGCGACATGCCCAGGACGACGGCGCCGAAGCGGCTCGGCGGGCGCGGCCGCGACGGGGGAGGGTGGTCGGGCACGGGAGTCTCTCCTGCCGCTTGCGGCTTCGCACGTGCGAAGCCGCAAGCGGCGATATCACGCCTGTAAATTCTGGAGCATGTCGCGCCGCGCCACCAGGCGCTGCCCGCGACACTCGTCGATGCGCAGCACCCTGAGCAACCGCCGGCGCAACTCCGCTTGCAGCTCGTCGACGGCGCTGCGCGACGTGCTGGCGAGGCGGATGCAGCCTCCAGCGCGGCGGTCATGCCCGCCGGCCCTGCCGAGGTTGCCGACGACCTGGCGCAGCATCTCGCCGGCGTTGGCGTCCTCCACGGCGGCGCGCGCCGACAGGATGAGCTTGTCCGCGCAGACGCCGGCGCAGACCGCGTAGTCGACCTCCTCGAAGCGGATGAGGAAATCGACGACCTCCGCCGCCAACTCTGGCTGCGGCAGTTCGCTCACCCAGCTGACGATGAGCCGGTCGTAGATGAACGAGCTTTGCATGGCTTGCAGCAGGCACTCGAAGTAGTTCTGCGGCAGGCGGGCGTTGCGGATGCGGGCGATCAAATCCTTGTCCGCGAGAGGATACAGCGAGAGCAAAGCGCTGTCGTCGAGCGGGCTGGCCTCGCGCGGGTAGCCGGACAACTCCGTCTCGATGCCGTACAGCAGCCCGGTGGCGATGCGGGTCGGCACGCGGAGATCCTGCTCCGTCAGGTAGCTCGTCACCACGGAGCAGGTCGCGCCGAGGCCGCGACGGACGTCGACGAAGGGGACGCCGTCGAGGTCGCCGGGCGTCTCGTGGTGGTCGATGACGGCGTAGAGCGGGGCGTCGCCGTTGAAGCTGTGCCGCCCGGTGTTCGGCTGACTGTCGACCATGACGAGGGCCTCGCCCGTCCGCCAGGTCACTTCCTCGATGGGTTCCAGGTCGAGCTTGAGCAGCTCGACGAGGGCGCGGTTTTCGGCGCGGCCGATGAGGCCGTCGCGGATGAGGCGGGTGGGCTTGTCGAGGCAGGTTTCGACGAGGTGGGCCAGCCCGAGCATACTTCCCAGGCTGTCGGGATCGGGGTTGACGTGGGAGACGAAGGCGACGGAGTCGGCCTCCGCCAGCCCGGCCAGGAACCGATCCGATCGGCGAGCAGTCCGCGATCGACCGTTGACCGCGGCCTCGGCGCTACGTCGCGCCATGGTGGGAGATCCTCCGGGGACTCAGGAATGGCCTCTCCGTGGCACTGTACACATTTTAGCCCCCGCCGAAGCGGAGGCCAAGCCGAAGTCATCCTCCGAGACCGCGGCTCATCTCTTCGACTCGCGCCCACTGGACGGGCGTCACCGGCAGAACCGACAGGCGGGGCAGTCGTACCAACTCCCAGTCGGCGAGCCGGGGATCGGCTTTGATCCGGGCCAGTGTCACGGGATGTTGCAAGCGCCGTACCGCTTTGACGCCCACGACCACCGTCTTGTTGTCTTTCTCCGTGGCGTCGGGCAGCGAGACGGACGCCGCCTCGGCGACGCCGACGACGGCCTTTTCCTTCCCCGTGTGGTAATAGAACACGAGGTCGCCGCGCTTCACTTGACGCAAATTCTTCAAGGCCAAGCTGTTACGGACGCCGTCCCAGAGGGCCGTGCCGTCGCGTTCCAGGTCGGCGAAGTTGTAGTGTGTCGGTTCTTCCTTGAATAGCCACAGCGCCATGCCTCAGCCTCTCCTTCCCGGGCCGCGCCACCGGCCCAGGTTGCGGGCGCCGATTTTCGACCGCCGTTTCGACAGAGAAGGCGGCAGTTTCTGCTTCGTTGAAGCAGAGATGAAAGCGAGCGGAGCCGGGCGCCTGGGTACCGCTCGGCTCGCGGCACCGACTCAGGCGCGAGCCCCTAAACAAAAAATCACGCCCCGGTTCATTGAACGGCAGGAGAGATAGTAACCGGCCCGCGAGGCGAGGGCAAGAGTCCGGCGCGTCAGTAGCCACGGCGCGGTGGGCGAGTAGAGTCTTTCGGTTGTCTTTTGGCCCGGTTCACGGGGCTTTCCGCGCAGCGGTTTCGACCCGCCCTGACGTGGGCCTCCCACTCCCCCGGTTTCTTTCGTTATGAGCGATCCCAGACACGCCAACGTCCTCATCCTCGCCAACCCGCGGGCCGGGTCGGAGACGTCGCGGCGCGTCATCGGCGCCTTGATGCGCGGACTCAAGCAGGCGGGGCTGGGGGCGACGCTCTGCTGGGACCGGGACGAGCTGTCGCGGCGCGTGACCGAGGAGAGAGACGACTTGCGTTGCGTCGTGGCGGCGGGCGGCGACGGGACGGTGCTGGAAGTGATCAACCGGGCGCCGGGCGTCCCCGTCGCGGTGCTGCCGCTGGGGACCGAAAACCTCGTCGCGCGCCACTGCGGCCTGACGCGCTGCGGCCAGACGCTGGCGAACGTCATTGCCGCCGGACGAATGCGGCGGCTCGACCTGGCCCGCGCGGGCGGCCGCGTCTTTTGCCTGATGGCCGGCGCCGGCTTCGACGCCGCCGTGGTCCACGACGTCCACCGGCGGCGGCGCGGGCACATCAGCCGGCTCAGCTACGCCGTGCCGATCCTGCAAGAGATGCAGCGCTACCGTTTTCCGATGATCGAGATCGAGGTTGTCGACACCGGCGAGCGCCTGCGCGGCGCGATGGCGTTTCTCTTCAACGTGCCGCTCTACGGCCTCGGCCTGCCCATCGCCCCCGACGCCCGCCCCGACGACGGGCTCCTCGACCTGTACCTGTTCGAGCGGCCCGGCGTGTGGCCGCTGGCCGGCTACGTCCTGAGCATCCTGAGCCGGCGCCACGCGCGGCGACCCGACGTGCGCCACCGCCAGGCGAAGCACTTTCGCCTTACGGGCGCCGGGAACGTCCCCCTGCAAATCGACGGCGACCCGGCGGCGCCTCTGCCCGCCGACATCGAGGTGTTGCCGGGGGCGCTGGCGCTGTTCGTGCCGTAGGGCGTCCCGCGCGCCTACGAGCCGATGCCGCCGTGGACGCGCTCGGGCGTCATGTGCGACGGCTGGTCGACGAACCAGATCCGCTCCCACTCGTATTCGATTTGTCGCAGGTCTTCCGACTGGTTGAGCAGTTCCGTCATGCGCCGGTTCGGGTTGCTCGAATAGGCGTTGATCAGGCAGCCGGCGTTCCCCAGACCCATCGCCGCCGCGGCGGCCAGCAACAGCAAGCGCCTCATAGCCCTACCTCGCTCTCCGTGCACGCCGTGTGGCCGTGGCGCTCGCGCCGCCGGCCCCGACTCCCCCATGCGGGCCGAGCGGCGGGCGTCCCCCCGCGCGAACCGGACCCCGACGAGGGTGCGGAACGCGGGCGCCCCGGACGTGCCTTACAGACGGGTCACAGGTGACAGGGTTGTCCGCCGACGCGGCGGTCCTTGACTTTTCTATCGGTCCTTCCGCGCGGAGACTTGAGGACGACTTTGCCGGCGGCGCGGGGACGACTCACTCGACCGGGACCGTCGGCACCGCCTTGGCGCGGGCGCGGGACGCCTTCGGCGCCGGGACCGGGGCGGGAGGCGCCTTCCCGGCGACGCCGTTTCCCTGCTCCTGATCGTCGTCGTCCTCGTCCGCGATAAAGGCGGGGACGTTCTTCATCTGGCGGACGCGCTCTTCCATCTCCTTGCCCGGCTTGAAGGTGACGACGAACTTGGGGGGCACGTCGACCTTGTCGCCGGTGCGCGGGTTGCGCGCCTTGCGCGCCTTGCGCCGCTTCACCTCGAAGACGCCGAAGTTGCGCAGCTCGATACGGCCCTGCTCGAGGAGGGTGTCCACGATGGCGTCGAACGTCTGCTGCACGATCTCCTTGGTCTTGAGCTGCGTCAGGCCGATGCGCTCGGAAATCTGCTTGACGATCTCTTTCTTGGTCACGGCTCCAATCTCCTGACAAGACGAGACGTCCGTCGGGCGTCTCCGCCCGCGAAACGTGGCGACCCGGCCGACCCGTCGCGAAGCGATTCAAATGTAAAGGGGACATAGGGTAATGTCAAGGTAAAAGATCGCGACCCCGTCCCATTTCTCGTGGGTGCCTGCGCGGATTCCGGAGTTCAAGTGCGCCGGCTCGCTAAGTAAGGGACCTGGGTGTCGCGGCCGCCGCGTCGCCGGCCGCGAGCGCTTCCGGCAGGTGGAGGCGCAGGCTCCACAGGCCGATGAACGCCAGCAGCGCCAGGTTCGGGAAGAGCAGCGGAGCCAGGGCCGGGGTGCCGTAGACGAAGTTGTCGAACCAACTCGCCGAGCGGCCGCTCAGGTTGGCGGCTGTGTGGTAGTAGAAGCCGAGTCCCCCGACGACGACTTGCACCCCCATGACGGCGGCGCAGATCGTCACGTAGGAGCGCGTGACGCGGAACAGGAACGGCGCGAGCAGGAAGCTGACGGCGAACGCGCTGGCGGCCACGGGAACCCATTCGGACGGGCGGAAGAAGGCGTTCTGGGCGTGGTCGGCCAGGCTGAAGATGAAGTTACCCACGAACCCGCCCAGGGCCAGGAAGAGGACCCACAGCGGCCACTCGACGCCCTCGGGGTCCACCATGCGGTTCATGATGAGGAGCAGGCCGAGGCCGGTGTACGCCAGCGGGGCCGCGAAGGGCGCCGTGTAAACGAGACTTTCCAGCGTCGCCTCGTAGAAGAAGCGGCTCCGTAGGTGCAGGACCAGTCCGGCGACGCCGACCGCGACCGCCCCCCAGCCGACGAGGAGCCCGAGCCAACGCCCCCGGCGAGCCGCCCCGCGCCACGCCGCGACTGCCGCCGCGGCCAGCAGCGCCGGCGCCGCCAGCGAGAAGTAGAACGGCACATACTCCGCCGCGTGGTGGAACAGGTTCGTCGCGTGCGCCAGGTAAATGTCCGGCGCCAGGAAGCCCAGGTTCACCAGGGCGAACGCCTCGAGCCAGGCGGGCGGCCGGAGGTACCACTTACTTGCCATGCTCCCTCCGCAGCTCGTCGGCCATCGCCCTGATCTCGACGGCGGACTTCAGGATCGGGTAGTTGCCGTGCCACTGCACGAAGTCCGCCCCGCCCATGAACGCCCCGTGCTTCGAAGTCCGGCCGTAGTAGTGCCACAGGTCGAAGTAGGCGAAGTCGATCGGCTTCTCGAACGGCTTCTTGCCGAGCAGTCCGTCCTTGCGCAGCCCGTCGACGAGGTCTTTCACCGCCTTCACCTTGTCGTTGGTGGCGGCGACGACCTTCTCCGCCTGGTCGTAGACGCGGTCAATGGTCGGCTGCGTGTGGCAGTTGCGGCACAGGTCGCGCATCGCCGCCTGCGCCCGCGCGGCGTGCGGCCGGGGGGTGGTGATCTCCGCGAACAGGTTGTACGAAAGGCGCTCCGAGGGGTCGTGCGTCACGTTCATGCCGTTGAGACCGCTCATGTGGCAGGTGGCGCAGGTGGGCACGAACATCTCGCGCGTCGTGAGCCTCTTCGGCTCGACGCTCAGGTCCATCAGCTTGTGCTGGGCCTCGAAAAGGACGCCGTGCTTGGACTCCTCGTAAATCTCGATCTGCGAGTGGTCCGGCCCCATGTGACATTGCCCGCAGGTCCGCGGCTGACGCGCGACCTCCACGGAGGCGGTATGTCGCGTGTGGCAGGCGGTGCAAGTGCCGATCGTGCCGTCCTCCTTGTTCGGCTTGCCGACGGCGTGACACGAGACGCAGCCGCTGACCGCCGCCGGTTTCCCCTCCAACTCGACCAGCGGGTTCGCGGGCCGGTCCACGCCGCCGGGGTGGAAGCCTTCGGCGAACCGGACCTGCTCCTCCGTGAAATCCGCCTTGCCGTGGACGGCCGCCCACGACGGCGCCGCGTGTCGGCTACGCAAGAACTGCTGGTAGACCGGCTCGTGGCAGGTGCGGCAGTTCGCGGCCGTCAGGCGTTGGGCGATGGTGAAGCCGTGGTGGTCCAGCGGCGCCTGGCCGCGAGCCGGCTGGTGACACTCCAGGCAGTTGACCCCTTTCTTGGCGTGCCGGCTCAGCTCGTACTCATGGACGACCGAGTAGTGCAAATTGGCGTGGCACTCGGCGCACTTGCCCGACGCGCGGATGAGGTCGGCGGTCGGCTGCTCGGTGACGACGCGCGGCCGATACCCGTTGACCAGGAACGCGCCGACGAGCAGCGCCGTGCCGAGGACGACGGCGACGAAGACGGATCGGAAAGACACGGCAGCCTCCTGGGACAGGTCTCGTGCGGACTAACGTTCCCCGGGAATCGAGCCCTTCTTACGGTCGCTTGCCCTTCTTTGTCAGCAGCGCGGCGAGGTTGACGCGCACCTCGCGCGTGTCGCCGGCCTTGACGAGCGCCGCGTCGGCCTTCGCCAACAGGTCGCGCTCCAGCGACGGGTGCCAGCGGTGCAGGCCGCCGCGCGCCGCGTCGCCGAGCAGCTTCGCCGTCTCGCCGCCGAGGCCGGCCACATGCTCCATCACGAAGTTGTCGTAGCCGAGCCGGGCTTCCGTCACGCGCAGCCGCACCACCGCGTCCGGCAGCAGGCTCCCCGACGACTCCAGCCGCGCCGTCGCCTCGCACTTCAGCGCCAGCTTCAGCCGCAGCCGGGCGCGGGCGCTGCCGTCGTAAAGCTTGTGGCCGCGGTCCCACTCCTGGTGGTCGTAGAGGACGCGTGCGTCGAACGACACGAAGGCGTCGAAGGTCATGCGCCCCGCTTCGGGGAACTGAGGGTTGCGCAGGTCGACGACCAGCGTGTCGGCGGGGTTGCTCGCCGACACCGATACCTTGCGCCAGGTGCCGTCGTTCTTGTGACTGCGCTGCACCTCGGGGTGAACGTGCAGTCCCTGGCCGTGCCACTCGACGCCGCGCGCGACGTACTTCATCCGGCCCCAATCCTGGCTCGTTTCGACGAGCGGCGTCGGCAGGTTGCGCACCAGGTAGCCGCGCAGGTTGCCGGACAAGGCGTCGAGCGAGTTGGGGTTGAGCAGCGCCAGCGCGTCGGCCGGCGGGAGCGGTCCGCCGGCCTCGACGCGCGCGGCCAGCGCAAACAGGACTCCCGCTACAAACAGCAACTTCGCTGTCATCGCCAATCCTCAACGCTTTCCTTCGTTCGCACGCCGGGCCGATAAGGACTCATCGGCGCGCCGGGTCGGGCACGTTCATCGTACCCGTCCGGGCAAGGAACGCGGCGCGCTCTCGAACTTGCGAGTCCTCCGCGTCTCTCTCTGACCCCGCGCCCTCGGCACGGCAGTTGCTTCCTGCCCGGACGTGACATCTTGCCCAAACCGAGGAGGCTGGCGCCATGCCGTCGCGCATCGAGGATTACGCCCTCATCGGCGATTGTCAGACGGCGGCGCTCGTGGGCAAGGACGGCTCCCTCGACTGGCTCTGCTTTCCCCGCTTCGACTCGCCGGCCTGCTTCGCCGCCCTGCTCGGCACGCGCGACAACGGCCGCTGGCAGATCGGCCCCGCCGCCGAAGGGTACTCCGTCCGCCGCGCCTACCGCGACGGGACGCTCGTCCTCGACACGACCTTCACCACCGACGACGGAGAAGTGGTCCTCACCGATTGTATGCTCCCCTTCGGCGACGGCACCGAAGTGCTGCGCGTCGTCGAGGGGAAGCGCGGCCGGGTGGCGCTGCGCATGGACCTCGTCATCCGCTTCGATTACGGCTCCATCGTGCCGTGGGTGCGGAGCGAGCCGGGGGGCTTACTCGCCATCGCCGGGCCGGACACGCTGCACCTGCACACGCCCGTGCCGCTGCGCGGCGAGAACCTGGCGACCGTCGCCGAGTTCAGCGTCGCCGCCGGCGAGCGCGTCCCCTTCCTGCTCACCTGGCACCCGTCGCACCTGCCGGCTCCGGAGGGGCTCGGCGCCGACGAGGCGCTGCGGCGCACCGAGGCCTGGTGGCGCGACTGGTCGGGACGCTGCCACGACGACAGCGAGTGGCGCGAGGCTGTCGTGCGCTCGCTCATCACGCTCAAGGCGTTGACCTACGCGCCGACGGGCGGCATCGTCGCGGCGGCGACGACCTCGCTGCCGGAACACCTCGGCGGGGTGCGCAACTGGGACTACCGCTACTGCTGGCTGCGCGACGCCACCTTCACGCTTTACTCCCTCCTGCAAGCCGGTTATCTCGACGAGGCCAAGGCGTGGCGCGAGTGGCTGCTGCGCGCCGTCGCAGGCGCGCCGGACGCGCTGCAGATCATGTACGGCCTGGCGGGGGAGCGACGCCTCACCGAGTTCGAGGTCGGCTGGCTGTCCGGCTACGCGGACTCGCGGCCGGTGCGCGTCGGCAACGCGGCGCACGAGCAGTTCCAGCTCGACGTCTACGGCGAACTGCTCGACGTGATGTACCAGTGCTGCCGCGCCGGCCTCGACGACGACGAGCCGGCCTGGCGGCTGCAACAAGCGGTGCTCGGCTTCCTCGAAGAGGCGTGGCGGCGGCCGGACGAGGGCATCTGGGAGGTGCGCGGCCCGCGCCGGCACTTCACCCACTCGAAGGTGATGGCCTGGGTGGCGTTCGACCGCGCCACGAAGGCAGTCAAACACTTCGACAAGGAGGGGGCGGGCGAGAAATGGCGGCGGCTGCGCGACGAGGTCCACGCCGAGGTGTGCGCCCGCGGCTTCGACCCGGACGTCGGGGCGTTCGTGCAGTCTTACGGCGCCCGTGCCCTCGACGCGAGCCTGCTGATGATCCCGCTCGTCGGCTTCCTGCCGCCCGAAGACGCGCGGGTGACCGGAACGGTGGCGGCGATCGAGCGCGAGCTGATGCACGACGGCTTCGTGGCCCGCTACCCGACGGCCGAGGGCGTGGACGGCCTGCCGCCGGGCGAAGGAGCCTTCCTCGCCTGCACGTTCTGGCTGGCGGACAATTACGCCCTCATGGGGCGCCAGGACGACGCCCGCCGCACGTTCGAGCGGCTGTTGGCGCTGCGCAACGACGTCGGGCTCTTGTCGGAGGAGTACGACCCGAAGGCGAAGCGGCTGCTGGGCAACTTCCCGCAGGCGTTCTCGCACGTCGGGCTGGTGAACACGGCGCGCAACCTGTCGCACGCCGGGGGGCCGGCGCACCACCGGAAGGAGAGTTGACGGCGAGTCGAGGTCACGCCACGAACGGCGCCAACTCCTCGTCGTCGAGGGGGCGGTCGAAGTGCCCGCCGAGGACGAAGTCGCCCGTTCGCAGCTCGTTGCGGTGGACGACGCTCATGCCGACCCGCAGCGACGCCGCGCCGGCGCCGACGAGTTCCATGTCGACGTGTTCCCCCGGCTCCAGCGCCCGGTGCAGCAGCAGACTCACGCCGCTGCGCGACAGGTTCCACACCAGCCCGGTGCCGAGGTCCGCGCCGGCGACGTCGAGCAGGCGCGCGACCGTCTCGCGCGCCGGCCGGCGGCGCGGCGCCCGGCGGCGCTCGGCGTAGGTGACGGGAAAACAGGCGTCGGTCCGGACGAACATGGCATCCTCCTCCTGCGATGAAAGAGCGCGATCGTCCAGAACATCGGTCACGGCGGCGCGGTTGTCAAATGCGGAACAGGGTGCGCGCGTTGTCCTCGAAGACCTGGTCGTGATACGGCTCGGGGACGGCGCCGCGGACGAAGTCGCGATAGGCGGCCATCGGCGCCAGCGGCCAGTCGCTGCCGTAGAGGAAGCGGTTGGGCCGCTCGGCGTACTGGAAAGCCCGGCGCACCGCTGCGGAGGCGTCGCGGAGCATGTCCTGGCGCTCCTCGGCGCCGAACGACTCCGCGTCGCCGACCGCCAGGCCGGACAGGTCGGCCCAGACGTTCACGTTCTTGTAAACGACCTCGGCCGCGTCGGTCAGCCACGGGTTGCCGAGGTGGGCCAGGACGAAGCGCACGTCGGGGTGGTCGACGGCGACGTCGTCCACGAGCAGCGGTTGGGCATAGCGGAGTTTGGCCCTGGGCGAATAGGTGTCGCCGGTGTGGAAGATGAAGGGGACGTTGTGCTTCGCGGCCAACTCGTAGTACGGGCGGTAGCCGGGGTGGTCGGGGGCGAAGTGCAGGTAGCCGAGGTAGCCTTTGAGCGCCCGCGCCTGCTTCGCCGCGAGGATTTCGTCGGCCCGGCGCAGGTGTTCGGGCTCGGTGCGCGTCGGGTCGGCAACGCCGACGGCGTGGAGGCCGGGGACGGCCCGAGCGACTTGCAGCGTGCCGGCGAGGCCGAGCGGGTCGTCGGGGGTGGCGGCGCGGCAGCCCATCGCCAGCACCTGGGTGACGCCGGCGGCCTGCATCTCGCGGCGCAACACGTCGGCGCGGATGGCGACGGCTTCCTCAAGGAGGGGGTTGAGCGAGCCGACGCCCGGCAGCCTCGGCGGTACGACGTGGATGTGGGTGTCGATCATGAACCGGCCCTGGAGCGACCGCGTTGGTCCGGGGCCATTATAGGAAGAATCCTCCTCCCCTCTCCCCTTTGAGGCGAGGGGAGAGAAGGCGCGTTCACTCCGCCTTGTTCGTGGGGGTGCGCGGCAGGTCCTTGCCGCTGTTGACGTTGCGGTCGCGGTCGCCGCCGCAGCCGAGCGCGGTGAGGGCGAGGGCGGCGAGCAGCAGCGCGAAGAGTCGTTTCATGGCGGACCCGGGAAATGAAGAAGGAGCCGGCCGTGCGAACACGGCCGGCTCCGGAATCCTGTCGAGAGCGGTCGGCGAAGCCTTAAGGCTTCTTGGAGGAGTCGATGGGCCTGGAGTCCATCGCCTTCTTGGTGTCGGTCCCGCAGCCAGAGGTGAAGGCCACGGAGACGAGGGCACCAGCGACGACGAGCAGCGCGATCAGCTTCTTCACAACAGCCATCCTTTCGCAGAGGAAATCCAGTTCGGCTCCCAGAGCCACCACAAGGTCCGGGAGTTGGCAGAGAAATGATCTCAGCCTTTGGCGGAAATGCAAGGGCATTCCGCCCACGATTCCCGAAAAACGTCACGGGCGAACGTCCGGGAGCTGCTTACTGGCCGTCCTTCTTCTTGTCGTCCTTTTTGTCGTCCTTCTTGTCGCCGTCGATCTTGGGGAGCTTGTCGTCCTTGCCCTTCTTGTCTTCCTTCATCTTGTCTTCCTTCATCTTGTCTTCCTTCATCTTGTCTTCCTTCATCTTGTCTTCCTTCATCTTGTCTTCCTTCATCTTGTCTTCCTTCATCTTGTCTTCTTTCATCCTGTCCTTGTCCATCATCTTGTCCTTGTCCATCATCTTGTCCTTGTCCATCTTGTCCCTGTCGTCCATCGACTTCTTCGAGGAGTCGGGCTTCTTGACGACCGGGGTGGACGCGGCGGGGCCGCAGCCGATGTTGACGACCATGAAGCCGGCGAGGACGAGCAGCGCGAGAATCTTCTTCACGACAGAACCTTCCTTTCACGGGGTGCAGGGACACGGAGAGCCTCTCGCGAACGCTCCGCCGAGAAGCTCCAAGACCTAGGATGCGCCCTCCCCGCGATTATTCCCCAAATTCTTCCGGACGGCGGACGAATCACAGGGAGCGGCGTCGCGAGGCGTCCGGCGCCGGCGGTGCGCCCCTGGCACCTGAACGCCGGTTCGCGTAAAGTGTCGGTTTCCCCGCCGCCCGCGGCGCGGTGCGCAGCCGCAAGCGGCCGCTTCGGGAATAAACGCCCCGCCTCCCGAGTCATGTTTATGAGGGTGTATGTCATGGCGATGCCGGGCGCGCGGCCGATGATCGACAGACTCGTGGACGAGCACTACGCCGCCCTGTACCGCTACGCCTTCCGCCTCAGCGCCTCGGCGGCCGACGCCGAAGACCTGACGCAGGAAGCGTTCTGCAAGGCGCAGATCAACCTCGCCCAACTCCGCGACGCGGGCCGGGCGAAGCCGTGGCTGTTCAGCATCCTGCGCAACGCCTACCTGCACCGCCTGCGCGCCGGCCGGCAGGAGCGCCTCATCAGCCTCGAGGAGGTCGGCGACCTGCCTGAAGCGCTGCCCGACCCGCTGCCGGACATCGACCCGGAACGGGTGCAGGAGGCGCTGAACGAGCTACCTGAGGTTTTCCGGACGCCGATTATTTTGTACTATTTCGACGACTTCAGTTACCGCGACATCGCCGAACAGATGGACCTGCCGATCGGCACGGTCATGTCGCGGCTGGCAAGGGCCAAAGGCTACCTGCGCGGCCGGCTGCTGACTCCCGCGCCCGCCGAGGTAGGAGCCAACGGTCCGAGGAGGGCGACCGATGGACTGTAAAACCGCCCGCTTGCTGCTCGACGTCCACCAGCCCCGCGCCGGTGAGATCGACCCCGAGGAATTCGCGGCCCTGGAGAGCCACTGCGCCGCCTGCCCCGACTGCGCCGCCGTGGCCCACGCGGAACGCCTGGCCGACGCCCGCCTCGCCGCCGCCGTGAGCGACGTGCCCCTGCCCGACGGGCTGCGCGGCCGGCTCCTCGGACGGTTGGCCGACGACCGCCGCGCCGCCTTCCGCCGCAAGGCCGTCTGGATGACGCGCGTCGCGTCGGGCGCCGCCGCCGGCCTCCTCGTCGCCTTCGGCATCACCTACTGGATCTTCGCCCATCGCCCCGCCCTGAATCTCGAAGCGGTGCGCGACGCCGAGATCGAGAAGATGGGCTCACCGCGCGCCGAGTGGGTGCAGGAGTGGTTCCGCGCCCACCGCGGCGTGGCGATGGTGGCGCCGGCGCAGTTCGATTACGCCTTCCTCGCCCACTACGACATGGGCGATTGCCAGGGCAAGCGCGTGCCGCAGCTCGTCTTCGTCCGCGACCAGGCCGACGCCCGCACCTGGGCGTCGGTTTACGTCGTCAGCCGCCGGCAGTTCGACCTGGCGCGACTGCCCGAGGAGACCGCCGGGTTGGAGACGCAGGGCTTTCGCGTCCTGGTCCAGCCCGACGACGAGGACCCCGACACGGCCTTCCTCATCTTTTTCACGGGCGCGAGTCTCGACCCTCTCCGCAGCGCCCGCGCCGGATAGAATGAGCCGCTTGCGGCTTCGCACCCATGCCAAGCCGCAAGCGGCTCCACCCCCCGACGCTCGGAGATCGTTTGATGACCCGACGCCTTCTCCTCGCCCTGTCCGTTCTCGGCCTCGCCCTGTCCGCCGCCCGCGCCGACGACTGGCCGCAGTGGCTCGGCCCGAAGCGCGACGCCGTCTGGCGCGAGAGCGGCATCCTCGAAAAATTCCCCAAAGACGGTCCGAAGCTGCGCTGGAAGGCGCCGGTCGGCTACGGCTACGCCGGCCCCGCCGTCGCCGCCGGCCGCGTCTACGTCACCGACTGGGTGCCGAACGAAGGCGTCAAGATCCCCAGCAACCCCTTTTCCTCGCCAGCCCTCGCCGGCACGGAGCGCGTCCACTGCCTCGACGACAAGACCGGCAAGACCGTCTGGACTCACGATTATCCTTGCTCTTACCAGGTCAGCTACGCCGGCGGGCCGCGCACCACGCCCCTGATCGCCGGCGGCAAGGTTTACACGCTCGGCACGATGGGCGATCTCCTTTGCCTCGACGACAAAGACGGCAAACCCGTCTGGGCGCGCAACCTGATGAAGGACTACAGCGCCCCGGCGCAGACGTGGGGCTTCTCCGCCTCGCCGCTGCTCGACGGCGACAAGCTCATCTGCCTCGTCGGCGGCGACGCCGTCGTGGTCGCCTTCCACAAGGACACCGGCAAGGAGATCTGGCGCGGGCCGGCGGTCAAGGACGCGGGCTACTGCCCGCCGGTCATCTACAGCGTCGGCGGCAAGCGACAGCTCATCATCTGGCACCCGAGCGCCGTCAACGGGCTCGACCCGGAAACCGGCAAGGTCTTCTGGTCGGTGCCGTTCGCGGTCAAGGCGTCGCTGACGGTGCCGATGCCGCGCCTCGACGGCGACCGGCTGTTCCTGACGTCGTTCTACAACGGCCCGCTGATGCTGAAGCTCGACGCCGACGGAAAGACGCCCGAGATCGTCTGGAAGGGCAAGAGCAACAGCGAGCAGTCGCGGCTGACGGACGGGTTGCACAGCATCATGCCGACGCCGATCATCAAAGACGGCCACATCTACGGCGTGTGCAGCTACGGACAGTTGCGCTGTCTGAAGGAAGATACCGGCGAGCGCGTCTGGGAGACGTTCGCGGCGACGACCGGCAAGGAGGAGCGCTGGGGCAACGCCTTCCTCGTCGAGCAGGACGGGCGTTTCTTCCTGTTCAACGAGCAGGGCGATCTCATCCTCGCGCGGCTGACGCCGAAGGGCTACGACGAGGTGAGTCGGGCGCGGCTGCTGGAGCCGACGAACACGATGGCCGGCCCGAAGGGGCGGCAAGTCGTCTGGGTCCACCCGGCGTTCGCGAACCGGAGCGTCTACGTCCGCAACGACAAGGAGATCGTCTGCTACTCGCTGGCCGCCGAGTGAGCCGCTTGCGGCTTCGCACCCGCTAGTTGCGGGCGCGAAACCGCGAGCGGCGCGTCCCAATCCGCGCAAGACAGGTAGGAATTCCCCGCCCGGCTCGCTATCCTGGAGGAGGTTGTCCGCCCGTGTCGAAGCCGAGACGAAAGGGATCCCGCCCGTGGAACATCGTCGAGCGGTCCACTGGTACGAAGGCGTGTTCCTGCGGCCCCACCACTTCCAGGCCGCCGAGCAACGCCTGCACTACCTGATGCACACCGGCCAGAGGTGGGACCACCCCAACCACTGGGGCCTCCGCTCGATCCAGTTCGACGAAGGGCGATTGGCCGCCAACGTCCTCGAAATCCTCTCCCTCCAGGCTCGCTCGCGCGAAGGCACCCTGGTGTCGGTCCCGGCGGACGGCCCGCCGCCGCAGCTGTCCTTCCAGGGCTTGCTCGGCGCCGGCAAGCCAGTCTACGTCTTCCTCGCCCTCCCCAACCCCACGAGCGGCGAGCCCTGCGTCCCGCCGCCGGACGCCGACGGCGACGCGAAGCGGGACGACACCGAGTTCCGCTATCGGGTGGTCGACTCCGAGCGCGAGGACGAGAACAAGCCGGGCAACCCCGAGCGGATCGAGTTCCGCGGCCTCAACTTCCGCCTGCTCTCGTCGCCGGAGCCGGCGCCCGCCAACTACCCCGGCTACGAGCTGATTCCCGTGGCCTGCGTCCGGAGGTCGACGCGCCCCGACGGCGCCGCCGAGTTCGACCCCGTCTACATCCCGCCGCTGGTCTGCTGCGAGGCGTCCGAGGTGTTGCAGCGCGAGGTCCTCCGCAGCCTGTACAACCGCGTCGGCAGCAAGGCCGGTCTGATCGCCATGCAGGTCCGCCGCGGCCTCGACTTCGACAGCCACGCCCCCGGCGAGGCGAAGGCGTTCAACCAACTCCGCCTGCTCAACGAGGCGCAGGCCCTTCTCGGGGCGCTGGCGGCCTTGCCCGGCGTCCACCCCGTCGACGCCTACTTCGAGCTGTGCCAGGTCGTGGGACGCCTCGCCGTCCTCGGCCCGCAGCGCACGCTGCCCGACCTGCTCCCTTACAACCACGAAGAACTCGGCAAGTGCTTCTTCGACGTCAAGGCGAAGATCGACTTCCTCCTCGACCAGATCGAGGACCCCAAGTACCAGGCGGAGCCGTTCGTCGGCGTCGGCTCGCGGACGCAGGTGACGATGAAGCCGAAGTGGCTCGAGGAGCAGTGGTATTTGGCCATCGGCGTCTACAGCTCGCTGGACTCGACCGAGTGCGCCCGCCTGCTCCAGACCGGCGGCGTGGTCATGAAAGTCGGCGAGGCCGAACAGGTCGAGAACATGATCTGGCAGGGCCAGGGGAGCCTGATACTGAAGCACGTCGCTGCCGAGAAGGTGCCGGGCGTTCTGCCGCGCGGGCCGCGCCACACCTACTTCCAGCTGCAGCCGCCGAACCCGCTCGACCGGGATCGCAGTGAGGGGAACCAGGAGAACGCCCGCGCGTGGGAGGACGTCCGCGCGAAGAAGACGTTGGCGATCCGCCTCTACGGGACGAACCAGGTCGACATCCGGCCCGGCGAGGAGACGATGCGCCTCCAGCGCCCCAATAAGGAGTGGGCGGAACTGCGCTTCACCCTCTACGCGGTGCCGCCCGGCAAGGCGGACCTCCCCCGGACGTCGTAACGGCCGGCGGCGCGCGCCGCCCGCCGGCGTTCCGAGGCCCCTCATGCGCCCTGAAATCCTCAGCCTGGTCCACCGCATCCTCGGCCAGGGCCTGCGCCTGCGGTCGCTGCTCCGTCTCCACCGGGAGCCGGACGAGAAATTCCTCGAGCAGGAGCACACCCGGCTGCGGGCCTTGCTGTCGATGGCCGACAACGCCCTTCAGTTCCCCGACTATGCGGGCGACCGACCCCTGGGCGAAAGCGACCGCTACTTCCTGGGCGTCCGCTACGCGCTGACCTGCTGGGCGGACGAGGTCGTCACGCGCGACGCGCCCGAATGGGTCGAGCGCTGGTGGCTGGACAAGCAGCTGGAGGCGCTGCTGTTCAACCGGGTCGACAAGAGCTACCTCTTCTGGGAGCAGGCCAACCTGGCGGAGGGGCGCTCGGAGATCGACGCGCTGGAAGGGTACTACTTGTGCGTCATGCTCGGCTTCCGCGGCCACTACCGGGACAAGCCGGGCGAAATCGAGCAGTGGCGGGCGCGGGTCGAGCCGCGCATCGTCCAGGCCCTCAATGAGCCGTGGCCGGCGCCGAACTCGCGGCCGCCGCCGAAGGACTACGAGCCGCACCTCGGCCGGGAGCGCTTCCAGCGCGGCCTCGCCGTCGCCCTGATCGTGGCCGGCTGGCTGATCGCCGCCGGCCTGTTCCTCGCCCTGCGCCGCTGACGAGAAGACGCATGGTTATCGTCAACTTCTTCCGCTGGCTGTGGGACCTGGCCAAGAGCCTCGTCAACCTCGTCGTCCCGGTCTTCGGGCAGGCCAAGGCTTTGCGCGGGCTCCGGACCGCGACGACGTGGGCGATCCGCCTCGTAGTGCTGGCCCTGATCGTCGCCGGCCTGTACTGGGTCAACACCTTCCCCGACGTCAAGGCGCTTTCCTACGTCGGCCCGCCCTTCCAGGATTGGTATTTACCGATCTTGTTTCTCCTGGCCGTGGGCCTGGCGTGGGTGGCGGTGCTGTTCTGGCGCGCCCTGTTCGCGGGCGGCGGGGAGTCCGAGTTCCCCGACATCGACGAGGCGTGGGCCGAGGCGCGAGCGGCGCTCGACGAGGCCGGGATCGACCTGACGGAGGTGCCGATCTTCCTCGTCCTCGGCCGGCCGCTCGGCGGCGAGCGGCCGCTGTTCCAAACCGCCTTCAGCGCCGCTGACCGTCGCCTCGTCGTGGCGGGCGCCCCGGCGCGGCCCGACGCCCCGCTGCACGTCTACGTCGGCGAGTTCAAAGGGCGCTCGGCGGAAGAGGAGGCGCGGCGCGGCATCTATGTCACCTGTGAGGGCGCCTCCCTGCTCTCCGCCTACGCGAAGGAGCTGGCCGGCGCGCTCGACCCGGAGTGGGGCGGCGGGGCCGCGCCGGACCGGATCTTCGCGACGATGAATTTCGGGAGCATGGCCCCGGAGGCGGGCAAGATCTTCGCGACGGTGGTGAGCCAGAAGCGCAAGCCCTCGCCCGAGGAGCAGAACGCGCTCCGCCAGGTCGTCGCCGCCGAGGAAAAATACCTGGCCCGGCGGATCCGTCAAGGGCGCGTCACGCTGTTCGGCGGCGGCGACCGGGCCGGGCGGCACACGGCGCGGCTGCGCCACCTGTGCGGGCTGATCGCGCGCGACCGCCGGCCCTGGTGCCCGGCCAACGGCGCCCTCGTCCTCATCCCCTGGGACGGGACCGACACGCAGGAGGTCGCCGGCTTCACCGCTCAGGCGTGCGCCGGCGACCTGGAGGCGGCCCGCGACGCCCTGGGGGCGCGCGTGCCCGTCCAGGCCCTTGTCGCCGACATGGAGACGGTCGAGGGCTTCCCGGAGTTCGTCGCCCGCACCGCGCGCGAGGACCGCGACAAGAAGCGCCCCGGCCGCGGCTTCCCCCTCAACCCGCGCGAGCGCGGCGAAAACCTGAACGCCGTGATTGCCTCGGGCATGAAGTGGTTCGCGACGTCGATGCTGACGCCGCGCGTCTACCGCCTCTTCAAGCTGGAGCGGGAGGAGGAGGGGGCGAGCCGCGCCGCCGCGGTGGACGGCAACGTCCGCCTGCACCAGGTGCTGACGCAACTCCTGGAGCGGCAGAACTGGCTGACCCTGGTGCTGACGCAGGGCTTTCTTCCCGAGGCCGACGAGCCGCCGCTGTTCGGCGGTTGCTATGTGGCGGCGACGGGGAAGGAGGCCGACCAGCAGGTGTTCGTCGCCGGCGTGCTGCACAAGCTGATCGAGGAGCAGAACAACATTGCCTGGACCGACCGTTCGGTCGCCGAGGACGCCTGGTATCACCGCGCGACGCGGTGGGCGTGGGTCGCCGCGTTCGGGCTGGCCGCCGGGCTGGCGGGCCTGGTGGCCCACGCCGCCCGCGGCCCCCGGGGCAACTGGGTCGTCGCGGCCGGCCTGGGCGTGCCTCCATTGCTCGTCGTCGGCCTGACGCTGCTCCTGCGGAACCGCTCGCGGCGGACGGGCTGACGCGGCTTGCCGCTTCGCACCGGACCCGGCGCGAAGCAGTAAGCCGACTCCGCCGCCTAGCGCGACAGCGAGATCTCGACCGTCTTCTCCTTGCCGGCGACGGCCTCGACGTTCGCCGCCCCCTGCCGCCCGCTGGCGACCTTGCGCGCCAGCACGCGGTAGGCGCCGGGCGCGACGTCCTCGAACTTGAACTTGCCGGCGGCGTCGGTCGTCGCCGTCCCCTTGACCGCCCCCTGGGCGTCGAGGAGCTGGACGGCGAGCTTCGGCTGCGGCCGGTCGCCTTCGAGGACCGTGCCGCTGACCTTGCCCGTCGTCCCCTTCGGCTTGTTCGCGTCGCCCTCGGCCGGCGCCTCCAGCTCGATTTTGATCGTCCCGAACTTCTTCAACCCCGCCCCGTTGACGACGAGGACGGAGACGTCGATCGTCCCCGGCTTGTCGGTCGCGCCCTGCAACTCGGCGGCGTAGGTGTTTTTGGTGCCCGTCGCCTTCCCCTCTTCCTTGACGGCGTCGTCGGGCAGGAGGAACGCGTCCGGCTGCTTGGGGTCGGGGGCCGGCTTGCCGAGGAAGAAGACGACTCGTTCGATCCCCGATTCCGCCTCCGCCGCCTCGGCGACCATCTTCAAGGGCGCCCCCGCCTTGAGGCGCAGCTTCTTGCCTCCCTTCGCCCGGTACTCCTCACTGGGGCCGAAGGCGGTGATTTCCGGCGGCGTGTCGAGGATCAGCGCGGCTTCCTTCTCGACGGGCGTCGTGCTATTCGGCAGGTAGACGACTTCCTTCCCCCGCCTGGCCTGCACGGAGATGTGATGCTTACCGACGAGGCCCTTGACGGGCACGTCGACGGACCAGTCGCGCACTTCGGTCTTGAACGCCACGGCGCCCCCCGCGGCCGACGGGTTGACCGACACGCGCCGCAGGCGGTGGCCGGCGAGCACCTTGACGAAGTAGGGGTGCTTGTCGCCCTTGTTCTCCGCCACTTCGAGCCGCAGCGACGTCTCGTATGCGACGTCCTCCTCGACACCCTTTTCCCGATCCTTTTCGGACAGGAGGCCGAGCAGGTTGTCCATCCCGAAACGGATGGGGTATTTGTCGGCGAGCGGGATCGCCACCTGGCGCGGCATGCGGATGACGACGGCCTGGTCCTGCTTAAGCGGGGTTTTGCCGCCGCTGGCGCCGAAGTCGTAGGGGAAGACGAACGCCCGCTCGTAGTTGTCGACGGTCAGCGACAACTCGCCCTTCTTGTCCTTGAGGTCCGGGAAGCGCGCGGAGACGGCCCACAATTCCGCTTCCTCATCGGCTTTGAGATCCAGGGTGCGGCGGAACACGCCTTTGGGGCCGAGGGCGGCGGTCGCGGGGTCCAACACCATCTCCACCGGACACGCGCCGCCCGTGAAGTAGCTTTTCGGCGTGACGGTCACGGAAAGGCGGTTCTTCTCGGCCTCGTAGCTCGCCGTCGCGGTGAGGTAGTGTTCCGGCAGGAGGATGCCGACGAGGACTTGCTCCACCTCGCCCGGGTCCTCGCCCTTGGCCGCGACGGACAGGCGCAGCTTGAACTGCGGCGGCAACCCCTCGCCCGCGACCCAAGGGGAGGCCTCGTCCTTGGCGGGCGCCGCCTTGCCGGGCTCCTTCGCGGCCGGCCGCGCCAGCGTCAGGCTCGTCTCCTTGCCGTTGCCCGGCACGTCGTGCGGCCCGGACGTGGCGACCGTCGTCCCCTTGGAGCCGTCGAGGAGATCCACCACGACTGTCCGCGCCTGCGCCCCGACGTTCTTGACGAAGACCCAGAGGGGCTTTTCGTCGTTGGGGCGCAGCCAGAGGACGGACGGCTTGTCGCCGGAGCGCGCCTTCTGCAAGCCGACCTTCGGCACGTATTCTTCCGGATTGTCGCTCAACAAGAGCGAGAGTTTCGGCGACGCGGCTTTCTCCTGGCCGCGCGCGGCGCCGGCCGCGAGGCCGGCCGGGGAGGTCAGCAGGGCCAGCACCAGAAGGCTTCCGCCCGCGCGGCGGAGGGCCGGCGCGACAGTGAACGATCTCATTGTTGACATGGCTCCCGGTTTCTCCCGTGGGACGATGGCCGCTGGGGGCGAAGGCGGAAGGGAGTCCGGCCGAGGGGGCGGGCCTCAAGGGATGAGGCGGCTGTACTCGGCGGCGGTCCTGGAATAGAAGTCGCCGGCGACTCCGGCTCCCGGCGTGGCGCGCCCTTCGCGGCGGTAGCGCTCGGCGAGCCAGCCCCAGTATTCGGCCGCCTCCTGGCGCCGCAGCGACAGCGTGGGGGCCGCCGGGAAGCCCTTCCCGGCAGTCTCAGGCGGGTAGAGCATACGGGTTAGCCGTTCCGCCGCCAATAGCTCTTTTCTGCCCGCCCCTTTCTCCAAAGGGCGGCGCGCCCGCTCCGGCAGCCGCTCCGCCCAGGTCCGGAGGAGCGACCGCCCCAACTCGTCCCACGCCGTCGGATCGCCCTTCGCCGCCGCCGCCCCGTCCAGCGCCTGGCGCAACCGGGCCTCCTCGCCGCCGGCTCCGCCGTCGAGGGCGAGCACGTCGATGGTCACTCGGGCGCGGCGCAGGGCGGCCCAACGCCCTTCCGCGACGCGGGCGGCCGAGTCGTCTTCCCCCGGCGGCGCGCGCCGCGACACGTCGCCGAGCAGGCCGCGGCCCGCTTCGCGGGCGGCGTTCCACAGCGCCACCCGATCCCCCGCCGCCAGGCGCGGCGTCGCCAGCAGCAGGTCGATCTCGTCCAGGGCGCGAAGGTTCCCTTCCTTGGCCGCGCGGGCCAGCTTTTTGACGCCGTCCGGCTCGAACGACCGGCTCAGCGGGGTGAGCGATTCCTCAAGCGTCGCCGCCCGCCTCCTCAGCTCGTCGCGCGCGGGAACGTCTTCGGCGAGGAGTTGCCCCAACTCCCCGGCCTCTTCCAGCGCCGCCCGCCACGCCCGGTCTCGCGCCGGCGCCTCGGGCAGCCCGGCGAGGTAGGCGGGCAGGTCCGGCAACAGGGTCAGTGCTTGCTCGTACACCGCGTGGGCGCGGGCGAGGCCGGCGGCCGCCGTCCCCGCCTGCTCGTATTCGCCGACCGCCTCCTGGAGCAGTCGGGCGGCGCGCGGCGCCTCGGCGGCGTCGCGGCCGAAGAGGAGGCGTTCGCCCTCGCGGCGCTTCTCGTCGGCCGACTCGACCGCCGCCCTGGCAGGGCGGAAGAAGCGCGGGTCGACGTTGGCCGCCTCCTCGCCGGCCGCCGACGCCCGCAGGGCCAGGTGGACGGCTCGCGCCGGCCAGGCGTTTTCCGGCTTCGCCGGCGCCGCCGCCAGGCGCGCCAGCCGGCCCGAGAGGACGGTTTCCGCGAACGGCCCGGCCGGCGCCTTGAGCGACGACAGCACTCCGTCGAGGAGGAGGAGCTTGTCCGGCCGCGGGTTGCCGTCTTCCAGGGCGACGGCGAGCAGCGCCAGGGCGGCTTCGACGCCGGGCCGGTCCTTGACCTTGTCGCGGAACTCGGCGAGTGCCTTGGGGAGTTCTTCTTTCGCCTTCTCGGCGGGGGCCGCTTCCGCCCGAGCCAGCAGGCCGCGCGCGGCCTCTTGAAGGGCGGCGTCGGGCTTCGAGCCGGCGAGGCGGGCCGCCAGCGCCAGCGAGCGCGGCTCCTCGGGCGAAGGAACTTCCTTGCGCGCCTGGGCGAGGCGGTCGTCGAACTCCGTCAAGGCGCGGCGGAGGTCGGGGCGCGTCGCGTCGTCGGCGGCGCCGCCGCGCCAGCGCTGCTCGGCGCGGAGCAGCGCCGCTTCCAGGCGGCGCAAGTCCGCCGGCGCCAGGAGCCGGCCCGCCTCGGCCCCGGCGTCGCGCCGCCGCCACGCCTCGGCGAGCCAGGGCGGGTAGGCCGGCGCCTCGGGCGGGTCGCCCGCCGGGCCGGCCCGTTCGCCGGTCGTCAGGGCGAAGTCGCCGTCCGGCCCGAACAGCCGCGGCGTCTGGCGCGTGCCGCGGCTGACCCACGCCCAGCGGTCAACGCGGTCGCGGACGAACGCCGCCAGCTCCCGCATCGTGACGCGGCCGCCCGCCGCGCCGCGCAATCCCAGGTCGGTGTAGTAAATGAAGGCGGAATGGCGCAAGTCCTCCGAGACGAGAGAGGACTGGCCCGGCGCGCACGCCGAAAGCACCCACAGTCCGGAAGCGGCGGCCGACTCCAGCAGCGCCGGCAGGCGCTCGGCGACGTCGTCAACGGCCACGCCGCGCTCGGGGGCGGCGAGGGGGCGCGCGACGTCGAGCAGCAGCAGCTTGGGCGCCGGACACTTTTTCAGCGCCCGCAGCACCTCGGCCAGCGGCAGCGCGCGGTCGTCGGGGCGCGACTCGCCGGTCAGCAGGAAGATTTCGCCCCCCTCGGTGCGCGCCAGGCCGCACAGGTAAACGACCACCGGCCGGCCGCGGACCTGCGCCAGAGCCTCGACCTCGTCCAGGAGCCGCTGCCTCCGCTGGCTGCCGAACGGCCGGGCCGGGTTGGCCGGCTGGAAGTGCGCCAACAGCGCCTCGGCGTCCTCGCGGACGAAGGCCTGGACGGGCAGGCGCGGGTCGTCGTACTCCGTGAGGGCCAGCGCGACGAAGTAGGGCCGTTCGAAGGGGGACAGGAGCAGCAGCCACGCGGCGAGGGCGCCCGCCAGAGCCAGTAGGACGGCCCCGGTGAGTACCACCTTTCCCCAGCGGGCACGGTCGTCCGCGGCGGGACGGCGTCCGTCCCGCACGGCGCGCCGCCAGTCCGCCGGCTCGGTCCGATCCCCTTCCGTCATGGCGCTTCCCCTTCGCGGGCCGAGTCCGCCGGCCGGCTCTTATTCGCGTGGTTGTTCAGATCTCTGATCTGATTCAGCCACTGCGGCCGGTGGCCGGGGGCGATGCCCGGCAACTTCCCCACGGCGAGGGGTGTCGCGCTCGGATCCTTGAGACTTTCCAGAGACACGAACTGGAGGTCGCGCGCCTTGTCGCCGACCGCCTCCGGGCTCGCGCCGCCGAACCAGAACACGCCGGTGTAGCGGCTCGCCTCGCCCCGGTCGTAGAAGTGGTGTTCGTAGCCGCCGCGGTCGAGCGTGATGCCGGACGCGCGCGCGAAGAACGGGTGCCTCGTCTCGTAGTCGGCGCGGATCACCAGGCACCACTGGGGCTCCCCCTTGGCGCCGCCGGGGGCGGGCACCTCGAGCTGCTCCACGCGGACCGCGAAGTCCACCGTGCCCCCGGCGACGCCCACTTCTCCCCGGTACGCCTGCTTCCGGAGGTCTTCCGTGCCAGGCAGGCGGCTCAGGGGCCGGATGTTGCTGACCGTCTCGCTCTCCCGGACCCACGCCTTGACCGTCGCCGACTCCGCGAAACGGGGCAGGCGCAGCTCCCACGCGGGCGCCGGGAAGCCGGGCGCGTTGCCCCAGCAGAGGCCCGGCGGCTTTCCGCCCGCGCCCGCATTGACCTCGAACCAGACCTCTTGCGGCCGCACTTGCTGAACGGGGTCGGCCTTCGTGTCGGGCGCCTTCTCCACGGCCGCGAGCATTACCTGGGCTCCGGTCTGCACCACACGCTCGTTCTGCAAGACGGTGAGAGTCCACTGATCCTTCTCGTCCGACAAAAAATTCTTATTAAGTTCCGTGAAATCTTTCATGACGCCCCGTCTCAGCCCCTCCGGCGTCAGGCGAAGGAGGAGGGCGTCGCCCGAGGCCAGGTCGATCCGGGCCTTGAGCCGCTGCGTCTTGACGTAGGCGTCGTAAGGGCGGGAAGGGAAGCAGTACCAGTTGGGATCCTGCCTCATTTCAAGGTCTTGCAGTCTTACGGACCCCAGGGGGCGGGCGACCGCGTCCTCTCTCTGCTTCTGGCGCAGCTTATAGGTGAGCCGCAGGCCCATCGCGTCGCCGATGCGGCGCGTCAGCTCCTCGGTGCTGTCGATCTGATCGTAATACGCCCCGGGGGGGTCGAGAGCTTCTTCGATCACATGCTTGAACTGCTCGCGAGCCTTCCGTAATTCCTTCTCGTCGGACTGGAAGACGACCATGTTGACCGAAATGTCTTGCCCCGCGAACAGCGCCGGCACGGCCTTGTGGATCTTGTCGACTTCGAGCTTTTTCCGGAGATCGGCGTCTTCTTTCTCGAAGCGGTTGTCGTCCCCGTCAGTCAGCACCAGGAGCGTCTTCTTCCCGACGGCCGCGGCGCCGAAGTTTTCCCTGACGAGCTTCTCGGCCTCGTGAAACTCCTCCTTGCTCCTCCACATGGCTCGCACGATCGGGGACTCGGTGTAGGGAGTTAAGTTCACCTTTTTCATCAGCTCGTCGAGGTGTTGTTTCTTTTTCCAAAGCCGGGCCTCCCAGCGGACCTGCACGGTGTCTTCAACGGTGTAGGACTCGGTCGGGAGCTTCTGCCCGAACACGATGACGCTGACGGCCGTGTTATCCGGCACCTGCCCGAGAACGTCACGGAGGGCCTTGCGCGCCGCGTCGATTCGCTTCCCATCCTTGTAGGGCTCCTTCATGCTCCCCGAGAGGTCGAGGACGATTACCACGATGTTGCGTTTGTTCTTGAAGTCGTTCAAGACGTCGTCGTCGGGCGTCATGGCGACGGCGCTGACGCGGGCCGGCGCCGGGTGTTGGTAAGCGATCGTGTCGGCCGCCGCGCGGACCTCCAGCGACGTCTCGCGGCTGAACTCCAGCCCGCGGAAGAAGCCGACGGCTTTCACCGCCGTCTTGATCGGCTCCGGGGCGGACGTCAGGTGCGTCTCCGGTCGCATCACCGGACGAAAGGGGTGCGGGTTGTTCAGCGTCACGGCCAGGTCGTCCGGCGCGTCCTTCCCGAGGTCGAGCAGGCGGCGATTTTGGACGTTCGCCACGGCCTTTTTGTTTTTCTCGTCCTTCTCGGTGAACTTCGCGTGCAGCGCGTCCGTCTCGAGCCGGACCGCCGCCCGGCCGGACGGCGCGACGACGCCGGGGGGCAGCGGCAGTTCACAGTCCACGATGTGGCGGAGGGTGAATTCCGGCTCGCCCGTCATCAGGACGCCCGCCGTGTCGGAGACCCGCTTCCCCTCGACCAGGAGGCCGATCGTCATCCTCATGTCGCGGCCGTCCAGCGCGGCCTGGAGATCTTTGGCTTTGGCGACGCACTCCTTGGCGACCTGGCTCGCGTCGGCCGCCGGCACCAGGCCGTTCGCGTCCTTCACGAAGGCGCCAGCCACGGTCTTGAAGTAAGGCGTCGCCGTCGCCTCCTTGCGCTCGCCCCAGCAGAGGGCGGACAAGGTACGCCGAGCCTGCCAAAGGAGGAAGGCGTGCGCCTGCAGCCGGCGCAGCCGTTGAGCCGGGTTGTCTTCCAGCGGCAGGGACGGGTCGGCCAGGCGCGACAGCCGCTCCGCGCGGCCGAGGGCCGCGAACGCATCCGCCGACGTGCCCTCACGCTCTTGAGCCTTCTTCACCAATTCCGCGACGCCTTCGGGGCCTTCGGCCATGTTGTGCCACGCGCGGGCGATATAGGCGCTCCTGTGACGGTACTTTTGGGACCAGACGTCGTCATTCGCTTCGTCGCCCCCCTTGATCCCCAGCGCCGCCAGTGCCAAGTGCCATTGACGCTGGGCCGCCTCGTGCGCCCGCTCGCGCTCCTTCTCCTCATCAGGGGCCTTCGCTCTTACGGCCCCCGGATCGTCTTGGTCGTGCAATGTTTTTGAGATGGTGCGCTCATGCCTCAGCAGCTCGGCCCGGTTCTTCGAGAACGGCACGAGGAGCGCGTCGTCGATTTCCCGCCAGTTTTCCGCCTGCGCTTTCCGTTCGAGCAAGTCGGCCGCGTGCGTGTCGAACCCGCCGGCCACGTCCCGCAAGCCCGCGCGGACCAGCGCCGTTTTCTTCGTCAGGCCGGCGAGGCTACTGCCTCTCTCCTTGGCGTCCGGCGGCGGGGACGACTTCGCCTCGGCGTCGAGGGCGTGAAGGACGTCCCACAGCCCCAGGACTTTCTCGTACAGAGGGTGCAGCGACTCCTTATCGCGCGCCAGGTCGGAGTTCGCCAGCCATTGCCCGTAGTACGGCAGGGCGGCGTGGGCCTCGTCGCAGACCCACAGGGCGGCGCGGACGACCGCGGCGTCCTTCGCGGCGTCCTCGTAATCCTTCTCGGCCGACCCGAGAAGGTCTTCGGCCTTCTTCCAGTCCGCCTCGTCGGCGGAAAAGAGATGGTCCTCCGCCAGGCAGCGCTTCGCGTCGGCACGCCCCACGAGGTCGGACGTCCACGGCAAGACGCGCTCGGCGTAGGCGGGTGCCGGGCGCTCGCCCTTCCCCGCCGGCACGGGCCGCGCGGACCACGCGACTTCCTCGGCCTGCCGACGGACACGCAGAGCCATCCGCACGAGGTCGCCGGGCCGCTTCGCGTCGGGCAGCGAGCGGCTGAGCAAGGTCAGGAGCATCACCTCGGCCGGGCGCTCGCGGCCGGTCTCTTTCAACTCGTCGAGAAACGCCCCGGCCGCCTTGACGACGTCCTCGCCTTCCGCCGGCTTTTGCAGCCGGTCGAGCAACCAGTCATAAACCGCAAGGCGCGTCTCTTCCTTGAGAAGGCCCTGAGCGATTTTCGCCCTCTCGTCGTCCGTGCCCTGGCGCGCCCAAAGCTGCAGGCAGCGATTCATCTGCTCGTTGGTCAGCGCCGCCGCCCTGCCGAAGGGGCGCGGCGGCGCCAGCGAATAACCGGCCGCCCCCGGGTCGAGGCGCCCGGCCTCTCGGATCTCCCGCTCCAGGTCGTCGAGTCCCCTGCTCAGGTTTTCGGCCTCCGCGTGCCCGGCCCGCGCCAGGTCTTCGCAGCGCAACAAGGCCGCCTGGTAGCGCCGCCACAGATGCGGCGCGTAGGCTTCCGGGGGCGGCGAACTGGCGCGGAGGTTCTCGTGCTTCAGCCAACACTTCGTCAACCACTCGGGCGGGAAGTCCGCCGGCTTGGGTCCCGCGCCGCCTGCGTCGGCGGCCGCCTCGCCGCGATTGAGGACGGCCAGGTTCCAGCGGCTCAGACGCTCCTCCGCGCCTTCCGGCAGCACGATGGGCGTTTGCAGCGCGCCGCGCCGCGCCCGCGCCCACTCCCGCACTTCCTTCGCGACGTGCTTGAACAGCGAGAGCGCCGTGACGCGCCCGTTGTCCTCCTGCGCCTTCCCTTCGATCCCTTCCTTGACCTTCTGAAAGAACACCGAGCAGCCCCACTCCTCCGACACCCAGGACCGCTGGTCGACGCCGCTGGCACAAATGATCGCCAGCCGCTCGTCGTCCTTCGCGACGCGCTCTTTCATCAATTCCTTCAGGCCGCGCACGAAGTCATTGTGGATGAAGTGCGGCGCGTGGGCCATGACCTTGGTGGCGTCGATCAGCAGGAGCTTGTTCTTGTCCCGAAGCCCGTCGATTTTGTCCAGGTCGTCGAGCACCTGTTTGAGGTAGAGTTTTTCTTGCCCGCCCTTACTGTCGACGAGGAAGTACGCCCCCCCCTCGTCGGCGCCGCCGTGCAGGTCGAAGAAGAGGACGACGGTCTCTTGATTGATGGCGGCGCCGGCGAGCTTCTTCGACCAGTCCTTGGCGGAGGTGACTGCCTCCGGGTCGCCGATCTTCACCGGCCCCTTGTGCCACAGGGCGCGGAAGCCTCCGCCCCCGATGCCCTCGGCGAGCCCCTGGAGCCCCTGCCAGCCGTAGGCGTTGTGCGGCACGGCCGGGTTGTCCCGGTAGTCGGCCCCGAAGAAGGCGAACGCCGCCGGCTTGCCCGGAATCAAGTAGTAGACGACGACGACGATGAGGGCGAGCAGCAGCCCGAGCCCGCCGCCGTAGAAGAACAGCTTCTCCTTCCGCGTCAGGCCCTTGCGCGGGGGCCGCGTCTCTCCCGGTGGCCGCCAGTCGGGGTTCTTGACGCTGGCGCGGCCGGACGGGGCGCCCCCGCGCTTCCAGTCCGGGGATTGGCGATAGCTCATGGCGCACCTCGACAGCGACAGGGGGCCGATCTGTTCGCGATTATGCCGTCCGCGGGTCGGGACCGCAAGCGGTCGGGGCGCGGCGCCCCTTCCTAGCTCTTATGCGGAAATCGCCCCCCGGCCGGACACCGGGGCGGGCGTTGACCGTTCTCGGCGCGTGCCCTAGAGTGGATAAGCCGGTCCGGGGGCCGCGGCCCGTCCCCCTCATTTCGCCACGGCGTCCGGGAGATAACAACGGTGAAAAAAAGAGGCAAAGATCGCGGTCGTCCCTGGGTGAGCGGCGGCGCCTGGCTGCTCTTCGTCGGCGCCACCGCCAGCCTCGTCCTGTTCATGGTCTTCCGCGAGCCCGCCGGCACGTCGCTCAAGTACGGCGAACTCGTCCAGGTCCTCGAGGCGGCGCGCGGCAGTTCCGCGGTCAGTCTGCAAAAGGTCAAAGTCAGCCACACCGACGTCCGCGGCGAGGTCGTCACCAGCGACCTCGTCAGCGACGGCGGCGGCAGCGGCCGCCGCGTCTCGGTCGTCCCGTTTCGCACCCTGCGCACCGGCCTGGAGAACGACCAGGACCTGCACCGGCTGCTGAAGCAGGCGTCGCCCGGCTACCAGGGCGAGGACGAAGAAGGCGGCCTGCGCGGCGTCTCCTCAATGCTGACCGGCGCCTTCCTCATCGCGCTGATCGTCGCCAGCGGCTTCCTCCTGCTGCGCTGGCTGTCGGGCGGCTCGTCGCCCTTGACCTTCGGCCGCAGCCGCCACAAGGTCTACGCGCTGAAGGACCTCCGCACTACCTTCCAGGACGTCGCCGGCATCGACGAGGCGATCACCGAGCTGCGCGAGGTCGTCGACTTCCTCAAGAACCCGCAGAAGTACCAGCGGCTCGGCGGCCGCATCCCCAAGGGCGTGCTGCTCGTCGGCCCGCCCGGCACCGGCAAGACGCTGCTGGCCAAGGCCGTCGCCGGCGAGGCGGACGCCCCGTTCTTCAGTCTATCCGGGTCCGATTTCGTCGAAATGTTCGTCGGCGTCGGCGCCGCCCGCGTCCGCGACCTGTTCGCCCAGGCGGAGGCGCGCGCCCCGGCGATCATCTTCATCGACGAACTGGACGCCCTCGGCAAGGCGCGCACCGGCGCCGTCGCCGGCGGCCACGACGAGCGCGAGCAGACGCTCAACCAACTCCTGGTGGAGATGGACGGCTTCGACAGCAACCGAGGCGTCATCCTCATGGCGGCGACGAACCGGCCGGAGACGCTCGACGTGGCGCTGTTGCGCCCCGGCCGCTTCGACCGCAACGTCGTCGTCGACCGCCCGGACATCAACGGCCGCGAGGCGATCCTCAAGGTCCACACGCGCGGCGTGACGCTCGGCCCCGACGTCGACCTGCGCCGCATCGCGGCGCTGACGCCCGGCTCGGTCGGCGCCGACCTGGCCAACTTCGTCAACGAGGCGGCGCTGATGGCGGCGCGGACCGGCAAGGACGCGATCGGCATGGCGGAGCTCGAGGAGGCGATCGAGCGCGGCGCCGTCGGCCTGGAGCGGCGCAGCCGCATCATGCACGCCGACGAGAAGCAGCGCGTCGCCTACCACGAGGCCGGACACGCCCTCGTCGCCTGCGCCCTGCCGAACACCTACCCGGTCCACAAAGTGTCGATCATCCCGCGCGGCGTCGGCGCCCTCGGCTACGTCCTCAGCCGGCCGGACGAGGACCGCTACCTGATGACGCGCTCGGAGTTGGAGAGCCAGATCAAGGTGGCGCTGGCCGGGACGCTCGCCGAGGAACTGATCTACCGCGAGATCTCCAACGGCGCGACCAGCGACCTGGAGCACGCCAGCCGCGTGGCCCGGAGCATGGTGCGCGAGTTCGGCATGAGTCGGCTGGGGCGCGTCAACTACCGCGAACACGGTGGGCCGAACTTCCTGGGCGGCGCGGGCGGCGGCTCGCGCGATTACAGCGAGGAGACGGCCCGCGAAATCGACCTGGAGGTGCAGCGCATCATCGAGGAGGCGGCCACGGAGGTGCGCACCATCCTGCAGTCGCGCCGCGACGCGCTGGAGACAGTGGCCCGGCGCCTTGTGGACAAGGAAGTCATCGATGGCGCCGAGTTGCGGCAGCTGCTGGACCAGTCGCACCCCGGCCTGAAGCTGGTGCCGGGGACGCTCGTCGTCGACGAGCCGGAGCCGCCCGGACCGCCGGCGGAGACGCTGGGCGCCGTCGGGACGACGTGACCCGTTCGTCGGCGAGCGCCCCCGGCAATGACTTCGCGGGCGAACTGACCGGAGGTTCGGTCCTGGTGCATGACGACGACGAATCCGTCGAACGGCCGGGAGACGAGGCGGAAGCCTCGCGTCGTCGTGCCGCCCGACTCAAAGGACTGTTCGGGGATATCGACCCGATTGAGATTACAGGGAGTGTTGACTTGCGCGGCAAGAGCCCGCAAGACATCGCGCGGATGCTCCCCCGGTTCACGACGATCCGGCAAGAGGGCGGGAACCCGGCGTTCGGGATTCTCGTCGATCCACTCACAGGGCGGGCGTGGTCCCTGCGGAGCGGGTTTTCGCCCGACGTGGTGGAGACCATCGACGGCATCCCGTTCAGAACGGGGACCATGACGAGGGAGGTGGCGCAAGCCGCCGGCGGCGCCTGGGCACAGCAGAGAGTCCCCTTGGGGGCACACGTCGAAGGTCAAGCCGCCGCGTTCATGCGGCGCGCGGGAATTGCGGGCGCGGTACTCCATATCAACGGCAGTACCCCTTGTAAGAACGGCGGAATTGGTTGCAGTTTTTTGCTCCCCGAACTCCTGGCGGAAGGGTCAACTTTGACAGTGTTCAACAAGAACGGCCGGGCATTCTCCCCCTTCGTCGGACTTCCTGATTAAGAGAGGAGGTGACAGCGTGGGTACTTGGGAACTTATCGACTGTCTGGAAGCGCCGGAGGAAGAAAGCGACAACCCGGCGATCCCGATCCGATCGGAGGCGCATCTCCGGGAGGAACTCGATCGCCTGCGCGAGAGGAAACATGGGCATGTGCTGCTTGCCAGCCCCGAGAAGGATGGCTTGTCGATCAGCATAGGCGGCCCCTTCGTCAGTTTCGGTTGGACGCCGTCCCCGGACGAGCGCCGCTTGGTGGGACAGAAGGAAGCGCTGGCCGGGCAGCGCTATTCGCCCCAACCCGTTGAAAGTTGGAGTGAAGGCATCCCGACCGCCGTCGGCCCCGAGTTCTTGTTTCCGGCCGAACGGGCTATCGAGGCGATTGTCCACTTCTACAACACGCACGAGTTGCCGAGGTGGATATCCTGGCGGGAATGGGATCCGGCCAGTCTGCAATGGAAAGTCACGCCGGCGAAAGGGACGACTCGGCCCCTATCTCTGTCGTAACCCGGGGCGCGAACGAAGGGAAAGTACGATGCCTCTGTTGGACCACTTTCATCCCCCGGTGAGCGAGCGCCGCGGCTGGGAAGGCTTCCACGGCCTCTGGGCGGCGGCGCTCGTCGAGAAATTCAACCGCGACGTCCTCGCCGACGAGTATTTCGCCGACATGCAAGTCCACGTCGGCAGCCGGGTCGAAGTCGATATTGCCACTCTTGAAGAGGCGAAAACGGCGAGAGAGAACGGCAGGGCGGGTGGGGCGGACACCTTGGCGCCGGCGTGGGCGCCGCCCGCGACGAGCCTGGTCCTGCCGACCGTGTTCCCCGACGACATCGAAGTCCGGGTGTTCGCCACGACCAGCGGCGCCACCCTGGTCGGGGCCGTCGAGTTGGTCAGTCCGGGCAACAAGGACCGCATGGAAGCGCGCCGGGCCTTCGTCGCGAAGTGCGTCAGCTACCTGGCGCGCGGCGTCGGCCTGATCGTGGTGGACATCGTCACTAACCGGCTGGCTAACCTGCATAACGAGGTGATCGACTTGCTCAGCGGGGGGGAGACCTTCTTGTTGGCGGCCGACGCGAAGACTTATGCCGTGGCTTACCGGCCGTCGCGCCAGCCGTCCGGGGATCAGATCGAGGTGTGGCCCCAACCTCTCGCGCTCGGCCAGCCGTTGCCGATTTTGCCGCTCGCCCTCCGCAACGCCGGGGTCGTGCCCGTCGATCTCGAAGAGACGTACAGCGAAGCCTGCCGAAGAAGCCGTTTGGGATGAGTCGTTCCGGGGTTGGGCGTCGTCGTTCCGGGGGTGCGCTGCGCGACCCCCGGCTTTGGGATGTAACCCCTTCGGGGCAGGGCTTCCAACATGGTTGTAAACCCAAGGTATCAAAGGCTTTGCGGCAACAGATCATGTGAACTAACGTCCACTGTCAGTCGGGCCTC
>JBBROG010000003.1:0-91034 GCA_038229635.1 Gemmatales bacterium
CCTCCCGGGACTTTATTCCGCCGCCCCCCCGCGGCTCGCCCCTCGCGCCCCGCTGGCGCGCGCCCCAAGCCGCGAGCGGGCGTTCACACCCGCCCGTACAGGTACTCGTGCAGGAAGTGGATGTGCCGCTCCTGCGTGTGCGCCTGGTGGGCGTTGAGGTCGCCGATAGAGATGAGCCCGAGCAGGCGGCGCCCCTCGTCGACGACGGGCAAATGGCGAATGCGGCGGTTCTTCATGACGCCGCCGGCCTCCTCCAGAGTCGCCTCTCCCGTGCAGACGATCACGTCCTCGGTCATCACCTCGCCGACGCGCGTGCGCTCCGGGTCGCGCCCCGGCGCGACGACACGGCTGAGGACGTCGCGCTCGGTGAAGATGCCGGCCAACTCGCCGTCGTCCAGGACGATGAGGGCGCCGACGCGGTGCTCGTTCATCGCCTCGGCCGCCTCGCGCACCGTAGCGCCCTTCGCGACCGACCAGACCTGCCGCCCCTTGTCCGCGAGGATCGTCTTGACTGTCACCATGAGGTCACTCCCCTCCCGCCCGGTCGGCGGGCTCGTGCGCCGATGTGCAGGGATTCGACGGGCGCCTGTGAATGTATCTCCCCCGAGGCGGGGGACGCAACTCTTTTCTTGCCGGCGCGAAAAGTTTTGCGCGGCCCGGCAGGGCGCCCGCCGCACTCTCCCCGCGTTGCGAGCTATAGTTGAGGCACCCCCGCCCGGAAGCCCGGGAGGCGGGGTCAGACTGCGCCCGCCGTCGTCGGGCAGGGAGAAGAGCGTGGGCGGACTCATTCGACTGCGGGGCCTCACTGGGACGGTGAAGGGGCGCGTCTGGGAGTACACCGGGGCGGTGCGCATCGGCCGCCACGAGTCGTCCGAGTTGCGCCTCGACGACGCCTCGGTCAGCCGCCAGCACGCGGAGTTGGCTCCCACCGAGCGCGGCTGGCGCGTCCGCGACATGGGCAGCACCAACGGCACCTTCCTCAACGGCACGCGCCTCGGCAACGGCCAATGGCCGCTGCGGGTGCGCGATCTCGTCGAGGTCGGCGAATTCACCCTCGTCGTCGACGCCCTCGCCGACGGGGCGGGCGAGGACGGCCCGCTGTCGGGCCAGCTGCGCGTCGAGGCGACGTCGCGGACCTCGTTCGACGAGGCGCTCCAGGCGCTCGCCTTCGACCGCGCGCGCGGGCCGCGCCCCGGCGAACAGTTACAAGCCCTCTTACGCGCCAGCCACCACCTCGGCCAGGCGCGCAACGACGACGAACTGCTGCGCAGCATCCTCGACGACGCGGTGCGCGTCCTCGACGCCCAGCGCGGTGCCATCGCCCTGGCGGACGGCGAGGAGAACGCGCTGCGCCTGCGGGCCGTCGTCACCGGCCGCGAGGTGGGGCGCGGTAACGCCTGGGAGGAGACCGCCGGCCGGCCGTCGTACAGCCAGAGCCTGGCGCAGCGCTGCTTCAACCGCGGCGAGTCGATCCTGTGCCACAACGTCGCCGCCGACCCCGAGTTGGCGGTGGCGCAGAGCATCGCCCAGGGGGCGATGGACTCCGTCCTGTGCGTGCTGCTGCGCACGCCGCGCAAGCGCCTCGGCATCCTGCACCTCGACCGCGGGCCGTGGCAGGAGCGCTTCACCAGCGGCGACCTCGACCTCGCCGACGCCCTCGCCGCCAGCGTCTCGGCCGGCATCGAGAGCGCCCAGCTCCTCCGCAAACAGCGCGACCTGTTCTTCAACACCATCACCATCCTCGCCCAGGCCGTCGAGCTGCGCGACGAGTACACCGGCGGGCACACGATGCGGGTGACGAAGTATTCGCTCCTGCTCGCCGAGCAGTTGGGCCGTCCGCCGGCGGAGATCGAGCTGATCCGCACCGGCACACCGCTGCACGACATCGGCAAGATCGGCATCGACGACGCGATCCTGCGCAAGCCGGACAAGCTGACGCCGGAGGAGTTCGAGGTGATGAAGTCGCACACGGTCAAGGGCGACGAGATCCTGGCGACGATCCCGGACCTGCGCCCCGTGCGGCCCATCGTGCGCTCGCACCACGAGCGCTGGGACGGCAAGGGCTACCCCGACGGGCTGGCCGGCGAGGCGATCCCGCTGCTGGCGCGCGTCGTCGCCGTGGCCGACACTTTCGACGCCATGACGTCGGACCGGCCGTACCGCAAGGGGATGGCCCCCGAGGTCGCCTTCGCGGAGATCGAGAAGCAGAGCGGCAAGCAGTTCGACCCGGCCTGCGCCGCGGCGTTCCTCGCCCTGCGGGAGCGGCTGCGGTCGGAGGTCGAGACGATGGTCGGCGCGGGCGCGGCGCTGCGCGTGACGAAAGTGGTGCGCGGGTGAATCCGCTCGCGGCCTTACTGCGCCTTCATGCGCTCGATGAGGATTTGCGCCGTCTCCGGCCGCATGACGCGCGGGTCGGGCAGTTGGCCGGCGCGGAGCTTCTCGCGCAGCTCGCGGCCGCTGATCGACACCGTGTGATACCCCTTCGGCGCCCACTCCTCGACCAGGCCGACGCGGCCCAGTTCCTCGTAGAACGCCGCGAAGCCGACCTTCACCGGCTTGATTTTCAGGTCACCCTTCAACTCGTCGAACTTCCGCTGCGCCGCCAGGCCGTCCCAGATGTCCTTGCCGTCGTCGTAGGGCGCGTCGGCGTGCTTGCGGCCGATGACGATGTCGGTGAAGCCGAAGTTCTGCCGGTAGATCGCGTGCATGACCGCCTCCTTCGGCCCGGCGTAGAACATCTTGATGTCCAGGCCGAGAAGAATAATGCGGTCCGTGATGTCGCAGCCGACCTTCTTCCACAACTCCTCGTCTTTATCGCCCTCGCCCAGCGCCTTGTTCTTGATGAGGGCTTCGTAGGTGCGCATGCGCGCCGGGGCGTCGACGTCGTCGCCCTTGGTCTCGCCGACGAGCGGGTTGAGGACGGCGCCGGCGAGGAAGCCGTCGCGCGTCAGCTTCTCCAGGCCGTAGACGAGCGCGTACTCGTGTGCCCGGTGCAGTGGGTTGCGCGTCTGGAAGGCGACGACGCGCTGCCAGCCCTTCTGCTGAAACAGCGCCCGCGTCTCGCGCGGCGACAGGACGTACTGCCCGTAGTCGGGGTGCTTCGGCTGCGGCAGCACGCGCGCCGCGCCGCCGACGAGCATCGCGCGGGCGTCGGCGGTCACCATCTTGCCGCCAGGGTGGTCGGTGCGCTCGGTGCCGTAGACGCTCTTGACGTAGCGGGCCTTGTCCCAGGGGAAGACGTCGCTCACGTCGAGGGTGCCGACGACGTCGTTCGCGGCGTTGACGAGGGCCACCGTCTCGCCGGCCTGCAGCGACCCGGCGAGGGCCTTGTCGACGGGGAACGACAGCGGGATGGTCCAGGCGTAGGGCTTGCCGTCGTGGAGCAGGACCTCGTCGTCGAGGACGCGGTCGTAGGCTTCGCGCCCCATCGGGCCGGTGAGCGGGCTGAGGCCGCCGTCGCCGATGCGGTAGAGCGTGGACAGGTCGGCGTCGCTGACCGGGACGCGCTTCAGCCCGGCGGCACGGGCGCGGAAGTCGGCCGCCTCGGCGGCGGGGACGTTGCGGGTGACGGGCTCGCTGAGGCCGCCGTGGGCGGGGATCAAATCCGGCATCGATCGTGTCTCCAGGGAACGAACGGGTCGGGCGGCCGCTCGCGGCTTCGCACCGCCCGAACAGTTGTAGGTCAAATCTGGTACGAGAGGGAGTTGCTTTCCCGCGTGCGCCGCGCCAACTCGGCGAGCGTCAATTCTTCGAGGAGGCGCTGCTGTTCCGCCTGGATCTCTTTCCAGACCGAATGCACGGCCTCGACCGCCGGCGAGTGGCCGCCGGTGACGGACGTGCGCATCGGCTCGTCGCGGTCGATGGCGTTGATGACGTCGGCCAGCGAAATCTCGGCCGGCGGCCGGGCGAGCTGGTAGCCGCCCGAGGCGCCGCGGACGCTGGCGACCAGCCCGGTCGTCTTCAGCTGAAGGAGGATCTGCACGAGGAAGCGCTGCGGGATGGCGTGGGCGTCGGCGATCGCCTTGACGCGCACCGGCTGCGGCGCGGCGTGGCTCGCCGCCAACTCCAGCATCGCGATACAGGCGTACTCGGCCTTGCGGGAGATGCGCATTCTCACCTCTGTGGTCGGGTAGCAGTGGTCAGTGGTCTGTGGTCAGTGGTCAGTAAGGCATTTGCTGACCACTGACCACTGCTAGATGCCGCTGCCGCCCTGGTGTTCGACGACGTGCAGCCCGCATTCCTTCTTGACCTTGCCCGCCCAGCGCCCGGCGCGCTCGTCCTCGCCGTCGCCGACCGCCCGCGTGCAGGGCCAGCAGCCGATGCTCGGATAGCCCTGGTCGTGCAGCGGGTTATACGGCACCTTGTTCTTCAGGACGAAACCCCACACGTCGCGCTTCGTCCAGTTGAGCAACGGGTTGACCTTCACGAGGCGGAACTTCGCGTCCCACTGCACGACGCCGGCCTGCGCCCGCTGATCCGTCTGGTCGCGGCGGATGGCGCTGATCCAGGCGTCGTAGCCGACGACGGCCCGGCGCAGCGGCACGATCTTGCGGTCGTGGCAGCACTGGTCCGGGCGCATGTCGTATAGCGGCCCGCCATACTCCGCCTCGTACTCGGCGACCGTCGTCTCCGGCCGCACCATCTCCACCGCCATGCCGTACCGTTCCAGGATACGTTCGCGCAACTCCAACGTCTCGGCGAACTGGTAGCCGGTGTCGAGGTTGAAGACGCGGACGCCCGGCTCGATCTCCGCGAGCATGTGGAGGATGCAACAGCCTTCGGCTCCGAACGCGGTCGCCATCGTCAGGCGCGGGTGAAACGTCTCGACCGCCCAGCGGAGAATGCCCTGCGGCGATTCCGCTTCCAGAAGGCGATTCGCTTCGGTGATCTGCTCCTCGGCAAACGTGAGCGTGGTCATTCCGGCTCCTCAAAACAAACGACATCCCCCAACCCGCGCGGCACGTCCTGCGACACGCGCGGCGAGGGCCGACAGCATCTTTATCGGCATTATGATGATTGAGTCAAGAGGCTGGCGGGGAGGAATTCCGGTTGCGGACGTCCGTTTCCAGGCGGTCCGCATAGGCACGCAAGTCGTCCAGGGACAGGGCGACGAGACGTTCGGCAGGCGTTCTCGGCTGGGAGAGCAAGTCTTCACAGAAGTGGACACGGCCGACCAACGAGCGCTGCTCGCCGCGCTCCTCGCCGCGCTGCTCGCCGCGCTGCTCGCCGCGCCGCTCCGATTCGCGCATGTCGCTGCGGTAATCCATCTCGCCCCTGACGCGCGCCTCGTAGCGCGCCCGTTCGTGATCGCTCTGCGTGTACACGTTCAGTACCTCCAGCGCCCGCCGGTCGGGTCAATGCCCAGGCGCATGTCGCCTCCCGCCGAGGATTCGCCGGCGGCGAGAGCCTATCCGACTTCGCGGACGAGGACAACGGCAAAGCAGCTCCCCTCCGGCGCTTTCACTTCTCCGACTTGTCCGCCTTCTTGACGTCGGGGACCGGCTCGAGGATGACGACGACCTTGGTGTCCTTCGGCGGGATGCGCTCGGTGTGGGCGACCCAGGCTCGGTCCTCGTCGCGGGAGGAACTGTTGACGGGCAGATCGAGCAGGGCGGACTCGAAGTTGGCGACGCAGATGAGGTCGCCGTCGTTGGCGAGGTAGTAGTCGGGCCGCTCGCCGTCGGGGTCCTTGACGAAGCGGCTGCCGGCGAAGACCCAGTGATGCGTCATGTCCTTCTTGGTCATGCCGTTCAGGATCCACTTCTGGGCCGGCTCGGTCTTGAGCTTGCCCTTCTCCTCCCACTGCACGAAGACGTTGACGCGCGTGCCGCTGGCCGGCTTGTACTTGGGCGCGAACTGCACCGGCGAGCCGGGCTCGGCCCCGGCGGCGAGGAGGGCCTTGTGGACGTCGCGGCCGTCGATGTCGGCGGCGAGAACGGCCTCGTGTTCCTTCGTCTGCCGCCGCGTCAGGAGTTGTTCGAGTTGCCCCTCGCGCAGACAGACGCGCGCCTGGAGGAGGACGCGCCGCTTGTCGCCCTGGATTTGCAGGGTGACGTTCTTGCCGGCGGGCACCGTCTTCACTTCGGGCGCCTTGGCGGTCTCCCGCTGCGTGGCGTCGCCGTCGCAGCCGGCCAGGGAGGACAGGAGGAGAAGGGCGCCAAGGAGGGGGGAGGTGCGGGTTCTCATACGGTCCAGGATAGCAGCACTCGCTCGCCGGCGGAAGGAAAAAACGAAGAACGGACCATCCGGATCCCGGCCGGAGGTCCGCCCTCCGTCGCCTTCTCTCACTCCCGAAACAATGTCTCTGGAAGAGGGGACGTTGGGCGGGTAGGATGAGTAAGCTCGAATGTGCCCCGCCCGGATCGTTGACCCTCCCGCCGCCTCTGTCCGGCTCGACCGTCCCCACGACGATCCGCCGGGCGTCCCACCGACAGGGTAAGTTATGACGGCTCGCCGACTCGCCTTGCTCGCCGCGCTGTGGCTCCCCGTGCTCGGCCTCGCCGCCGCCCGCGCCGGCGAGCCGCGCGAGCAGGTCGATTTCTTCGAGGGCAAGATCCGCCCCGCGCTCGTCACGCACTGCTACTCGTGTCACTCGGCCGGGGCGAAGAAGGTGCGCGGCGGGCTCCGCCTCGACACGCGCGACCTCGCCCGCAAGGGCGGCGACACCGGCCCCGCCGTCGTGCCCGGCGACCCCGCCAAGAGCCTCCTCCTCCAGGCGCTCCGCTACGGCGACCTCAAGATGCCGCCCGACCGCAAGCTGCCCGACGCGGTCGTCAAGGACTTCGAGACGTGGATCAAGAGCGGCGCCGCCGACCCGCGCGAGAGTGTCGCCGCCGCGCCGCCGCCCGCCCCGCTTGACGCTGAGGCCGGCAAGCGCTTCTGGGCGTTTCAGCCGCCACAATCCCACCCGGCGCCGGCCGTGCGCGACGGGGCCAACGCCCTCCGCAAGATCGACGCTTTCCTCCTCGCGCGGCTGGAGCAGGCCGGCGTCGAGCCCGCGCCGCCGGCCGACCGGCGCACGCTCCTGCGCCGCGTCACCTTCGACCTGACCGGTCTGCCGCCGACGCCCGCCGAGGCGGAGGCGTTCGTCAACGACCCCGCGCCGGATGCCTACGAGAAGTGCGTCGAGCGGTTGCTGGCTCGCCCCGCCTACGGCGAGCGCTGGGCACGCTTCTGGCTCGACGTCGCCCGCTACGCCGAGGACCAGGCGCACATCGTCGGTGACGACAAGTCGCTCACCTATCCCAACGCCTATCTGTACCGTGACTGGGTCATCAAGGCGCTCAACGACGACGTCCCCTACGACCGCTTCGTCACGCTGCAACTCGCCGCCGACCTCGTCGAGTCGCCCGCGTCGCCGAACTTGCCGGCCCTCGGTTTCGTCGGACTGGGGCCGAAATACTACGACCGCGGCCGCCTCGCCGTCATGGCCGAGGAGTGGGAGGACCGCGTCGACGTCGTCGGCCGCGGCCTCCTCGGCCTGACGGTCGCCTGCGCCCGCTGCCACGACCACAAATACGACCCGATTAAGACGGAGGACTACTACGGCCTCGCAGGCGTCTTCGCCAGCACGAAGCTGTACAACCGCCCGCTCGCCGGCGCGAAGGGCACCGAGGACGCCAAGCAGCCGAAGGACGCGATGCACGTCGTCCGCGAGGGGACGCCGACCGACCTGGCCGTCTTCCTGCGCGGCGACGTCAACAGCAAAGGCGCCGTGGTGCCGCGCCACTTCGTCTCCGTATTGTCCGACACGTCAGCGAAGCCGTTTCGCCAGGGGAGCGGGCGGCGCGAGTTGGCGGCGGCGGTCACGGATCGGCATAATCCGTTGACGGCGCGCGTGATCGTCAACCGCGTCTGGGCGGCGTACTTCGGCCGCGGCCTCGTCGCCACGCCGGCCAACTTCGGCGCCCTCGGCGAACGGCCGACGCACCCCGAGTTGCTGGACGACCTGGCGGTGCGCTTCATGGACGGCGGCTGGTCGTTGAAGAGCCTGCACCGCGAAATCGTCCTGTCGGCGGCGTACCGGCGGTCGTCGAGTACGGAATACTCCGTACGGAGTACTCAGACTGACCCGCAAAACCTCCTTCTGGCCCACATGCCGCGGCGCCGCCTCGGCGTCGAGGCGTGGCGCGACGCCGTGCTGGCCGCGTCCGGGCGTCTGAGTCGAGCGGTCGGGGGACAGTCCCTCGACCCGCTCGACCCGAAGGAGGCGCGGCGCACCGTCTACAGCCGCGTCAGTCGTCTGGAGTTGAATCGCCTCCTCGCCCTGTTCGACTTCCCCGACCCGAACGTCACCGCCGACCGCCGCGTCGAGACGACGACGCCGCTCCAGAAGATGTTCGTCCTCAACAGCCCGTTCATGGTCGCCCAGGCGGAGGCCCTTGCCGGGCGCCTCGCCGCGGAGGTGCCGGGCGACGACGGCCGGCGCATCGACGCGGCGTATCGCCTCCTGTACGGCCGGGCGCCGGGCGACGCGGAAACGCGCCTCGGGCGGGAGTTCCTGAGCCGGGGAGCCGACCGTAAGGCGCGCTGGCCGCAGTACGCCCATGTGCTGTTGGCGGCGAATGAGATGATGTTTGTCGATTGAATCGTTGCGCGGCCGCCCCGCCGGTGGCGGCTTAGCGATACGCCGCGAGCGGCGGGGGGGCCGCGCAACTCTCCGGAGTCCGTCATGACCGAATCTCTCACGCGGCGCGAGATGCTGCGCCGCTCCGGCCTGGGCTTCGGCCTGCTCGGCCTCGCCGGCGCGATGCAGTCGAACGGCCTGCTCGCCGCCGAAGCCGGCGCCGCCCGCGCGCCGCACTTCACGCCGAAGGCCAAGCGCGTCATCTTCCTGTTCATGAACGGCGGACCGTCGCACGTCGACACGTTCGACCCGAAACCGGGACTGAAGCAGCGCGAGGGACAGAAGCCGTCCGGCGAGCCCGACCGCAAGGCCAAGGCCGGCTTCGTGCCGTCGCCGTTCGCCTTCCGCGCGCACGGCAAGAGCGGCGTCGTGATGAGCGAGTTGTTTCCCAACCTCGCCCGCCGCGCCGACGACCTGTGCGTCCTGCGCTCCATGCACACCGACGTGCCGAACCACGAGCCGGGCCTGGTGCTGATGCACTCCGGCACGCAGCAGCCGACGCGGCCGTCGATGGGGTCGTGGGTGTCCTACGGCCTCGGCTCGGAGAACGAAAACCTGCCCGGCTACGTCGTGCTGGCGCCGCGCCGCCCCGTCGTCGGGCCGCACCTCTGGTCCAGCTCGTTCCTCCCCGGCGCCCACCAGGGCATGGCCGTCACCACGACTGACATGCGTGTCGAGAAATTGGTCGCCAACCTGAACCACCCGACGCTCGACCGCGCGAAGCAGCGCGAGCAACTCGACCTGCTCGGGTCGCTGAATCGCCTGCACCTGGAGAACCGCGCGCGCGACGCCGCGCTGGAGTCGCAGATCCGCGCGATGGAGACGGCGTTCCGGATGCAGACGACGGCCGCGGAGGCGTTCGACGTCGGCCGCGAGCCGGCCGGCGCCCGCGAGATGTACGGCACCAGCCTGTTCGGCCAGGCGTGCCTGCTCGCCCGCCGGCTGTCGGAGCGCGGCGTCCGCTTCGTGCAGGTCTACTACCTGGCGCCCGGCGACAACCAGCCGTGGGACACGCACGCGGATAACGACAATAGACATCGCAAACTGTGCGCCGACAGCGACCGGGCGACGGCGGCGCTGCTGACCGACCTGAAGCAGCGCGGGTTGCTCGACGAGACGCTGGTCGTCTGGGGCGGCGAGTTCGGCCGCACGCCGTACGCGCAGCCGGCGACCAAGGGGGCACACGGGCGCGACCACCACCACACCGGCTTCAGCATGGTGCTGGCCGGCGGCGGCGTGAAGGGCGGGATGATGTACGGCGCGACCGACGAGGTCGGCATGCACGCCGTCGAGAACCGCGTCCACGTCCACGACCTGCACGCGACGATCCTGCACCTGCTCGGCATCGATCACGAGCGGCTGACGTACCGCTTCAGCGGCCGCGACTACCGGCTGACCGACGTCCACGGCCGCGTCGTCCGCGACGTGATCGCGTGAGGCCGAAAAGAACGAACCACAGAGGCACGGAGAAGAGAAGAAGGGCGGGAAATGAGTCGCCGCTCACCACACAGGAAACTCACCAAACCAACAACGAACACGGCGAAGCCTCCTACTTCGGGACGGGCTTCGCCTCTTTATCTCCGACCACGTTTCCAGCCAAGCTCAACTATCGAACTGCCCTGCGCCGCTAGAGCAACAGTGGATCCCGGAAAGCGAACATGCGGCCCCGGTCTGCTGCAGCGCCTGGTTCGGCGTGCTACGCCTTGTGCCACTTGAGCGGTGCGGACCCGTCGAGCTTGCGGAAGTTGTGCTCCATCTCGGCCTCGGACAACCCCCGGCCCGTCATCGAGTCCTGGACGGCCAGCCACACCTGCTGGGGCGTGCTGCGGATTGGGCCGCCGGACGTGCGGAACACGAATACCTCCCCTTCCCAGATCACGGACTCGATCCGGACGGATGCGGGGACCGGCAGCTTGCTCCACGAACCGCGGTCGTAGTAGTTGACCATCTGCCGGCCGACGCCGCCAGGGGCGACCGGGGAGTTCGCGTCGTGCCAGCCCTGCCCGTCGATAAACCAGGCGTCATGGTCGCGGACGACGACTAAGAAGTCGAGAGAGTCGTTGACGGCTCGCAGCGGCGACTCGTCAGCATACGCCCGGAGCCGGTCTGGGTCGCCGGCCATCAGCGCCTGCATTTCGTCGTAAGGCAGCCAGTCGGAGTTCAACGCTCGCCCCTCCGGTCGCCTCCGCCGCCGAACGACCCAGCTCACCTGCCCGGCCCGCTCCGGTGGCTACACGTCACGGAAAGCCTACTTGGGGGCCGGGTCAGGTGCAGCGGATGATTAGGCGCTACTCCTCCCCACCAGTGGGCTGCCCGCGCGAGGCTCGCAATGAGAGACGCCACGACCTCAATGAGAACAGATGCGTAGGTTCGCGCCAAGGAGAAGCGCCTCGGAACGCCCCTCGCAAAAGAGAGCCCCGTCCGACCGGCGCCGGGGGCGGCGAAGCGCTGGCGGCTCAGACGGCGGCCTTCAAGCCCGCCGCTCGCCCAGGAGCGCCGGTCGGGCGGGACCCGGGAGACAGGACACGCGCTCGCGTCACTTCGTCGCGCCGATCTCCTGGACCTCAACCTTGCGCACCTTGACGACGCTCTTCGGGTCGTGCTGCTGGATGGCGAAGTGTCCCTTCTTGTAGGTGTTCTTCTCGTCGACGAAGTCGACCGTCGTCTTGCCGTTCACCTTGATGACGATGTGGTTACCGTCGGCGATCACTTCTTGCGTGAACCACTCGCCGGGCTTGTGCGGCGCCGTGTCGAGGATGAGGATCTTTTTCTTGTCCTCGTCGGACAACTTGCCGAACGACGGGTAGAGGCTGCCGGTGCGGATGCGGTCGCTGTGCGTCGCGTTGATCTGCGCCTCGTAGCCCTTCGGGAAGCCGGGGCCGAACGCGGTGCGGAAGTACTGGCCGCTGTTGCCGCCGTCGTTGACCTGGGCCTCCATGCGGTAGCGGACGTTCGCGAAGTCGTCGCGGTCGGTGAAGAGGTGGCTCGCCTTGCCGCTGCCGACGATGGCGCCGTCCTCGACCTTCCACTCGCCGGTGCCGCTGGGGTAGACCTTCCAGCCGCTCAGGTCGCGGCCGTTGAAGAGCTGCGTCCAACCCTTGGCGTCCTCCTTCTTCTTGTCCTCGGCTCGCGCCGGCAGGACGGCCGCCAGCGCCAGCAGCAGCAGGGCGGCGGGGAACAACAGTCGTCGCGTCATGGCAATCTCTCCTGGGATCGGGGAAAGCGAGTCGGGGGTCAGTGTAGTCGAGCGGGGTGTCGCCGTCGCCCCTTGCATCCGGAACGACGCCTTCGGAAAAATCACAACCTCGGCCGGTTTTCCCTGGACAACACCGCGACTGCCCGTAATAAAAGCTGCACAATGGCCATCTTGGCTATATTCCCCAGATTCACGAAGGAGACACCATGATGAAGTTGGCGTGGGGAACGGTCGCGCTGGCGGCGCTGATTGTCGCCGCGGTCCCGGTTGAGGCCGGGCACAGGCGCGGACATGGCTCGTCGTGCAGCGTCGGCGTCGGCGGCTGTGGCGCGGCTTACGACGGCGGCTGCGGCATGACGGTTTCTTACACCGATCAGGTCGTGACCACCTACCAGACCGTCCAGAAGACGCGCACGGTCGAGCGGCAGGTTTCGCGCCTCGTGACGAAGACCGTCGAGGAGCCGTACACCTACACCGTTCACGAAGCGCAGACCACCAAGCAAGACCGCACCGATACCGTCTACGTCCCGCAGACGAAGGAAGTGCCCTACACCTACAACGTGATGGTGCCGGTCACGACGCCGGAGAAGCGGCAAGTCACGACCTACGTCCCGCAGACGAAGGAAGTGCCCTACTCCTACACCGTGTCGGTGCCGTACACGGTCCAGGAGCCGCGCACGGTCACGACCTACCAGTGCGTGCCGGAGCCCGTCACCTGCCAGGTTCCGGTTTCGCACATGGTGTCGACCCAGGTCTGCGACCCCTGCACGGGCTGCATGAAGACGGTCTGTCAGCGCGTCTGTGAGATGCAGACCGTCACCAAGACGGTGATGCGTTCGGTGCCGGTCACCTCGACGGTGACGGTCAACGTCTGCCGCTACAAGACGGAGACGCGCCAGGGCACGCGGACCGTCAGCGAGATGGTGCCGAAGACCTCGGAAGTCACGGTCAACGTCTGCCGGTACGAGAATCAGACGCGCGAGGCCAAGCGCCTCGTCTGCGAGATGGTGCCGCAGCAGCGGAAGTACACCATCGACGTGGTCACCTACAAGCCGGTGGAGAAACAGGGCAAGCGGCTGAAGTACGTCACGGACACCGTGACGGAGAAGGTGCCGGTCACCGAGTGCTACACCGAAACCGTGCCAGTGCAGACGACGGTCAAGGTGCCGTGCTACACGGCGGCGGCTTCGGTCGTCAGCGGTTGCGGCGTCCCCGCGTCGGGCTGCGGCGCTCCGGCCTGCTGCCGCTAAGGCGAACGTATCGTTGCGCGAGGGAGTACTGAGTACTGAGTACTCCCTCGCGGCGCATCACGCCGCCCGCTTCTGCTCGCGCGTCGCCGGCCGTAGCACGTCGTCCAGGTAGGCGAACATCTCTTCCTCGAAGCGCCGGGCGTTGAAGCGCTGCGCCTGTCGCCGCGCCGCCGCCGGCGAGAAATCCCCCACTCTCAGCTCAAACTCCCTCATCGCGTCGGCCAGGCTCGCCACGGTCTGCTCCTCGAACCAGACGCCGGTCGGCTCGCGCCGGCCGCCGGCGGGCACGACGGTCTCGGTGGCTCCGCCGCGCCCGTAGGCGATCACCGGGGCGCCGCAGGCCATCGCCTCGACCGGCACCAGGCCGAAGTCCTCCTCGCCGGGGAACAGCAAGGCGCGGCAGCGACGCAGGTGGTCGCGGACGACGGCGTCGGGCTGCCAGCCGAGGAAGCGCACGCGCGAACCGGCGCGGCCGCGCAGCCGCGCCTCGTCCTGCCCGCTGCCGATGACGACGAGCAGCCGGTCGAGCCGCTCGCAGGCGTCGATGGCCAGGTCGAGGCGCTTGTACGGGGCGAACGCCGACACGACGAGGTAGTAATCTTCGCGGCGGAGCGCGGCCGGGCTGTAGAAGTCGGTATCGACCGGCGGGTAGACGACGGCGCTGGGACGGCCGTAGCACTCGAAGACGCGGCGGCGCACCGTCTCGCTGATGGCGACGAAGTGCGTGACGCGCGCGGCGCTGCGCCGGTCCCAGTCGCGCAGCAGGCCGAGGAGCCGCTCGACCGCGCCCGACGCCAACTTGCCCAGGCGGCCGGTGAGGTAGGCGTCGCGCAGGTGCCAGGCGTAGCGCATCGGCGTGAAGCAGTAACAGACATGCGGCGTGCCGCGCGGCGGCCGCGCTCCCTTGGCGACGCAATGACTGAGACTCAGGACGAGGTCGCACTTCGGCAGCCGCCAACTCTCGACGGCGGCGGGCATCGCCGGCAGCAGGGCGCGATAATAGCGGTGGACCTGCGGCAGGTACTGCAAAAAGCTCGTTTGCGGGCCGAGGCCCTCGATGGCCGGCGCCACGCTGCCGGCGCGATGCAGCAGCGTGAACAAACGTGCCGACGGCCAGCGCCGGCAGAAGACCTCCAGACACTTCTCGCCGCCGCGCATCCCCGTCAGCCAGTCGTGGACCAGCACCACGCGCGGGTCGCCGTTCGCATCCATGCCGCGATCTCCTCTCCGACCGTCGAGACTTCGTGCCCCGGAGCGCGTCAGTGTACCGTCCCGCCCCGTCGGGGCAAAGACGAGGTTGCCGGCAGAGAATCGGCCCAGCCTACCCACCTCAAGTGCTAGCAGGTATACTGAGAGCGTTTCTGGTTCCAGGTGCGCGTGACGGACAGCCCTCGTCGCCCTCCCGCCGAACGAGGAGGCTCAACAATGAAAACGGTCAAGTACGTCTTTTGGGAGGAGGACGGGGCCTGGCTCGGCTATTTGCAGGACTTCCCGGACTATCGGACGCAAGGCGAGACGCTCGAGGATCTGGAGGAACACCTGCGCGACCTCTACGCGGACGCGACGGGGGGCCTCATTCCGGGGATCCGCAAAGTTGCCGATCTGGTCGTCTCATGAAGCGCGTGGACCTGATCCGTGCCGTCGAGGTGATCGGCTGTGCGTTCGTTCGACACGGGGCGAAACACGACTGGTATCGGAACCCGACCACGGGCGTCGCCCAGCCAGTCCCGCGACACCGGGAAATCAAAGACCACCTGGCCCGACACATCCTCCGGATGCTGAGCAATCCGCCGACCGACGATAACGGCGGTCAGGCGTCTGACGAGGATCCGGTCTGAACGGCCTGGCCGGTGGGACGAGTCCGCCACCGTGCCCCGCGCTTGCCGCCTTGGGGCCATCGCCTAAAGATGAAAGGAGGAACCAAGGACGCGGGGAGGCCCTCTCATGAGTCAAACGGACGTCGCGACCGGCTGGAACCTGGGCGCCCTCGAAGACGCCTACGAGCGCTGGCGGCGCGACCCCCTCTCGGTCGACGAGAGTTGGCGCTACTTCTTTGAGGGCTTCGAGCTGGGCAACGCCCGTTCCGGCGTCGCCGGCGTCGATACGAGTTTCCAGACCGGCATTGTCCGCCTCATCGACGAGTACCGCGAGCTGGGCCACTTCCTCGCCCGCCTCGACCCGCTCGGCGAACAGCGGACCAGCCACCCGCTGCTCGAGTTGTCCGAGTTCGGCCTGGGCGACGGCGACCTGGACCGCACCTTCGACACCAGCCACTTCGTCGGCCTGCCGAGCGCCACGCTGCGTCAGCTGCTCGCCGCCCTGCGCGAGACCTATTGCCGCACCATCGGCGTCGAGTACATGCACATCCAGGACACGCGCGTCCGCCGCTGGCTCCAGGACAAGATCGAGCCGCGCCGCAACCGGCCCAACTTCGGCCGCGACAAGAAGCTCGGCGTCCTCAAGGAACTGTACTACGCCGAGATGTTCGAGCGCTTCCTGCACACGCGCTACGTCGGCCAGAAGCGCTTCTCGCTGGAAGGCGCCGAGACGCTCATTCCCGTGCTGGAGGCGGTCGTCGAACTCGCCCCCGAACTGGGCGTGCGCGAGATCGTCATGGGCATGGCCCACCGCGGCCGGCTCAACGTCCTCGGCAACACGCTGCGCAAGCCGAACGAAGTCATCTTCGCCGAGTTCGAGGAGAATTACGTCCCGGAATCGGTCGACGGCGACGGCGACGTCAAGTACCACCTCGGCTTTTCGAGCGACCGGACGACGCGCGCCGGCAAGCAGATCCACCTGTCGCTGACGCCGAACCCGAGCCACCTGGAAGCGGTCGACCCGGTCGTCGAGGGGCGCACGCGCGCCAAGCAGCGCCTGTACCGCGATGCGGAGCGCAAGCGCGGCATCCCGCTGCTGATCCACGGCGACGCCGCCTTCGCCGGCCAGGGACTCGTCGCCGAGACGCTCAACCTGTCGCAGCTCGCCGGCTACACGACGGGCGGCACGGTCCACATCATCATTAACAACCAAATCGGCTTCACGACGTCGCCGAAGGACGCGCGCTCGACGCCGTACTGCACCGACGTGGCGCAGATGATTCAGGTGCCAATCTTCCACGTCAACGCGGAGGATCCCGAGGCCGCCGTCTTCGTCGCCGAGTTGGCGCTGGAGTTCCGCCAGACGTTCGGCCGCGACGTGGTGATCGACCTGTTCTGCTACCGCCGCCACGGCCACAACGAGGGCGACGAGCCGGCGTTCACGCAGCCGCTCATGTACGAGAAGATCCGCGACCGGCCGACGCTGACGGAGGTCTACACCGAACAGCTCATCCTCGAAGGCGACCTGACCGTCGACGAGTCGGAGGCGGTGCGCGACCGCTTTCAGGCGAAGCTGCAAAAGGCCCTGGAGGAGGCGCGCACCGGCGCCCTGCAGCGCGTCGGCATGCGCAGCTTCTCCGGCGTCTGGACCGGCATCACGCCGCAATACGCGCACAAGCCGGTCGAGACGGGCGTGCCCTACGAGACGCTGAAGGCGGTCGCCGAGGCGCTGCACCGGGTGCCGCCGGGCTTCGAGGTCCATCCGAAGATCGCGAAAATCCTCGAGGCGCGCCGCAAGGAGTTCGAGGAGCGCCGCCCCATCGAGTGGTCGTTCGCCGAGGCGCTGGCGTTCGGCTCGCTGCTGCTGGACGGCGTGACGGTGCGCCTCAGCGGCCAGGACAGCGGCCGCGGCACCTTCAGCCAGCGCCACGCGGTCCTCTACGACGCCCACACCGGGGCGCCGTACTACCCGCTGACGGCGCTCAACAACCGCAAGGCGGTCTTCCACGCCTACGACAGCCTGCTGTCCGAGGCGGCGGTGCTCGGCTTCGAGTTCGGCTACTCGCTCGACGACCCGGAGGCGCTGGTGCTGTGGGAGGCGCAGTTCGGCGACTTCGCCAACGGGGCGCAGGTCATCATCGACCAGTTCCTGGCGGCGAGCTACAGCAAGTGGCAGCGCGACAGCGGCCTGGTGCTGCTGCTGCCGCACGGCTACGAGGGCCAGGGGCCGGAACACTCGTCGGCGAAGCCGGAGCGCTTCCTGCAGCTGTGCGCCGAGGACAACATGCAGGTCGTCTCCCCGTCGACGCCGGCGCAGTACTTCCACGTCCTGCGGCGGCAGATGAAGCGCGGCTTCCGCAAGCCGTTGGTGGTGATGACGCCGAAGAGCCTGCTGCGGCTCAAGGCGTGCGTCTCGCCGCCGGACGACCTGGTCGGCGGCCGCTTCCACGAAGTCCTCGACGACGCGCAGGCCGACCCGGCGCGCGTGCGCCGCGTGGTGATGTGCGCCGGCAAGGTCTACTACGAGTTGCTGGAGCGGCGTTCTCAGGAGGAGAGCGGCGCCGGGGTGGCGCTGGTGCGCCTCGAGCAGTTTTACCCGCTCCACGAGGAGATGCTGGGCAAGGTCCTGGGCCGCTACCGCAAGGCGCGCGAGTGGGTGTGGGCGCAGGAGGAGTCGCAGAACATGGGGGCGTGGTCGTTCCTGGAGCCGCGCTTGCGGGCGCTGGGGTACGAGGCGCGCTACGTCGGCCGCGACGCGAGCGCCAGCCCGGCGACGGGGTCGCGTCAGGTGCATCTACGGGAGCAAAAGGAGCTTGTCGAGGCGGCGCTGACGCTGCCGGCGCCGCACCTGGTCCGGGCGAGCGGCAAGGGCAACGGGCGGGCGGCGGAAATGGGGCTCGGCGTGAAGCAAGAGACACAGGCGGCGCCGTCGGCGTGAACGCCCGTCGCCATTTTTCGCGGAGTGTCGGATAGAATGTCGCCATGACGACAACGACGTCGCCAACGATTCATGAAGCGGAGCGAGCGTCCGACGCGACCGGCGCCGTTTTTTGGGGCGACGAGATCGGCTTCGCGGGAGCCGTCGCCCGACGCCTGGCGGGACAGGACGTCGTCGTGCGAGGTAGCGACCTCGGGACGAACCGCGCCCTCGCTCAGTCCGTCGAAGCCGCGGCCGGCGCCTACATGCGCGGCCCGCCGCACAAGCGCACGGCCGGCCCGCTGGCGTTACCGCACTTCCAGCAGGCCACGCCGCCCCCTGAAGGCCACACCTTCTACGAAACGGACAGGAGAAAGGCGAGGAAGCGACCATGAAGTACTTCACCCCCGACCTGTTCGTCCGCGCGCAGGGTCCCGACCCCGCGATGATGGACGGTGCCGACGCCGAGTGGGAGGCGGCCGAAGCCCGCTACGAGCAGCGCTTGCGAGAACTCGGTCCGGTGATCGAGCCGACTCTCCGGCGGCTCGAGGGGGTTCTGTTGCACGACGCGGCCGTGACGAGCATCAGCCGACGGGGCGACCAGTTCGTCGTCGTGCTCCTGAAGGACATTCCCCCGCGCGACGTGGTCACACTCACCTACACGTTGACCGGCGAGCCCACGATCGACCAAAATGCCCTCCCTCCGCAACAGCGCTCGGGCGTAATGCAGTACCTGTACGACGAGTTCGACGCCGCCCCGGACGAAAGCGGGACTCACCTGACGCACTCGATCCTCTTCAGCAACGGGTGGGAGATCAACCTCCCCCTTCGGGATCTGGACGTCAGCCTGACTGGGGCCGTGTACCCTTTGCCGGGGGCGGGGCCGGCCCTTGTTCCTATGCGAACAGGCACGAAATCAGCTTGATTGACGATTGGTTTAGTAACGATCTCGGATTGGTCTTCGTCGGGAGAAGGAATGGCCGTCAACATCGTCGTGCCGTCCGTCGGCGAGTCGATCAGCGAAGGCACCGTCGCGCAGTGGCTCAAGAAGGACGGCGACTTCGTGCGCGCCGACGAGCCCGTCCTCGAGCTGGAGACGGAGAAGGCGACCACCCCCGTCAGCGCCCCGGCGTCCGGCCGCCTCGTCGTCGCCGCGAAGGAGGGCCAGGCGGTCAAGATCGGCCAGGTCGTCGGCCGCGTCGAAGAGGGGGCCGCGCCGCCGGAGAAGGGGGCGGACGCGAAGCCGCAAACGGCGCCGGCCGAGGAGCCGAAGGGCGAAGTCCTCCTCTCGCCGGCGGCGCGGCACCACGCCGCGGAGACGGGCGTCGACGCGACCCGGCTCACCGGCAGCGGGCGCGGCGGGCGCGTCCTCAAGGAGGACGTCCTCGCGCAGGCCGAGAAGAAGCCGACGGAGGCGAAGCCGCAAGCGGCGCCGGCGAAGCCCCGCGAGACGCGCCAGCGCATGAGCAGCATCCGCCAGCGCATCGCCGAGCGCCTCGTCGCCGCCCAGCATTCGGCCGCCATTCTCACGACCTTCAACGAAGCGGACCTGTCCGCCGTCATCGCCCTGCGCACCAAGTACAAGGACGCCTTCCAGAAGAAGCACGGCGTCGGCCTCGGCTTCCTCCCCTTCTTCGTCAAGGCGTGCGTCGAGGCGCTGCACGCCTTCCCCGCCGTCAACGCCCGCCTCGACGGGGCGGACGTCGTTTACCACGACTACTGCAACGTCGGCGTCGCCGTCAGCACCGAGCGCGGCCTCATGGTGCCCGTGCTGCGCGACGCCCAGGAGATGAGCTTCGCCGCCATCGAAAAAAAGGTCGCCGAACTCGCCGACAAGGCGCGCCAGGGCAAGATCGCCGTCGACGACCTGCAAGGCGGTACGTTCACGATCACCAACGGCGGCGTCTTCGGCTCGCTGCTCTCGACGCCGCTGCTCAACGCCCCGCAGGCCGGCATCCTCGGCATGCACGCGATCCGGAAACGCCCCGTCGCCGTCGACGACCAAGTCGTCATCCGGCCGATGATGTATCTGGCGCTGTCCTACGACCACCGGCTGATCGACGGCCGCGAGGCGGTCGGCTTCCTGACGCGCGTCAAGGAGTGCGTCGAAAGTCCCGAGCGCCTGATGCTCGACGTCTGAGCCGCTCGCGGCTTCGCACTCGCGCCGCGCCGCGCGCGTGCGAAGCCGCAAGCGGCGGGGAGCGACCCATGCCCGACCGTTACGACCTCGTGGTGATCGGCGCCGGCCCCGGCGGCTACGTCGCCGCCATCCGCGCCGCCCAACTCGGCCTCACCGTGGCCTGCGTCGACAAGCGCGCCCGCCTCGGCGGCACCTGCCTCAACGTCGGCTGCATCCCCAGCAAGGCGCTGCTCGACTCGAGCGAGCACTACGCCTTCGCCCGCGGCGCCCTCGCCCGCCACGGCGTCACGGTCGGCGACGTCGCCCTCGACCTGCCGGCGATGATGGCCCGCAAGGACAAGGTCGTCAAAGGACTCACCGACGGCGTCGCCCACTTGCTCAAGAAAAACAAGATCGCCTTCGTCCACGGAACCGCTCGCCTCGCCGGGCCGGGCCGGCTCGTCGTTTCGCGGGACGACAGCCGGACCGAACTGGAGGCGAAGCACGTCCTCCTCGCCACCGGCAGCGAGTCGACGAACCTGCCCGTTCTCCCCTTCGACGGGAAAGACGTCGTCAGTTCCACCGAGGCCCTGACCTTCGACAAGGTGCCGGCGCACCTGATCGTCGTCGGCGGCGGCTACATCGGCCTGGAACTCGGCTCGGTGTGGCGCCGGCTCGGCGCGCAAGTCACCGTCGTCGAGTTCCTGCCGCGCCTTCTGCCGGCGAACGACAATGAGATCGCGGACGTCCTCTTCAAGTCTCTGCAAAAGCAGGGAATGACCTTCCACCTCGACGCCAAGGTCACCGGCGGCGCCGCCGCGAACGGCCGCGTCAGCGTCACCGCCCAGAGTCAGGGCAAGAATCTCACTTTCGAGGGCGACAAGGTACTTGTCTCGGTGGGGCGCCGGCCGTTCACCGAGGGGCTCGGCCTGAAGGAGGCGGGCGTCGCCGTCGACGAGCGCACCGGCCGCGTCCTCGTCGACGAGGGGTTTCAGACGAGCGTGCCGGGCGTCTACGCCCTCGGCGACCTGATCGCGGGGCCGATGCTGGCGCACAAGGCCGAGGAGGAGGGCGCCGCGCTGGCCGAACGGCTCGCCGGGCAGAAGACCTGCGTCAACCACGGCGCCATCCCAAGCGTCATCTACACGCACCCCGAAGTCGCCGCCGTCGGCCAGACCGAGGAGCAGGTGCGGCAGTCCGGCCGCGAGTACCGCGTCGGCCGCTTCCCCTTCGCCGCCAACGGCCGCGCTCGCTGCCTCGACGAGACCGAGGGGTTGGTCAAGGTCATCGCCGACGCGAAGACCGACCGCGTCCTCGGCGTCCACGTCGTCGGCCCGCGCGCCTCCGAGATGATCGCCGAGGCCGTCAGTGTGCTGGAGTTTTCCGGCAGTGCCGAAGACATCGCCCGCACCTGCCACGCGCACCCGACGCTCTCCGAGGCGCTGCGCGAAGCCGCCCTCGCCGTCGACGGGCGAGCCATCCACGTCTGACCCGGCAAAGCCGGCATCCCGCGTCCCACCGTACCCGCCGGCCGCGCGCCGGCCGTGTCGACGCCTCTTCGCCGTTCTCAGCGCCCCTCGACTGGGGGAGAATGAAAGGGTGTGAACTCGCCCCGCCCGATCGAGGCCCTGGATGCGTGCCTCCCGCCGAGCCGTGGACGTCTTCCGTGACCGACCCGGGCTCGGGTCGCGCGCGGCGGGCGTCGTGGCGGTGCTGCTTCTCCTGCTCTTGCCCTTGCCCCTCCCCGGCCAGTCAACGTTGTCGCGCGGCTCGTCGGCCAACTCCGACGCGAAGCTGAAGTTTCATGTGTACGGGGTGGTCCGCGGCGACCCCAAACTCGCGGGACTGAACCTGGGGGTGGACGTCGAGCGCAACGTGGCCGCCCTCTCCGGCGACGTGCCGTCCGAGGCGCTGGCCAAGTACGCCGTCGACCTCGTCGGCCGCGTCCTCGGCGTCGCCGAAGTGCGGAGCGAATTGGCCGTCGTGGCGCCCGACCGCTTGCCGCCCGACGCGGCGCGACGGCGGACGCCCGAGGGACCGCGCACGCGCGAGGTGCCGCGCAAGACGGACTTCGCGGCGCCCGATCCTCCTTCAACCTCACCCCTCGCCGGCGCCGTGTCGCTCGGGACGCCGGTCCCCATCGCCTCGTCGTCTCCGCGCGCCCCGGCTCCCGTGCGCATGACCGCCGAGCCGACGGCGCCCCCGCCGGCCCCCGACTTGGCGGCGCTCGTGGAGGACGCCCGGCAGAAAGACGTTCGCTTCCGCGGGATCAAGGCGGAGGTACGCCAGGGCGACGTCACCCTGCGCGGCGCGGTCGCTCGCTGGGACCACGTCGAAGACCTGGCGCGGACGGTTCGACACCTGCCGGGCGTGCGCAAGGTGGTCCTGGATAACGTGCAGGTGGAGCGCGGGCGGTGACGACCGCCGCTTGCGGCTTCGCACTCGCGCCCGAGGGCACGAATGCGAAGCCGCGAGCGGCGGTCGTGTCACATGAGTTGTTAGCGCCGCGCCGCCAAGTCGTCATTCCTGCGGGACGGGGATTGTCCTTGCCAGCCGATCCGCCCGTGTGGGACAATTCCCTATCTGCGTCCTCGACCGTGACGCCGTCCTTCCCTGTTCTCTCCGAGGAAGACCCCCATGAGGTGGAGCATTCGCCGAGTCCTGGCGGGCCTGATTGGCGTCGGCTTGCTGACCTCGCTCGTCGTGCTGTCGGACGGGCAGGCTCAGGGGCAACTCAAGAAGGCGGACGTCAAGCCCGCTGCCGGCGCCCAGCCCCAGGGGCCGAACCCGCCCGCTGCCCCGCCGCCGCCGGACGCCGCCGACCTCCCCGGCGCCACCCTGCCCACCGACCCCAAACTCAAGCGCAAGCTCGAAGCCGCGCAAGACTACATCAAGACACACGAGTGGGCACAAGTCGCCAAGACCATTCAGGAATTGCTCGACCTGCCGCAGGACGTCTTCGTCGTCGAGCAGACGGCCGACGGCAAGCCGACTGCCAACCTCGTCGGCATTCGCGTCGCCGCCAACCGCCTCCTCGGCACCCTGCCGCGCAACAAGCCCGGCGAGGGGATCGACGTCTACAACACCCTCCACGGCGCCAACGCCCGCAAGATCCTCCAGGACGCCCTCGCCGGCGGCGACAAGATGCTGTTCGCCGACGTCGCCCATCGCTACCTGTACACCGACGCCGGCGGCGAGGCGGCCGAGCGCCTCGGCACGCTGCTGCTCGACCGCGGCGACTTCACCGCCGCCGCCCAGGCGTTCGAGCGCCTCATCCAGCGCGACGGGATCGAAAAGCTCGAGCCGATGACGCTCTTCAAGGCGGCGCTCGCCTTCCACCGCGCCGGCGACCGCGAGGGCAAGGAGAAAGAGAAAGTCTGGAAGCAGCTGACGGCCCGCGCCCCCGACGGCCTCCGCCTCAACGACCAGACGTTCAGCCTCGACGACCTCCAAAAGCACCTCGAACGCTACCGGCCCAGTACCGTCTTCGCCTACGATTATCCGCAGTTCGGCGGCAACGAGAGTCGCAACGCCCAGGCGAGCAAGGGCGACGCCCCGTTCATGGTCCACCGCTGGCGCCAGCCCCTGACCGTCGAGAGTCAGGTCATGAGTTGGATCTACGACGGCCCGGCCAGCGCCGTCCGGCGCCTGGAGGAGCGCGGCCACGCCGTCCTGCCGGCGACGTTCCCCATCGCCGCCACCATGAACCGGCCGAAGGACGGCCAGCAAATCACGGCCCTCGTCTTCCGCACCTACCGCGGCCTCAGCGCCGTCAACCTGAAGACGGGCAGTCTGGAGTGGCGCTCCGAATCCTCCTGGAGCCTCGAAAAGATGCAGGCGGACACCTCCAAGAGTCCGGCGCTGCACCAGTGGGTCGGCTATTACAAGGACCAGAACGGCAAACCGGGCGTCCTGCTGGAGAACTCGACGCTCGGCAGCCTCAGCACCGACGGCGCCCGCGTCTATGCCGTCGAAGACCTCGCCGTCCCGCCCTCGGTCGTGCCGCAGTACGACCCCCGCTTCGGCGGCATGCAGCCCGGCATGGGCGGGAACTCGTTCCCCCAGGCCGTCAACGACGCGATGCACCACAACGAATTGCAGGCCATCGAGTTGGCGACGGGCAAGCTCAAGTGGTCCCTCGGCGGCAAGCGGCCCGCCGCCGAACCCGACCGCAAGGACCCCAAGGACCTCCTGGATAGCTATTTCCTCGGCCCGCCGCTCTGCCTCGGCGGCAAGCTCTACTTCCTCAACGAGAAGCAGCAGGACTTGCGCCTCGTCTGCCTCGACCCGAACCGCATCGTCGGCGACACCGAGCAGGAGAAGCACGACGCCGTCGTCTGGGTGCAGACGCTCTGCACCGCCAAGGCGAAGATGCTCGAAGACTACTCGCGGCGGACGTCGGCGGCACACGTCGCCTTCGCCGAGGGCATTCTCGTCTGTCCGACCAACGCCGGCGTCCTCCTCGGCGTCGACATCCTGTCGCACAGCCTCGTCTGGGCGCACCCCTACCGCGACCCAAACGCGGCGCCGCAGCCGGCGACGGACGACCAGCAACAGATGCTGATGCGAATGGGGGGGCGTATTCCGAGGGGTATGCAACCCAACGCCGCCGTGACGCAGAGCGACTGGAAGACCGCCGCCCCCGTCGTCGCCGACGGCCGCGTGGTCTTCACCGCCCCCGACGGCGGCGAGATCCGCTGTCTCAACCTGCGCAACGGCGCGAAACTCTGGGGCCACAAGCGCGGCGACGACGACCTCTACCTCGCCGGCGTCTGGGCGGGGCGGGCCGTCGTCGTCGGCAAGAAGGCGGTGCGGAGCCTGGCGCTCGAGGACGGCAAGGAGTTGTGGCGCGTCGAGACCGGCTTCCCCTCCGGCCGCGGCGCCGCCAGCGATAACGTCTATTACGTCCCTCTTAGGGAGTTTATCTTCCCCGACAAGGCGAAGGCCCCCGCCGTCGTCGCCATCGACGTCGCGACAGGGAAGGTCGTGTCGCAGACGCGCTCGCGCCCCGTTATTGACCCCGATAACAACAAGTCGATGGTGCCCGTGCCCGGCAACCTGATCTTCTTCGACGGCGACGTCATCTCCCAGAACGCCGTCGAGGTCGTCGCCTACCCGCAACTCGCCACCAAGCTCCGGCACATGGACGAGTTGCTGGCGAAGAACCCGAAGGACTCGACAGGACTGTTCGAGCGCGGCGAGTTGCGCCTGGACCAGGGCAACCGCCTCGGCGCCGTCCAGGACTTGCGCGACGCCCTGGCCAACGAGGCGCCGCCGGAAGTCGCCGGGCGGGCGCGCGCCAAGATGTACGAGGCGATGACGGAGCTGCTCCAGCACGATTTCAAGAACGGCAAGCCGTTCCTCAAGGACTACGAGGCGCTGTGCCGCGTCGACGTCGACCCGCTCGCCGAACCGGCCAAGCGCGACGAGCAGAAGGCCGAGGGGCAGCGCCGCCGGGCGCGCTACCTCGCCCTGTACGCCCGCGGCATGCAGTCGGAGGGGAGTCTGACCGAGGCCCTTAACGGCTACCTCGAATACGCCGCGCTCGGGGCGCAGACGAAAGAGATGCTCGAGGTCGTCGACGACCGCGCCGTGCGGGCTCCGGCCGACGTCTGGGCACGCGGGCAGATCGCCGCCATGCTCGCCGCCGCCCCGGCCGAGCAGCGCGAGCCCCTGGAGAAGGCCATCGCCGTCCGCTACGCCGAGGCGCGCGACGGCGCCGACCTCGACAAGTTGCGCAACTTCGTCACGCTGTTCGGCTCGTCGCTCCCCGTCGGCCGCGAGGCGCGGCTGCTCCTCGCCGGGCGCCTCGTCGAGCAGGAGGGCAAGGTTCACTTGCTCGAAGCCGAGCGGAACCTGCTGCTCCTGGAGCAGGAGGCCGGCGACCGCGTCATGGCCGCCCGCGCCGTGGACGAGCTGGCGCGGCTCCAGACGCGCCTGGCCCAAATCCTGGACCGCCCCGAGATGTACGAGGACGCCGCCCACTACTACCGCGTGCTGCGCGACCGCTACGGCGACGTCGTCGTCCGCGACGGCAAGACCGGCGCCCAACTCCACCAGGAACTCGCCAACGACCGCCGGTTCCTCCTCTACATGGAGGAGCCGACGGCGCCGCGCGCCAAGAAGGTCTCGGCGACCGACCAGACGGGCAGCTTCCCGCAAACGCAGCAGCAGCAGATGTTCACGTTCGAGCCGGTCGGCGAAACGCTCCCGTTCTTCCGCCGGCACCGGCTGGCGGTCGGCGTGGGCGGCACGAACCAGTTCGAGATGGACGAGCGCCGCGCGGCCGACGAGAAGAATAAGTGGTCCGAACCGCTGCGGTCCGCCAGCCCGCAGATGTTCATCCAGTACATGGCCAACGCCAACGCCTCCGGGCAGGGGGTCCGCTTCGGCTACCAGAGCGTCGGCCACCTCCTCGTCCTCAACCTTGGCTCCAGCCTCGCCGCCCTCGACCCGATCAACCGCAAGCTCCTCTGGGAGAAGAGCCTGTTCGGCGACCACGGCCCACCGACGGGCGGCACCCTGTCCCTCGACGCCAACGACGGCTCGCTGCGGCTGACCTTCACCGACAACTACTACACGACCCTCGGCCAGGCCGGGCCGGTGGCCGCCTCCTACGTCTGCCTGCAGACGAAGCAGGGGCTGATTGCCCTCGACCCGCTGACGGGGCGCACGCTCTGGGAGCGCGGCGACGTGCCGTCGCGCTGCCGCGTCTTCGGCGACGACGCCCACGTCTACCTCGTCGAGATGGACACCGCCGGCGCGCCGACCGGCACGCGCGCCTTCCGCGCCCACGACGGCGCCGCCGTGGTCGTCCCCAACTTCGCCGCCGCCTACAAGAATCGCCAGCGCGTCATCGGCCGCACCCTGCTCACCAGCGAGACGAGCCCGGCCACGGGCCTGACGCTGAAGCTGCACGACGTCCACACCGGCAAGGACCTCTGGTCGAAGAGCTACCCCGCCGGCTCGGTGCTGCTGCGCTCCGAGGAGGCCGACCTCGTCGGCGCCGTCTCGCCCGAGGGCCGCGCCTCGGTCGTCAGTCTCGCCGCCCGCAAGGAAGTCGTCGTCGGCGTCGTCGACCCGAAGGACATGCAAAACGTCCAGGCGGCGCACCTGCTGTCCGACGGCGACCTGGTCTACGTCGCCTTCCACGTCGTCAACCCGCAGGCGCGGCCGTGGGGCGGCGGCAACATTCAGTCGAACCTGTTAGGGACTACCGGGCTGCGCGGCCTCACCGTCAACGGCAAGGTCTACGCCTTCAATCGGCGGACGAGCAAGATCGCCTGGGTCTACGACGTCCAGGACCAGCAGCTGGTGCTGGAGCAGTGGAAGGAGATGCCGGTGCTGCTGTTCACGGGCCGCTACATGAAGTTGCAAGACTTGGGCGGCGGCCGCTGGATGAACAACGGCAACCAACTCGTCGCCGTCCAGGGCATCATCAAGGCGAACGGCAAGCTGGCGTTGCATAAGGAAAACTTGGGCCAACAGACCCAGCAGTTCCACGCCATCAACAACGACGTGCGCGGCGGCAAGATCGAGATGATCTCTCCCAACTACAAGGTCACGTTTAACGTCGAGGACGGCGCCGCGGCGACCAAGGCGCCGGCCGCGCCGGGGGACTCGGGCGGGCGCTGACCCACGGCCCCGCTTGCGGCGGCGGCTCGTCAGGTGATAATGAAGGGGGCCTTCCCATGAACCGCTTGCTGGTGTTCGTCCTTCCGGCGGCGCTCGCCCTCGCGGGCGCCGCGCCGGCGCGCGGCGAGGAACTCCCGGCCAAGTACCAGGAGGCCGTCACCAAGGGCCTCGACTGGCTCGCCCGCCAGCAGTTCCCGGACGGCCACTGGGAAGCCCAGGGCGGCCAGTACCCGGTCGCGATGACCGCCCTCGGCGGCATGGCGTTCCTCATGGAAGGCAGCACCCTCCGCGAGGGCAAATATCAGGTGCCGATCCGCAAGGCCGTCGACTGGTACTTGCGCCGCAGCCAGCCGAACGGCCTGCTCGGCAACCCGGCCAGCAACATGGAGGGCGGCCGCTACATGTACGGCCACGGCTACGCCTTGATGTTCCTCGCCTGCGTCTACGGCGAGGAGGACGACCCCGACCGCCGCCACAAACTCGAAGACGTGCTGACGCGCGCCGTCCAGTTCACCGGCCGCTCGCAGAGCAGCACCGGCGGCTGGAACTACATCTCCGGCGCCGACACCGGCAACGACGCCGGCCACGAGGGCTCCGTCACCATCGTCCAGGTGCAGTCAGTGCGGGCGGCGCGCAACGCCGGCATCGTCGTGCCCAAGGAAATCATCGACAAGTCGTACAAGTACCTGCGCGAGGCGACCGACGCTTCCGGCGGCGTGCAGTACCAGCTCGGCGGCGGCGGCGCCACCGGACCGCTGACGGCCCAGGCCATCGCCTGCCTGTTCAGCGCCGGCCAGTACGACGACCCCTACGTCAAGAAGTGGCTGACGTTCTGCCAGCGCACCATCCCCGTCGACCGCTCCGGCGTCGACCGCTTCGGCCACTACGAGTACACGCACTACTACTACGCCCAGGTGGCGTACATGCTCGGCGAGGACGGCTTCGCCCGGCTGTTCCCGACGTCGAGCCCGTCGGAGCGGCTGACGTGGAGCAAGTACAAGGCGAACGTCTTCGACAGCCTCGTCAGCCGCCAGGGGGCGGACGGCGGCTGGACGTCGGGCTACATCGGCACCGTCTACTCGACGTGCTGTTTTCTCTCCATCTTGCAGCTCGACAAGGCGGCGCTGCCGTTGTATCAACGGTAACTTCTTTGCCGCTTGCGGCTTCGCAGTTGCTAAGCCGCAAGCGGCCCCCAAGGATCCCTCCATGAGCCGCACTTGCGCCGCCGCAGTTGCTTGCGCCCTACTGCTGTCCCCCGGCCTGCGCGCCGACGACCTCCCCCCGAAATACCAGGAAATCGCCGACCGCGGCCTGACCTGGCTCGTCAAGCAGCAGTTCCGCGACGGCCACTGGGAGGCGGCCGGCGGCCAATTCTCCTCCGCGATGACCGGCATCGCCGGCACCGTGCTGCTCATGGAGGGCAGCACCATGAAGGAGGGCAAATATGCCGACAACATTCGCCGCGCCGTCGACTGGCTGCTGCGCCACAGCCAGCCGAACGGCCTCATCGGCGAGGTCAACGCCCCCAACCAGGGCCTCGGCTACCTGTACGGCCACGGCTTCAGCATGTTGTTCCTGTCGCAGCTTTACGGCGAGGAGGACGACATCGACATGCGCCGCAAGCTGGAGGACCTGCTGACGCGCGCCGTCGACTTCGCCTGCAAGGCGCAGACGTCGCGCGGCGGCTGGGGCTACGTCTCCGCCGCCGACGGCAACGACTTCGACGAGGGCTCCGTCAGCATCACGCAGGTGCAGGCCTTGCGCGCCTGCCGCAACGCCGGCATCGTCGTCCCGAAGCAGGCCGTCGACAAGACGCAGGACTACCTGAAGAAATGCACGACCGGGCGCGGCGGGCTGATCTACAGCCTGTCGTCGGGCGGCGGCGGCGAGCGGCCGACAATTACGGTCGCCGCCATCGCCAGCATGTTCAGCACCGGCGAGTACACGTCGCCGCTCGCCAAGCAGTGGCTCGCCTTCGTCAAGCCGCAGGTGCCGGTCAACACCGTCGGCAGCGACCAGTTCGGCCACTCCGAGTACACGCACTACTACTATGCCCAGGTGATTTACACCCTCGGCGAGGACGGCTACGCGAAGATGTTTCCCGAGTCGAAGCCGAACGACCGGCTCCTGTGGAGCAAGTACCGCAACACGTTCTTCGAGTTCCTGCGCGGCAAGCAGAACGCGGACGGCAGTTGGACCGGGACCGCCATCGGGCAGGTCTACACGACGTGTTGTTATTTGACGATCTTGCAACTCGATAAGGGGACGCTGCCGATCTACCAGCGGTGAATACAGCCGCTTGCGGCTTCGCACTTGCCAAGCCGCGAGCGGCTATTCGTAGGCGATCGCGTCCGCGATGTGCAGCCGGACCGCCCGCAGCGCCGGCATGAGCCCGGCCAGCGTCGCCGTCGCGACCGCCAGCGCCGCGATCAGCCCCGCCTCGCGCCACGGCGCCACCACCGGGAAGCGAAACCCCGACTCCTCGAACAGGATCACGCGTACCGCGTACCACTCCAGCAGGAGCCCGAACAGCACCCCGAGCCCGCTGCCGATCAATCCCATGAACAGCGCCTCGAACAGCACCGTGCGCAGCACCTGCCCCTGCGTCGCCCCGACGGCGCGCAGCAGACCCAGCTCGCGGCGGCGCTGGATCACCGAGATCATCAGCGCCGCCACGACGCCGAGCGCCGCCACCAGCCCGACGACGATCTCTTGCAGGTACGCCACGCTGTAGACGCGGCGGATCATCGTCAGGATGTGTTCGCGCAGCTCGCCGCCGGTCAGCGGCACGAGGGCGTATTCCGCCGCCAGTGACGACTGGGCCAACCCTGCCCGCGCCGCCTCGACGTGTGCGGCGTCCGTGCCCGCGGGCAGGTAGACGTCGACGAGGTCCACGACGGTGAGGTTCAGTTCGCGCCGGTAGTGGTCGCGGTGCAGGAGGATGAGGCCGCGCGGCGCGGCGTAGTCCTCCACGGAGGCGATGACCTCCACCCGGATCAGACCGTCGACGCCGCGCAGTGTCAGCACGTCGCCGACGTTTACGCGGTAAAGAGCCGCGAAATTATCGGAGACGACGGCGGTGCCGCGCTCCTCGGCGAGGCGGCGGAAGACGTCGAGGTCCGGGCGGGGTGAGGGGCGCTCGCGGTTGGCGTCATAGTAGGCCGCGGCGTCGAGCGCCGCCACCGACGTCGGCAAGTCGTCGCCGCCGTGCGGCCATTCGACGAAGCGCCAGGTGATCGGTACCAGGCGTGCGCCCGGCAACTCCTTCGCCAGCTCGTCGAGGATTCCTTCGGGCATCGACATCGTCTGGCCGGTAGCGCTGACGGGACCGCCCGAGGTGATGACCAGATCGGCGGTGACGGCGCGTTCGAGCCAACCGACGACGGCGACCTCGTTACTGCGGATAATACCGGCTGTGTGAGCCATCAGCGCCACGCACGCCGCTAGCGCCGCGATCACCAGCCCCGTCCTCCCCGGCGCCCGCACCAGGTTGTCGGCCGCCAGCCGCCCCTCGACGGGGAAGACGAGTTGCGCCAGCGGCCGCAGCAGGCGGGCGCAGGCGGCGGCGGACAGGGCGATGGCCAGGAACGCCGACAGGAAGACGCAGCCGATGGCGGCGAAGACGACGTAGCGGCGCGCCGGCAGGTGGTCCTTGGCGGCGAAGAGGAACACGCCGAGCGCCAGCAGCGCCAGGCAGGCGGCGAGTTGGAGAGCTCGCGCCGGCAGCCCGGCCGGCGACGGCACGCGCCGCACCGCGTCGGCCGGCTCCTCGCCCGCGGCGCGCAGGGCGGGGAGCAGCGAGGCGACGACCGACGTGGCGACGCCGGCGACGAGAGCGGTCGCCAAAGTCGGCATCAGGTCGGCCAGCGGCGGCGCCCGCATCGGCACCGTGCCGAGGGCGTCGATGACCATCTGCCCGATGGGGCCGAGCAAAACGCGGGCCAGCCCGATCCCCAGCGGAATGCCGAGGAGAGAACCGACCAGGCCGAGCAGCAGCGCCTCGCCCTGGAACAGGCGGCGGATCTGGTCGCGCGTGGCGCCGACGGAGCGCAGGACGCCGATGTCGTGGCGGCGCTCGGCGACACTGACGGACAGCGTGTTGAAGACGAGGAACATGCCGACGACGAGGGCGCCGGTGCTGACGATGAGCGAGCCGATCTTGAGCGGGGCGAGCGCCTCGCGGACGCGGTCGTCCTCGGCGCGCGGCGTGCGCACCTCGCCGTCGCGCCCCGCGCCGAGTTCGGCGCGGATGGCGGCGGTCGCCCGCGCGACGTCGGCGCCCGGCTCGAGGAGGACGTCGAGGCGGCTGACCCGTCCGGGGCGGCCGACGACCTGGGCGGCGAGGTCGCATTCCATCAGCAGCACGTTGCCGCCGAGCGCCGCGACCGGCCCGCCCGCCTCGACGGTGCCGACGCGCGTCAGTTCGTGCGTGGCGCCGGCGGCAAGGATCTTGAACTTTTTCCCGCCCTGCGGCAACAGGGCGTCGAGGGCGCGGCCGACGACGACCGGCTTCTGCTTCAGCAGGCGGGCGACGCCGTAGTTGACCAGCGTGCCGTCGCTCACCGTGACGTCGCCCATCCAACCGCCGGCCTCTTCGCCCTTGGGCAGCTCGACGCCGAAGAGCAGGGCGGGGTGGCGCTCGCCGTCGCCGCCGACGACGCGGACCGACTCGATGAGGAAGGGCCGCACGGCGCGGACGCCGGGCACGGCGGCGAGGCGGGCCTCGGCGGCGCGCGGCACGCCGACTTCGCCGTTGCTGACGAGCAGGTCGGCGACGCCGGCGAGCGGGTTGATGCTGACGAGAATGGAACTCTCCAGGCTCTCGTACAGGGTCGCCGTCGCCACCCAGACGACGACGCCCAGCGCGATGCTGAGGACGACGAGGACGTTCAGGCCCCAGCGGAGTTGAAGGTAGCGCAGGCTGAGCGTCCGGAACAGAGAAAACATGCGGCCTCCGACCCGTAGGTCAGGATTCCGATCCTGACATTCCCAAATGCGTGTCAGGATCGGAATCCTGACCTACGAGGACCGCCGCGCGCCGCGTCTCCTCGCGCTCGACGAGCCCGTCGCGGATGTGAACGACGCGGTCGCCGTAGGCCGCCGCGAGAGGGTCGTGCGTCACCATGACGACGGCGCGCTTGCCGGCCTCGGGCAGGCTGCGCAACAGCGACAGGATGTCCTTGCTGGTGGCCGAGTCGAGGTTCCCCGTCGGCTCGTCGCAGAGGATCGCGTCCGGCTCGCTGATGAGGGCGCGGGCGATGGCGGTGCGCTGCATCTCGCCGCCGGACATCTCTTCGGGGAAGTGGTCGGCGCGGTCGCCGAGGCCGACGCGCTCCAGGGCGTCGAAGGCCGACTTCCGCGCCGCCTGGCGCGCCTGCCCGCCAAGCAGCAGCGGCAGGGCGACGTTCTCGACGGCGGTCAGCGTCGGCAACAGGTTGAAGAACTGGAAGACGAAGCCAACGCGCGTGCGCCGCAGCAGCGAGCGCTCCTTGTCGGACATCGCGCGCAGGTCGCGGCCGTCGAAGAGGGCGCTGCCCGTCGTCGGCGTGTCGAGGGCGCCGAGCAGGTGCATGAGCGTCGACTTGCCCGAGCCGCTCGGCCCCATGATGGCGACGTACTCGCCGGCGTCGACGCGCAGGTCGACGCCGCGCACCGCGTGGACGGTGCGCCGCCCTTGCTGGTAGACCTTCGTGACGCCGCGCAACTCCATCATGGGAAGGTGCCCGTCCTGCCAGAGGGAAACTCTCACCTCGGAAAGTACCCCCTTGCGGGGGCGACGGTTTCTCACGCGGCCGCGGCCCCCGGCACCGGGCCGACGACGTGGGCCAGGATGCCGAGCAGCCGGTCGACGTGGGACATGGTGTACTCCACCAGGTCGATCGTCAGGAGGGAGTCATTCAGGCGCAAGAACCGCCACTGGGTCCCCGTGGTGCTGACGCCGTAGATCGCCTCGATCCCGTTGCCCGCGCGACGGTTGAAGCGCTGCGCGCCAACCATGCCGGCGATACACTGCCCGAAGCCGTCGATGACGGCGTTACTCTTCGCCTCGAAGATCACGACGACGGGGGCGACGATCTGCGGCTGCTGCGGCGCCCGGCCGATGAGGAAATCGCAGTAGCCGATCAGCCCGGCCTCGGGGTCGGCGGCGAATTGAAGGCCCGAGTGAAGGTTGATCTGCCCCTGATACCGCCCCCACAAGTCGCTGAGGATCGGGGCGACCATCCAGGCGGCCCGAGCCGCCTCGGTGTTGGCCGTCGTCGCCAGCGGGATATTGATCGCCAGCGCGCCGCGCAAGACCGGAGTGGCGGGAAGGTCGGCGACCCGGGCGAACATGTCGAGCGAGTTCGCGACCCGCAGGCCGAGTTGCTGCAATGCTTCCGGGTAGATAAAGTCGCTAAAGGCCATTGGATCCCCTCCTCCCTCACGCCCATCGGGCCGGCGTCTCAGTGCGTCAGCTTCTTGTAGCGGATGCGGTGCGGCTGGTCGGCCTCCTGGCCGAGGCGCTCCTTGCGCTGGGCCTCGTACACCTGATAATTCCCCTCGCACCAGACGACTTTGCTGTCCCCCTCGAAGGCGAGGATGTGCGTGGCGATGCGGTCGAGGAACCAGCGGTCGTGGGTGATGATGACGGCGCAGCCGCCGAAGTTCAGGATCGCCTCCTCCAGCGCCCGCAGCGTCTCGACGTCGAGGTCGTTCGTCGGCTCGTCGAGCAGCAGCAGGTTGCCGCCGCGGCGCAACAGCTTCGCCAGGTGGACGCGGTTGCGCTCGCCGCCGGACAGCTCGCCGACCTTGCGCTGCTGGTCCGGCCCCTTGAAGTTGAACTGCGCGACGTAGCCGCGCGACGCCACCTTGCGCTTGCCGAGCTGCAGGAAGTCGACGCCGCCGGTGATCTCCTCGAAGACGCTGTTGGCGTCGTTGAGCGTGTCGCGCGACTGGTCGACGTAGGCCGGCACGACGGTGTCGCCGACGCGGAGCTTGCCGGCGTCCGGCTTCTCCTGGCCGACGATCATCTTGAACAGCGTCGTCTTGCCGGCGCCGTTGGGGCCGATCACGCCGACGATGCCGCCGCGCGGCAGGTCGAAGATCATGTCCTCCATGAGGAGGTTATCGCCGAACCCCTTGCTGACGCTCTCCGCCCGCACCACGATGTCGCCGAGGTGCGGCCCCGGCGGGATCTGCATGACCAGCTCGCCCTGGCGCTCGTCGACTTCCTGGGAGGCGAGCTTCTCGTAGGCGGTGAGGCGGGCCTTGCTCTTGGCGACGCGGGCGCGCGGGGCCAGCCGCGCCCACTCGGCCTCGCGGGCGAGTTGCTTGCGCCGGGCCGACTCCTGCTTCTCCTCGACCATCAGGCGGGCCTGCTTCTGCTCCAGCCAGGAGGAGTAATTCCCCTCCCACGGGTAGTAATTGCCGCGGTCCAGCTCGAGGATCCACTGGGCGGCGTTGTCGAGGAAGTAGCGGTCGTGCGTGACGGCGATGACGGTGCCGGGGTAGTCGAGCAGGAAGCGCTCCAGCCAGGCGACCGACTCGGCGTCGAGGTGGTTGGTCGGCTCGTCGAGCAGCAGCATGTCGGGGTGCTGCAGGAGCGTCTTGCACAGGGCGACGCGGCGGCGCTCGCCGCCGGAGAGGGTGTTCGGCATGGCGTCGCCGGGCGGGAGGCGCATGGCGTCCATCGCGATCTCGACGTGGCGGTCGAGGTCCCAGGCGTCGGCGGCGGCGATCTGGTCCTGCACGCGGTCGAACTCGTTTTGGACCTTCTCCATCTCTTCGGGAGAGAGATCCTCGCCGAACTTGGCGCCGAGTTCTTCGGAGCGCGTCAGCAGGGCGCGGGTGGCGGCGACGGCCTCCTCAATGTTCTCGCGGACGGTCTTGTCCTCGGAGAGCTTGGGCTCCTGGGGGACGAAGCCGATGCTGATGCCGTTGGCGTGGCGGACGGTGCCGAGGTAGTCCTTGTCGACGCCGGCCATGATGCGCAGCAGCGTCGACTTGCCGGTGCCGTTGCCGCCGATGACGCCGATCTTGGCGCCGGGAAAGAAGGCGAGGGTCATGTTCTTGATGACCTCGCGCTTGTTGTACGCCTTGCTGAGATTCTCGACTGTGAGGATGTATTGCTCGGGCATGGAGTCCGGTATCCGAGGGACGGGGTACTAAAATGTCAGGGTAGCGAGGCTTAACCCCTCCGTCAATCGGCGGGATCGTGCCTCCCGCGCCGTCCCTTCCGTAGTTCGTCGCGCGGGACCGAATCTTGGGGCATTGGTGGAAGAAGCGGGGCATGGTAAAATACTTGAGGCAGCGAGACCTTGTTTCCCCGCCCGGAGCGCCGACCATGAACGTCAACGGCAAGGCCGTCGATCCGCCTGATCTGGGGCCGTACTTGCGGAACGTCGATCTCTTCCCGCAAGAAGAGTTGCTGAAGTACGTGGGTCAGCACGTCGCCTTCAGCGTCGACGGCACTCGCCTCGTCGCCTTCGGGGCGGACCTCGGCGAGCTGTTCAAGAAACTGGACGCGGCCGGCGTTCCCGCGGATTCGGTCATCCTGGACTACGTCGACGACCCCAACGTGGCGATCTTCTGATGAGCCTCCGGTTTCGCTATCGACTTTTCACGACCTCGCGATCCGTTGTGCCGCTGGGCGGACGTTGGGTTCGACCACGTCCCATCGTTCCCGTTACGCTGATCGGTCCGGCCGGCGGCGTACTCCTGGCCGGGCGACTTGACACCTGCGCGGACGACACCGTTTTCGACGAAAAGACCGCCGAAAAAGCCGGGATTGACCTCGGCGGCGCTCCAACAGGCATTTCCGTCGGGGTCGCGATGACGCCTGTTCCCGTCCGCTACGCCGAAGTCACTCTGCGCACCACCGACGGGCAGGAGCGTCGGGAGTGGAAAGCGTGGGTCGGCTTTACGTCGGCCCCGTTGAACCGCCCCCTGCTCGGTTTCGCCGGCTTCCTCCAGTTCTTCACGGCCATCTTTCGCGGCGACCTCGAAGAGGTGGAACTGACGACGAACAGCCTCTACCGGGGTACATAGCGCCGAGAACCGCACTCGCTCTGCCGGAGAGAAGGGAGGGCCGATGACCCGCCGAACCGAAACCGTCCCGTCGCCGCGGAGCATCCCCGCGTGGGCGGCGGACGCCTGGAAGGGGAACCGCAGCTCGCAGAGCCACGCCGACGCCGTGACGGAGTGCGAAGGACTCAGCGAGCAGTATCGGCGGATGTGGAACCGGAGGGCCGCCGGCGTGATCGAACTCGACGCGATTTTCCGGACGCTCCGGCAAAAGAAGATCCCGTTCGTCTTGACGGGCGCCCACGGCATCGCCGGCTGGACGGGGCGCCCCCGGTCCACCAAGGACGTCGACATCCTGGTTAAGGCGGGCCGCAACCACGCCCGCGCCGTGAAGGCCCTGCGCGACCTGTATCCGTCCCTGGACGTCCGGACGTTCGCCGGCGTGACGGGCTTCTTCCTGCCCGGCGACACGCAGTCGATCCTCGACGTGACCTACCCCCACCGGGCGGACATCGAGGAGACGCTGCGGACGGCCGTGTGGGAGGAAAAGGGGAGCCAGCGTTATCGCGTGCCGACTCTGGAGGCCGCCCTGGCTAACAAGTACGGGGCCATGCTCGCGCCCCTCCGCGAACTCGTTAAGAGGGGGCAAGACGCCATCGACTTTGCCACGATGGTCAAGCACTCGACGGACGAGGGCCGGCAGCCCATCGACATGGAATGGCTTGCGCTTTTGGGCGAGATGGTGTGGCCGGGCGGCGGCGGCAAGGAGTTGCCCCGTCTGGTCGAGGACGTCAAACAGGGGAGATTGCCGAACCTCAACCTCGCCCACGAGCCGCGGCGGTGACCGTAGGTTGGCACGTCCCGTCCGGCCTGGTAACATGCGCTTCGGACTCGTCCCATCCCCACGCCCGGAGAGTCAACCATGAGCGTCAACGGCAAGGCGGTCGACGTGCCCGATCTGACGTTGTACATCCAGAACCGCCCCCATTTTCCCGAGGCGGAACTGCAGAAATACGCGGATCAGCACGTCGCTTTCAGCCTCGACGGCACCCGCATCGTCGCCGCCGCGGCGGACGTCCCGGATTTGTACAAGAGGCTGGAAGCGGCCGGAATCCCTCCCGGCAGCGTCGTCCTGTCGTATGTGGTCCCCTCCGACGTGGCGCTGCTGTGATGAGCCTGCGTTTCCGCTATCGACTTCAACCGATCCCTGTCCCCGCGACGTCGCTCGGGGGAAGGTTCGTTCGGCCGCGCCCGCTGGTCACGGTGAGCCTGATTGGTCCGACGGGATCGCAAGCCGTTGAAGCGCTTCTCGACACCGGAGCCGATGACACGGTGTTCCACGAAAACATCGCGATGGCCATTGGCCTCGATCTCGCGAACGCCCCGCGAGGGACGTCTCACTCCGCCACAAGCACTCCTGTCCCTGTCCGTTACGGCCAAGTCACGCTCCGCCTCACGGACGGTCGAGAGTATCGCGAGTGGCCGGCCTGGGTCGCCTTTTCCTCGGTGAAGACGCAATTCGCCCTCCTCGGCTTCGCGGGCGTCCTCCAGTTTTTCACGGCGGTCTTCCGTGGCGACGTCGAAGACGTGGAGTTATCCGTCAACAGCCTCTATCCGGGCACATAAGCTCGCGTCGCCGGCGCTTCGCGTTGACGCCGCGCCGCGCCCCCTCCTATCATGAGGCGATTCCCGGCACCGCGTCCGCGAGGGCACACGCATGCACCCCCTGCAGGACCTCGGCGACATCGTCCGCCCGAACGAACGCCTCGCCCCGTACATGTACCTGAAGCTCGGCGGGCCCGCCGAGATGCTCGTCCAGCCGCGCTCGCGCGAGGAGTTGTCGGCTGTCGTCCGCCGCTGCCACGAGGGCGGCGTGCCGCTGCGCGTCCTCGGCGGCGGCTGCAACGTCCTGGTGCGCGACGAGGGGGTCAAGGGGGCGGTCCTGCGCCTCAGCGAGCCGGCGTTCACGGGGGTCACCGTCGAAGGCCAGCGCGTCCGCGCGGGCACCGGCGCCCCCGTCAGCGCCCTCATCTCGCAGGCCGCGCGCCACGGCCTCGCCGGACTCGAGACGCTCGTCGGCATTCCCGGCAGCGTCGGCGGCGCCCTGCGCTGCAACGCCGGCGACCGCTCCGGCGACATCGGCCAGTTCGTCCGCGCCGTCGAAGTCCTCGACGCCAGGGGCGAGCCGCAGGTGCGCGAGCGCGACGAGCTGCGCTTCGGCTACCACTGGAGCAACCTCGACGACCCGGTCATCCTGACGGCCGACTTTCAACTCGAGCCGGACGACCCGGCCGCGATCGTCAAGCGGATGCGCCGGGCGTGGATCCAGCGCAAGGCCGGCCAGCCGGCGAGCTTCGCGCCGTCGTGCCGCGTCTTCAAGAACCCGCGCGCCGTCAACGCCGCGGCGCTGGTCGAGCAGGCCGGCCTGGCCAAGACGCGCGTCGGCGGCGCCGAGATCAGCGAGAGGGATAGTAACTGCATCGTCATTCATCCCGAGGCGGCGGCGCGCGACGTCCTCCGCCTCGTCGACCTGATGCGCAGCCGCGTCAAGGAGCGCTTCGGCGTCGACCTGGAGTTGGAGGTGACGGTTTGGTGAGCCGCCCGCGGCCTGGCGCGACGTCGCCAGCGGCGGGCGGCCGTCAGGGACGGCCCATGCGACGACAGTTCGTGCCGGCTCTGGTGCTGCTCGGGGGGGCGGGCGCGCTCCTCCTCGGCGTCGTCTTCCTCGGCCGGGCGGCGCGCGAGCGCCTCCGCCTCGACGGCCGCTACACGACCGCTTTCGACGACATCGATTGTTCGCCTCCCCCCGGTTACGAGCGCCCCGCCTTCCTGCACGAGGTGCAGTACCTCGCCCGCCTGCCCGACCGGCTGCGCGTCCTCGACGACGACCTGCCCTTCCGCCTCGCCGACGCCTTCGCCCGCCACCCGTGGGTCGAGAACGTCGTGGAGGTGCGTGCCGTCCCGCCCGACGCCGTCCGCGTCCGCCTCGTCTTCCGAACGCCGACCTTGGCCGTCCGCTCCGGCGACGTGCTGCGCGTCGTCAACGGGGCCGCCGTCCTGTTGCCGCCGTCGGCGGGCGCCGACGGGCTGCCGGTGCTGGAGGTCACGTCGTCGCCGAAGGGCGCCGCCGGCCGGCCGTGGGGCGACCCCGTCGTCACGTCGGCCGCCGCCGTCGCCGCCTTACTGCGGCCGCACGGGGAACGACTCGCGTTGACGACTTACGAGGCCGGCGAAGGTGGGCTTATCCTGCGCGGCGACGGCGTGCGCGTCGTCTGGGGGAGCGCGCCTGGCAAGGAGGAACCCGACGAGGCGCCGGCGGCGCGCAAGGTCGAGCGGCTTCTGGAGGCGTGGGCGGAGTCGCGGCCCGCGAGCCTGGACTTGCGCCCTCATTAGGCGGTCAATGATTCCAAAACCGCTCTGGTGTCGAGGGGACGTTCCGATTGGTCCTTCGGGCCGCTGGGTGAAGACAAATGAGTGAAGTAACCCGCATCCTGTCCGCCATCGAGCAAGGCGACCCCCACGCCGCCGAGCAACTCTTGCCGCTGGTCTACGACGAGCTGCGCAAGCTGGCGGCGCAAAAGTTGGCCCAGGAGTCGCCCGGCCAGACGCTCCAGGCCACCGCCCTGGTCCACGAGGCTTACCTGCGGCTGGTGGACGCGGAGAAGGCCCGGCACTGGGACAGCCGAGCGCACTTCTTCGGCGCCGCGGCCGAGGCCATGCGGCGCCTCCTCATCGACAACGCCCGCCGCAAACAGGCGGAGAAGCACGGCGGCGGCTGGCAACGCCACGATCTGCTCGAGGCGGAGTTGGCCATTGATTCGACCGGCGGCGAGTTGTTCGCCGTCGATGAGGCGCTGTCCCGACTGGCGACCCGGGAGCCCGTGATCGCCCGGCTGGTCGAGCTTCGCTTCTTCGCGGGACTCCCGCTGCCCGAGGCGGCCAAGTGCCTCGGCATTTCCGAGCGCACCGCCTATCGCCACTGGGCCTACGCCCGCGCCTGGCTGCGTCGCGAACTCGACCGGTCGGGCGAGCGCGGCGAGCGCGATTGACGCCTTTTTCGCTTGCCTGAAAAAAACCTGGCAGGTTTGGCCGCGGGATTCCGCATTGTCTTGTGGAAAGCCGAGGCCCTGCCGCGCAGTGGAGTGCGGGACCATGACGGAGCAACGTTTTTCGGAACGATCGATCTTCGAGACGGCCATCGAAAAAGGCTCGCCCGAGGAACGCGCCGCCTACCTCGACCAGGTCTGCGGCAGCAACGAAGGGCTGCGCCAGGAAGTCGAGGCCCTTCTGGCGGCGCACGACCGACTAGGAAGTGTCCGCCGAGCAAAAGCTGACCGAGCGGACCCTGTTCACGCAGTACGGGACCATGGTCGGCACCCTGGAGTACATGAGCCCGGAGCAGGCGGAGATGAGCGCCCTGGGCGTGGACACGCGCAGCGACATCTACTCGCTCGGCGTGCTGCTGTACGAGCTGCTGACGGGGAACACGCCGCTGACCCACAAGCGGATTAAAGAGGCGGCGTATGCCGAGATTCTCCGGATAATTAAGGAGGAGGAGCCGCCCAAGCCGAGCACGCGGCTGAGTGAAGCGGGCGAAGGGCTAGCGACGATCTCGACGCGGCGGCACACGGAGCCGGGCAAGCTGACGAAGCTGGTCCGCGGCGAGCTGGACTGGATCGTGATGAAGACGCTGGAGAAGGACCGCAACCGCCGCTACGAGACGGCCAGCGGGTTCGCGGCGGATGTCCAGCGCTACTTGAATGACGAGCCGGTGCTGGCCTGTCCGCCGTCGTTCGGGTATCGGTTCCGCAAGGGGGCGCGGCGGAACAAGCGGGCCTCCGTCGCCGCCTCGGCGGCCGCGCTGGTCGTGGTCCTGGCGCTCGTCGGCTTGGCGGCCAGCAACGTCTTGATCCGCCAGGAACAGGCACGAACCCAAGAGGAGAAGGAACAGACCGATAAGGCCCAAATACTCGCCCAGGACCGCGCCGCGCTAATCCAGCGGGGGCTGGAAGGGTTGAAGGCCGCGAACGCCTTGCTCGACCGGGGCCGGTGGTATGTGAATGCCGGCAACCTGGACGACGCCCACACCGCTCCCCTGGTGGGACTGGTTGGAGTGCCAGCTCTACGACCGCGAGGCCCGAGAGCTGATCGACGGTTTCCCGCCGCCGGACGACCCCCGGCTGCACGTCCTCCGCGCCCGCGCCTTCGCCGGAATGGGCTGGGCCGTCGAGGCGGTTCCCGAGTATGACGCCGCCTTGACGCTGAGCCCGCGCGACCCGCAGATCCGCCTGGAAATGCACCGCAACCGTGGCGTCCGCCGCACCGAACTCCGCCAGTGGCGCGAGGCGGCGGCCGAGTTCGCCAAGGCCTGCGAACTCGGACCCGACCAATCGAACGTCTGGCGGTTCCGGGCCGTGGCTCACGTCGCGGCAGGGGACGTGGCCGCCTACCGGCAGACCTGCGCGGCCATGGTGGAGCGCTTCGAGAAGACCGAAGACCGGGAGACGGCCGGCAACGTGCTTCTCGCCTGTGTGCTGAGGGACGACACCCTCCCCGACATGGCCCGACTGCTGCCGTTGATCCACGTCGCCGGCTCCATCTGGAACTGGGGCGCCTGGGCGCGCGGAGCGGCGCTCTACCGCGCCGGCCGGTATGAGGAGTCGGTTCGGTGCTTCGAGGCGGCGGCGAACATCTATCGCCCCCGGTCCTGGGACTGGTGCTTCCTGGCCATGGCCCACCACCGCCTGGGGCACACCGCGGAGGCCCGCCGCTGCCTGGTCGAGGCCGCCCACTGGATCGACGAGGCCAACCGGGAAGCGCTCGAGGACACGGCCGTCACATGGTGGGGCGGCTGGCACGAAGCGGTCGTCTACCCGCTGCTGCTCCGTGAAGCGGAGGCGTTAGTGGGCGAGAAGGGAAAGACGACCGCGCCCTAGAATAATATAAAAACCGTCCTTAATTTTTCTATGACTCGGGTTTCGTCCGTTATAACGAACGGAAGCGGGCCTTCTTCTCACAGAGGACGACAAATGAACCGGGCAGACGTTGGGCGTGGTGTTGCAGGAGTTGACGCAGTCGTGACAGCTTGCCGGCGCTGTCTGCCGGGTTCATGCGGAGGAGAACGATCCCGTAGGCAGGCAGTTTCAAGCGCACCACCAGTTCGCCGAAGTCTTTGTCTTCGGTCAGGAGAACCCGCTGCTGGCCCGCCGCCATTTGCAGACGGTGTTGTCATCGGTCCCCCGTGCAATCTCCTTCACGTAGACCACGTCGTGGCCGTCACGGCGCAGGCCGTCCACGACCAGGGCATCACAACATTCGTCCGCAAGGAGATTCACAGAAGCTCACCCGTAGCAACCACGATTTCTTCACTCGCCAGGTGGGCCGCGGCAAAGCCCGCCGCGGCCCGAACGTCCTCCACCGTGAGGTGCGGGTGGTGCCCGCGGATTTGCTCGTCCGTCATCCCTTCCGCCAGCTTGCGCAGGATAAGTTCCACGGTGATGCGGGTTCCCTTGATCACCGGCTTGCCGAACATGATCTTGGGATCAACGGTAATGCGGTCATGAATCATGGACTCAGTCCCCAGCCACAAAGGAAAGTCACTTGCGTCACGAGGTGAATTGTACCATGCGGCTCGGATGTTGCCAGCTGCCGTGTAAGCGGGGCCAGTTGTCGAGTCCGTGTCCGTGATCCTGGTCCTTGAAGAAAGCGGCCGGTGAGGTCCTTACCGCCAAGCAGAGCCACCTCATCGGCCTGGCACCGCCCCGGCGCTCGGTCCGCGCGCCGGCGCGTCAAACGGGGGCGTAGCGCGTAATGCCTGGCACACGGTCGAAATCGGCGTCGTGGCTGGCGAGCGCGGTCAGTCCGTGCTCTTGCATGATGGCAACGACGAGGGCGTCATTGGTCAATAGGCCGAATTGCCGGCTGAGAACTGCGGCCTTGAGCATGAGGTCGGGCCGAATCGGCAGGACTTGGAGGCGGGAGTGGAAAATGTCCTCGACCGCTTTGTGGAAGCGGACCAGTTGTTGCACGGTGCCCGGCTGTTTTTTCAGGCGTTTGGGAGCGTTGCTCACGCCCCAGCCGGGAAGGGCAAGGGCTTCGACGATCATCAACGCATGGGCAACTTCGCCCACGATGTGGGGAGAAGTGTAGCCGGCGAGAGTTTGGTTCTCGACGTCCGCCACGAGTTGCTTGCAGGCAGGTCCAAATACAGGGTGAGGTGAGAAATGGTAGATCAGCGCGTTGGCATCCACGAAAACGTGTACTCCGGCCACGAGGTCCGCGAACGTCATCAGGCCTCCTCCGGCAAGAACTCGGGATCGAGGGCGATTCGCTCCAGGGTTTCCGCGTCACCCTTGAAGCCCATGATCCCGTACCCCTTCAGGATCGGGCTGTCGAGGCTGCTGACGGCAACGCTGACCCGCTCGCCGTCTTTCCAGGGAAGCGGCGCCGACGGTTTCAGAACCCCGTTCTCGTAGACGGCTTCAATGATGATGGCCATGGATTATTCCCCGTACGGAACTCGAATCGCCCGTGAAGGATTGTAACAGGAATCCGGAGGCCGGGTAACGCTAATACGGCGTCGCATGACGACCGAACGCCTCACCCCTGATTCTTGAAAGAATGCGGCCGGTGAGGTTCTTACCGCCAAGCAAGCCACCTCACCGGCCTGGCGCCGCCCCGGCGTTCGGTTCGCGCGCCGGGAAGGGTGGCGTTGACATTCCCAAGCCGATCCCTGTCCCCAGGCAGTGACACAAGGAGATTCCATGACCGTGCTTGAAATCGAGAGAGTGCGCGAGACGACGGACTCCGCCGCCGCGCCGCCCGAAAGGACGACTGCTCCGGCCACGCGCGAAATCCGCCACGAATACACGCGCACGTTCCCCGCGCTGCTGAACCAGCTGGGGGTCTCGCTGCTCGTGTCCACCTATCAGGCCGGCAAGGTCGTCGCCGTTGGCGTCGCGCAGGGCGAATTGACCCTGTCGTACCACAACTTTGAGCGTGCCATGGGACTGGCCGTCAAGCCCGAGGGCATCGCCGTCGGCGCTCGTGCCCAGGTCTGGTTCCTCAAGAGCGCCCTCGACCTCGCCCCCCGGGTCGAGCCCGCCGGCCGGCACGACGCCTGCTTCCTGACGCGCTCCTCCCACTTCACCGGCGAGATCCAGGCCCACGAGCTGGTCTGGGCGGGCGACGAGTTGTGGCTCGTCAACACCGCCTTCGGCTGCTTATGCACGCTGGACGACCGGCACAGCTTCGTGCCGCGCTGGCGGCCGCCGTTCCTCACCGCCCTGGCCGCCGAGGACCGCTGCCACCTCAACGGCCTGGCGATGGCGGACGGCGCGCCGAAATATGTGACCGTCCTGGCCGAGACCGATACGCCGCAGGGCTGGCGGCCGAACAAGGCGGCCAGCGGCTGTCTGATCGACATCGCCAGCGGCCAGACGGTGGCGCGCGGCTTCGCCATGCCGCACTCGCCACGCGTCCATCGCGGCCGGGTCTGGATGCTGCACTCGGGGGCGGGGCAGCTGGTGCTGGTCGATCCGGCCAACGGCAAGGCGGACACGGTGGCCGAACTGCCCGGATACACGCGCGGCCTGGCCCTGTTCGACCGCTTCGCGTTCGTCGGCCTGTCGAAGATCCGCGAGACGTCGACGTTCGGCGGCATGCCGATCGCGGCCCGGCGGCCGGAGCTGAAGTGCGGCGTCGGCGTCGTGGACCTGGGCACGGGCCGGCTGACGGCCCACCTCGAGTTCGTGACCGGGGTGGAGGAGATCTTCGACGTTCAAGTGGTGCCCGGCGCCCGCTGTCCGGCGCTGTCGGGACCGTACCCCAGCCTGGACGGCGCGGCGCCGATCTGGACCGTGCCGTCCCCCCCGGCGGAGCGGCGGGCTGAGGCCGCGCCGCTCCGGGATCGTTTCACTCTCACATGGTGCGGGCGACGTTCGCCCCGCCTTCGGACGAATTCCATCGGGGACGCACGCGCCCCCTTCGAGGAAATACTACTATGAAGACCTTTTTTTTTGAAACTGGATGAAATCGATCCGCCGTGCGAAGTCGGTGCGCCCCATTTCCCGAGCGGGGACGCGCCGGCGGGCGCTCCTTGTGGAGGCGCTCGAGGACCGCGTCGTGCCCTCGCAGGCGCCCCACCTGCTCCTGGACGTGAACACGACCCGCTCCTCGGATCCCTCCGGACCCGTGGTGATCGGTGCGACCAGCTACTTTAGCGCGGACGACGGGATTCACGGGCGCGAGTTGTGGAAGAGCGACGGCACGGCCGCCGGCACGGTGCTGGTCAAGGACGTCAACCCGGGCGGCACCGGCTCAAACCCCTCCGACCTGACGAACGTCAACGGCACCCTGTTCTTCACGGCCGACGACGGCACCGACGGCCGCGAGCTGTGGAAGAGCGACGGCACCGCCGGCGGGACGGTCCTGGTCAAGGACATCAATCCCGGCAGCATCGGTTCGCATCCCGTCAGTTTGACCAATGTCAACGGCACCCTGTACTTTGCCGCCAACGACGGCGGCTCCGGCGGGGTCGAACTGTGGCAAAGTGACGGCACGGTCGCCGGCACGGTCCAGGTCGCGGACATCAACCCCGGCGGCACCGGCTCGTACCCTGCCAACCTGACCAACAGCAACGGTATCCTGTTCTTCCGTGCCGACGACGGCGTTCACGGGCCGGAGCCGTGGGTGCTGCCGGCCGCCGCCAGTACGCCGACGGCCGCGAACCTGGCCGTGAGCGGCTTCCCCACGACGACGACCGCGGGTGTGCCTGGCAGCTTCACCGTCACGGCGAAGAACACGGACGGCACGACGGCCGCCGACTACACCGGCACGATCCGCTTCACCAGTTCCGACGGCCAGGCCGTCCTGCCGGCTTTCTACACATTCACGGTCGCTGATAGCGGATTACATACCTTCAGCGCGACCCTGAAGACCGCCGGCACGCAGTCGCTCACGGCCACGGACACCCTGACCCTCAGCGTCACCGGCAGCGAAACGGGCATCACCGTCAGCCCCGCGATGGCCAGCCGCCTGGGCGTCACCGCCCCGGCCGGCAGCACGGCGGGCAGCGCCTTCAGCGTCACGCTGACCGCCCGCGACGCCTACAACAACACGGCGACCAGCTACGCCGGTACGGTCCACTTCACCAACTCCGACAGGGCAGCCACGCTGCCGGGCAACTATACCTTCAAGGCGGCGGACCAGGGCGTGCATACCTTTGCCGGCCTGGTGCTGCGGAAGAAGGGACGTCAGAATATCACCGTAACCGACACGCTCAACGGTTCGATCGCGGGCAGTACGATCGAGAACGTGTTTTAGAGATTGCCCGCCTGTCGAAGACATGCGGGTGTTCGACAGGCGGCGGTCGAGTGGCTCGGGCGGGGGAGAAAGGGTATGATTTCCGGAGAGGGCGAGGTGTCACTCTTCGGGGGGCGAGTCATGCGTAGGTCGCGGTGGTTCGGGCTGGTGGCGGCGTTCGTCGTGGCGTGGCCCCTGCTCGCGGCCGACGAGAAGCCGGCGCCGAAGGAGAAGGCCGAGCCGAAGGAGAAGCTCGTCAAGACCGGCGAGTTGCAGGGCAAACTCGCCCAGTTGCCCGACAAGGGAACCCTCAAATTGAGCGTGTACGTCGGCAGGGAGTGGAAGAGCTACGACCTGCCGGTCGGCGACGACCTCAAGGTGCGCACGCTCGTGCTGCCGCAGAACTTCGACGACAAGGGCAAGGTGACGCGCTACACGCCGAAGCAACTGGACGAGAAAAAAGGCCCGGACAAGAAAGCGCCCGGCTACACGGCCGAGGTGACGGACTTGAAGGCGAACCAGCCCGTCACCGTGTACCTCTTCAAGAAGGTCGGCAAGCCCAAGAATCCGAAGGACAAGGACGAAGCGGCCGAGTATCAGCCGCGCGTCGGCACGATCATCATTCGCGGCGAGCCGTGAGAGAGTGATCGTGATACCGCTTGCGGCTTCGCGAGGTGCGAAGCCGCAAGCGACTCAGGCGTAGCGAACCAGTCGGCCCGCCGCTGCCACGTCGGGGAAGACGCCGGCGCCGACGCCCGCCAGCAACGCCGCGCCGAACGCCGCCTCCTCGCGGGAGCGCGGTACTTCCATCGGCCGGCCGAATTCCTCGGCGACCAACCGCGCCAACAGCCCGTTCTCGCGCACGCCGTTGCCCGCCCCCACAAGGCGCGGCTTCACGCCGCCCGACCGCCGCGCGACGACCTCGTGCCCGTCCTTCAGGGCGCGAGCCATTCCCTCCAACAGCGCCCACGTCACGTGGCCCGGCGTGAAGTTCTCCGCCGACATTCCCGTCCACTGCCCGCGCAAGCTCGGGTCGTGGCGCGTCCCCGTGAAGTACGGCTCGCAGCGCAGGCCGTCGGCGCCGGGCGACACCGACTCGGCGAGGCGGTTCATTGTCTGATAAAGCGACCTCTCGTCGGCGATCTCGAAGAGATCGCCGCCCACCTGGCGAAAGAAGCGCTCCAAAAGGGCGTAAGTGCGTCCCCCGCACAGGCCGACGCAGGCGAGCAGGTAGCCGCCGCCCGGAAAAGGGCGCGTCTCCAGGAGTGGGTCGTACAGAAACTCTTCGCTGAAGACCGACACCTGCCCGCCGGTGCCGAGGTTGACCAGTTCCGTCTCGTCGCGCTCGGCGACGCCGCCGAGGAAGCTCGCCTGGTTGTCGCCGACGCCGACGAAGACCGGCAACCCCTCCGGCAGACCCGTCGCCTCGGCCATCGGCGCCGCGATCGTTCCCAGCAGCGAGCCGGAAGGACGCACCTCGGGGAAGAGCGTCGGGTGCAAACCCAAGGCGGCGATGAGATCGTCCGCCCAGGCCCCGGCGCGGACGTCGTAGACGCCGGCGCTGGCGGCGAAGGTCGGGTCGGTGACGGGGGTCTCCGCGCCCGTGAGCAGGGCGCCGAAGTAGTCGGTGAGGAAGCACGCCTTCGCTCCTGGCGGCAGGACGCGATAGATCTCCATCCAGAAGAGCGTGGTCGCCATGAACCCCGACGCCAGCCGGCAGCCGGTCCGCTGAGGATACCTCTCATCGAACATCGCCGCGGCCTGCTCCGTGAAGGTAAGAGTCGTCCCAGGGAACGGTTCTTCGCCGCGCCGGTCCTGCCAGTTGACGAGCGGCGTCAGCGGCCGCAGCGAGCCGTCAACGAGGAGACAGCCGTGCTGCTGGCCGGTCAGCCCCAGGCCCGCGAGGCGCGACCAGCCGGCGCCCATCTGGTCGGCGGCCAGGCGCAGACACTGGCACGCCGTCTCGGCAATCCGTGTGACGTCCCACTCGGAGCGTCCCCGCGCCTTGTCGGCGGCGGACGTCGTTTCCGCCCGGTTCGGGACCGTCACCCGCGCCAGGACGTCGCCGCTGTCGGCGGCGAGGGCCAGCGCGGTGAGCGTGGTCGTGCCGAGGTCGAGGCCGACGACGACGGACATGGGACGCCTCCTCGTTCGGGGAAGGACGTTGCCAGGATACGGCAAGGGCGCGCGACCGCAAACAGAGTAAGTAGGAAATTTCATGGCCGAGGCGAAACCCCGGACGTAGAATGTGGTTGAATCCCTGCGTAGGTCGCTTCCCCGAGAAACTCGTCCCGGCGCGGGTCGGGGCGTTTCGTACCCCGTGGCGGACTGCCACAAGGAGAGTCTCATGTTGCGTCGTCTCATCGCCGCCCTCGTCATGTTCGTCCTCTGCCTCGGCGTCGCCTTCGCCGCCGAGCTGAAGGGCAAGGTCACCAAGGTCGAGGACGGCAAGCGGAAGGTCATCCTCGTCAAGGAAGAGGGCAAGGACAAGGACACCAAGATCAACGTCGGCAAGAACACCAAGTTCGTCGACGCCGACGGCAAAGAAGCCAAGCTCGAGGACGTCAAGGAGGGCGCCGAAGTCGTCGTCACCTACGAAGAGAAGGAAAGCAAGAAGGACCCGAACGTCAAGAACAAGCTGGCGTCGGAGATCAAGATCAAGGCCAAGAAGTAATTCCGCCTCCCCGCGGGATCACTCAGGGGCTCGGCCGGAACAAACCGGCCGAGCCCCTTTCGTTTCCGACGCCCGGCCCTTCCCCATACAATTTCTTCGTGGCGGCGGACCGTGCCGTGGCGGAGGCGGGACGATGAAGGTGCTGGTGATCGACGTCGGCGGAACCCACGTCAAAATCCTGGCGTCCGGCCGGGAGGACGCGCGCAAGCTCGCCTCGGGACCTGACCTGACGGCCCAACAGATGGTCGACGTCGTGCGGGCCGCCGCCTCGGACTGGGACTACGAGGCCGTCACGGTCGGCTACCCCGGCCCGGTCGTTCAGGGACAGATCCACAGCGAGCCGAAGAACCTCGGCCCCGGCTGGGTCGGCTTCGACTTCGCGGCCGCGCTGGGCCGACCCGTCAAGCTCATCAACGACGCCGCCATGCAGGCGCTCGGCAGCTACGACGGCGGCAAGATGCTCTTCCTGGGCCTCGGCACCGGCCTCGGCTCGGCGCTGGTCGTCGAGGACGTCGTGGCGCCGCTCGAACTGGCCCATTTGCCCTACAAGAAGAAGCGCACTTACGAGGATTACGTCGGCGAGCGCGGCCTGGAACTTTTCGGCAAGAAGAAGTGGCTCGACGCGGTCAACGACATCGTCGCGCGCTTCCGCGACGCCTTCGTCGCCGATTACATCGTCCTCGGCGGCGGCAATTCCAAGAAGTTGCCGGTCCTGCCGCCGTTCGCCCGCCTCGGCGACAACCGCAACGCCTTCGTCGGCGGCCTGCGGCTCTGGGAAGTCCACGAGACAGGCCGCGAGCGCTACGGCAATGCGTGATGAGGTTGGCGACGCTCAGGAGCCGGCCGCGATGAGGATCTCCCCCTTGCCGAGCGCCACGAGGTCGCCGCTGTAGCGTCGGTAACTCCTGGGCCGACAGTCCGCCTTCGCGAAGCCGAGGTCGCGGAGGCGGCGCAAGTAGAGGCTCAGGAACACGGGTCGGTAGACGCAATCGAAGCGAAACGTCGGCAAGAGCGGCGGCGCCTCGCCGAGGACGACGAGGCTGCCGCGCTTCATGCCGGCGCCGGGGCGCAAGCCCGGCTTGCCGAACAAGAAGACACTGCCCGCGATCATCCCCACGCCCGCGAAGTCGCCCGTGTCGCCGCCGACGGCGATCAGGCCGCGGCGCATCGACCCGCCGATCTCGTTCCCCGCCTTCCCGTCCACGAGAAGGACGCCGCCGCGCATCCCCGACGGGCTCCCCCGGTAGGCTCCGCCGACGAGGTGGCCGGCGTCGCCGTGGACATGGATCAGCCCGCCCTTCATCTCGGCGCCGACCCAGTCGCCGGCCTGCCCGTGGACGTGGATCTCCCCGCCTTTCATCTCGGCGCCGAGGTGCATGCCGATGTCGCCGCGTACCGTGACGCGCCCGCGCGTCATGCTGGCGCCGACCCACTTGACGCGGCGACAGTCCCCTTCGAGAAGAAGTTCGCCGTCGTTCGCGTCGCCGGAAACGTCGAAGAACTCGCCGAGCGGCGCCGGCGCGTTGCCGTGCTGCACCGGCAGGGCGGCGATTTCGGCCGTCGATTTGCCGGCGAGTTGGTCGGGCGTCAGGCACTCGGCCTCGACGGGAATGGTCGTGGCGCTCTTGTAGCAGAGGGTGAGCATAGAGAATCGTCTCGGCCGGGTCGCGTCTGAGAGCCTGTCCCGTATGCACCCCTCTCCCCTGAGTACAGGGGCGAGGGGCTTCTGGTACAGACTCTGAGTACGGAGTACCGAGTACCCAGGCAATTCCTTGCCCTCCCCCCGTCCCGTGTGCGATAATCCGGGCACGCTTGCGATTCCCATCCTCCCGAGGAGACTTGCCCATGCGCTGTCCTCACTGTGCCCGGCAGACGCTGGCCGAGCAGCCGACTCAGCAGAGCGTCGTCGTCGACGTCTGTTCCGACTGCCGGGGCGTCTGGCTCGACCGCGGCGTCATCTACGAATTCAGCGACCGCCCCCACGACCTCGAAGCGGCCCTCAGCGACGGCCTGCGCGGCGGGCGCACCACCGACCACCTCTGCCCGCGCTGCCAGGACACTCTGCGGCGCGGCCTCCTGCCCGACCGCGACGCCGAGGTCGAGCAGTGCCCCACCTGCGGCGGGCTCTGGTTCGACGCCCCGCAGCTGGAGCGCGCCGTGGCGTCCGGCCCGACGCGCCTCGCCCTGGCCGTCGACGAGCCCGAGCCCGAGCCCGAGGCCGACCCGCAGGCCCGCTCCAGGGCCGAGGAGCGCATCCGCGACCTCGGCGCCGGCCTGCTCGCCCTGCCCAACCTCTTTTTGCGCTCCGTTTTTACCATCGCCGTCCTTCACGGCCTGCTGATCGCGGCGCTCATCGCGGCCGTCGAGTTCGGCGGCGTCAACGAGACGGTCGCGCTGCTGATCGGCGTCACCTTCGCGGCGCTCCAGTTCGGCCTCGGCCCGTGGGTCATGGACCTGAGCCTGCGCTGGGTCTACAAGTTCCGCTGGGTCGCCCCCGACGACCTGCCCGACCACCTGCGCGAGTTCGTCTCGCGCGTCTGCAAGCAGGAGGGGCTCAAGTTCCCGAGCTTCGGGATCATCGACGACGGGGCGCCGACGGCGTTCACCTACGGCCACGTCCCGAGCAATGCCCGCGTCGTCATCAGCCGCGGCATCCTCGAACTGCTGGAGCCCGACGAAGTGGAGGCCGTCGTCGCCCACGAGCTGGGCCACGTCCGCAACTGGGACATGGTGCTGATGACGCTCGCCCACCTCGTGCCGCTCCTCCTTTTCTGGATCTACCGCATCGCCATTCGCTTCGGCGGCGGGCGGGACAAGGGCAAGGAGATCTCCTGGGGCGTCGCGATCGGCGCCTATGCGCTGTACATCGTCAGCGAGTACGTCGTCCTCTGGTTCAGCCGCACGCGCGAATACTTCGCCGACCGCTTCGCCGGCCGCGTGACGAACAACCCCAACGGCGTGGCGATGGCCCTGGTGAAGATCGCTTACGGCCTGGCGTCGCGCGGCAAGAAGGAGGCGGCGCTGGAGACGGCCGACAAGAAGCAGGCGGCGAAGGAGAAAAAGGAGGGGCAAGCGAAGGAGGCGTCGAACGACGCCATGCGGGCGATGAACATCTTCGACGACCGCTCGGCGGTGTCGCTGGTGATGGCCTCGTCGGTCGGCCGCGGCGACGACCCGCGCCACCCCGACGTCGAGCACATCAAGAGCGCCATGCAGTGGGACCTGTGGAACCCCTGGGCGAAGTGGTACGAACTGCACTCGACGCACCCGCTAATCGCCAAGCGCCTCCTGTACCTCAGCGACCAGGCGGCGCAGCTCGGCCAGGATCCGCTCGTCGTCTTCGACCGGCGCCAGCCGGAGTCGTACTGGGACGATTTCCTCGTCGACGTGTTTGTGGCGATGCTGCCGTGGCTCGGCCTTTTGCTCGGCCTGGCGGGGACGGCGGCGGCGTGGCACCCGGCGGGCTTCGGCGTCGCCCTGCTGTTGGCCGGGGTCGGTAGCCTGGTGAAGACGCGCTTCGTCTACCGCCGCGATTTCTTCCCGCATCTGAGCGTGGCAGCGCTGATGCACAAGGTGAAGGTGTCGGCGGTGCGCCCCGTGCCGGCGACGCTCACGGGCACGATCATCGGCAAGGGCGTGCCGGGGCTGATCTGGTCGGAGGACTTCGTCCTGCGCGACCGCACCGGCATCCTATTCATGGACTACCGCCAACCGCTGGCGCTGTGGGACTGGCTGTTCGGCCTGTTCCGGGCGGGACAGTACCAGGGCAAGGAAGTGCGCGTCACCGGCTGGTTCCGCCGGGCGCCGGTGCCGTTCCTGGAAGTGAACGAGGTCGAGGTGCTCGACGGCGACCTGCCGAAGCGGCGCTGCTATTCGCGGCTCGCCCGCCTGATCGTCGGCGGGCTCCTGATGGCCGCCGGTGTCGCGCTGGCGGCGGCGCTGCTGGTGATTCGTTTACGACTTCCCGCCGCTTGCGGCTTCGCACTCGCGCCAAGGAGGCGCGAACGCCAAGCCGCAAGCGGCAATAATCATCCGCGAAATCCCATGAGCGACAAGCATCTGCTCCAGGTGTTGCACCCGCAACTCGACTCCCTGCGCGCCAAGGGCCTCTACAAGCGCGAGCGGCAACTGCAAGGCCCGCAGGGCGCCGGCATCGCGGTCAACGGCCGCGAGGTCGTCAATTTCTGCGCCAACAACTATCTCGGTCTGGCGAATCACCCCGCGCTCGTCGAGGCCGCGCACGAGGGCCTGCGCCGCTACGGCTACGGCCTCGCCTCGGTCCGCTTCATCTGCGGCACGCAGGAGTTGCACAAGCAGCTCGAACAGGCGGTGGCGGGGTTCCTCGGCAAGGACGACGCCATCCTCTACACGTCCTGCTTCGACGCCAACGGCGGCCTGTTCGAGACGCTGCTCGGCGACGAGGACGCGGTCGTCTCCGACGAGCTGAACCACGCCAGCATCATCGACGGCATCCGCCTGTGCAAGGCGGTGCGCTTCCGCTACAAGCACGCCGACATGGACGACCTGGAACGGTGCTTGCGCGAGGCCGAGGGCAACCGCCTGCGCCTGGTCGTCACCGACGGCGTCTTCTCGATGGACGGCGACCTGGCGCCGCTGCCGCGTATCTGCGACCTGGCCGAGCGCTGCGACGCCGTCGTGGTCGTGGACGACAGCCACGCGACCGGCTTCATGGGCGCGACGGGCCGCGGCACGCCGGAGTTCCACGGCGTCATGGACCGCGTGGACATCATTACGAGCACACTCGGCAAAGCCCTGGGCGGGGCAGTCGGCGGTTTCACGGCGGCGCGCGCCGAGGTCGTCGATTACCTACGTCAGCGGTCGCGGCCGTACCTCTTCTCCAACACGCTGCCGCCGATGGCGGCCTTGGCGGCGCTGAAGGCGTTGGAACTGGCTGGCGGCAGCGGCGAGCTGCGCGAGCGGCTGCACGGCAACGCCCGCCGGCTGCGTGCCGGGCTGGAGGCGGCCGGCTTCACGCTGCGGCCGGGGCAGCACCCCATCATCCCGGTGATGTTCGGCGACGCCACCCTGGCGGGACAGATGGCCGATCGCCTCCTGGAGAAGGGGATCTACGTTATCAGCTTCAGCTACCCCGTGGTGCCGCAGGGGCAGGCGCGCATCCGTCTCCAGGCGTCGGCGGCGCACACCGAGGAGCAGATCGACCGGGCCGTGGAGGCGTTCGCCGAGGTCGGCCGCGCGTTGGGGGCGATATGAAAGTTTTCGGACCGTGGCCGAATAACAGTTCAGCCGCAACTCCTGCGTTCCCTCTTTAACATCCGCTTGAGTCACTTGCCTCGATACAGGGCGTTTACCGTGAGTTCGACTGCCTCATGATCGCCGAGGAACGTGGCCGTGAAGAACTGGAGGAAGCCGGCGAACGCGAGTAGGGGACGATTCATGCGGGCCGAGGGGAAGCCGACCCAGCCGACCCACTCGCGCCTTTCCCGGCCGTCTGTGATCCGCAACGTGACCTCCGCGTAGCGGACCGGGACAAGACTGTGTCCGATGACCCGCGCCGTGCCCGACGGGGCCATCGTCAGATCGACGCCGACCTTGGCGGCCAGCTCCTCCGGGAATACCGTTTCGTCGGCGCCGGTGTCGAGGAGCGCGTCTCTCATGCGGGCGTCGGACGGCCCGAAGAGCGTGACGCCGAGGATGGGGCGCGGCCGCACGAACCGCCCGCCGAGGCTGAGGACGGGGCGATTCATCGGGTCGAGCGTGTAAGCAAAGCGCAGGGACATCAGGGCGTCGCCTCGTCCGGGTCGGGGACATAGCTGCCGACGACCTGGCTGGGGTGGATGCCGGCCGCGAGGAGTTCGCGTTCGACCTCGTCCATGTCCGCGCCGCTCGCCAGGATGCGCGTCCCGTCCGCACTGAAGGCGACGTGCCTCCCGGCGTACTTCAGCAATTCCTCGCGGGGAAACTTGGGACGGTTCTGTTGATACAGTCCCAGGTCGGGCGGCGCGGGCGCTTTGCCGTTGACGATCATGGGAGCCTCCGTTGGCGTCCTTCGGCGACGGTAAGGGAACAGTATTTATCCTACCCTCTCCCGCCCTCGCGAAGCAACGACAGAGAACTGGCTGAGTTGTGGGAGATCGACGGCGGGAGAAAAGGCGACTGGCGACAGGGGGAAAGATCGCGTAGACTGCTCTTGAAATCCAGGAGACACCCATGAACACCGACCGCCGCGCCTTCCTGACCGCCGCCGCCGTCCTCGCCGCGGGAGCCGCCCGCGCCGACGACAAGAAGCCGCAGGCGCCGCCGCGCCCCAACCGCGTCGGCGTCTCGACCTACTCGTTCTGGCAATTCAAGAATAAAGACCTCCGCGACATCGAGACGTGCCTCGACCTCGCCGCCGACATGGGCTTCGACGCCGTCGAAATCCTGCACCGGCAGATGACGAGCGAGGAGCCCAGCCTGTTGCAGCGCTACAAGCGCCGCGCCTTCCTGCACGGCATGTCGCTGTGCGGCTTCTCGACGCACCAGACGTTCCTGACGCCGGACGAGGCGGAGCGCAAGAAGAACGTCGATCACACCGTCCGCTGCCTCGAACTGGCCTACGCGATGGGCATCCCGACGATGCGCGTCAACACGGGGACGTGGCGCACCAGCAAGAACTTCGACGAGCTGATGAAGAACCGCGGCATCGAGCCGCCGCTCAAAGGCTACACCGACGAGGACGGCTTCGGCTGGGTCATCGACGGCTTCCAGAAGTGCCTGAAAGTGGCGGAGAAGTGCGGCGTGACGATGGGCCTGGAGAACCACTGGGGCCTCGGCCGGACGCCGGAAGGCGTGTTGCGCGTCGTCAAGGCAGTCGACTCCCCCTGGCTGAAAGTGACGCTCGACACGGGCAACTTCCTGGAAGACCCCTACGACCGGCTGGCCCTGCTGGCGCCGCAGGCGTGCCTGGTGCAGGCCAAGACCTATTACGGCGGCGGATTGTGGTACACGCTCGACCTGGACAACGAACGCATCGCCGGCATCCTGCGCAAGGCGAACTACCGCGGCTTCATCTCGCTGGAGTTCGAGGGGAAGGAAGACCCGCGGACGGCGGTGCCGAAGAGCCTGGCCGTGCTGCGGAAAGCCGTTCGGGGGGCGTGACCCGCGCGGGCGCTTCCCCGCCTCACGCGCCCTCGGCGGGCGGCGCCGGCGGCGCTTCCTCGGGGGGAGGCACGGGCGCCGGGGCCGGTTCGATCTTCGCCGGCTCGTCGGGCTTCTTCTTCTGCGCTTCCAGGAACGCGGCCAACTCGCTGAAGGTGCGCAGGTTGGCCTCGCCCTTGAGCTGCGCCTGCGACAGCTTCGGCTTGGCGACCGGCCGCGCCGGCTTGCGCGTCGGGGGGGGGGCGGCCGGCAGGGGGCCGCCGCGGCGGCGCGGCGGACCGCCGCGCCCGCCCTGGTGATGACGACCGCCCTCGCCGGCGCCGGCCTCTTGCGGCGGCGGACCGCCTTCGCGGCGCTGCGGCGGCGGACCGCCCCGGCGCTGGCCCGGCGGACCGCCCGCCGGACGACGGCCGCGCGGCGGTCCGCCGCGCCCGTGACCTTGACCTTGACCTTGGTCTTGCCGCTGCCCCTCCCCGTGTCCCTGCTGCGGCGGCTCGCGTCGCTCCTGGCGCGGCGGCGGGGCGCCGCGCTCTTGCGGGCGGCGCTCCGAGCCCGGCTTGATCATCGACAGCGACACCTTGTGTTCCTGCGGGTCGACCGAGATCACCCACACGTTCACCACGTCGCCGACCGCCGTCACGTCGTAAGGGCTCTTCACATAGCGGTTCGCCATCTGACTGATGTGGACGAGCCCGGTGTCCTTGATGCCGATGTCCACGAAGGCGCCGAAGTCGACGACGTTCAGCACCGTTCCCTTCAACTCCATGCCCGGCTGCAAGTCTTCCAGGCGCAGGATGCCCTTCTTGAAGATGGGCGGCGGCAGTTCGTCGCGCGGGTCGCGGCCGGGGCGGGCCAGGGCGTCCATGATGTCCTGCACCGTCGGCACGCCGGCCTGGAGGCGCTGGGCGACCTCCTCCGGCGACACCGAAGACAATTTCTGACGCAGCTCGTCGATCTTGGCGCGGTCGGTCAGCGCCTCGGGAGCGTAGCCCAGGTCGGCGAGGAGCTGGCGGGCGATGGGGTAGCTCTCGGGGTGGATCCAGGTCGTGTCGAGCGGGTCTTCGGCCTTGTCGATCTTCAGGAAGCCGGCTGCCTGCACCCAGCGCACCGGGCCGACGTTCGGCACGTCGCGGAGCTGCTCGCGGTTCTTGAACGGCCCGTTCTGCTTGCGGTACTCGACCAGGTCGCGGGCGACGAGTTGGTTCAACCCGGAAACGTGCCGCAGCAGTGGGATGCTCGCCGTGTTCAGGTCGACGCCGACCTGGTTGACGCACGACTCGATGATCGCTTCGAGCGATTCCTTCAACTGCTTCGGGTTGACGTCGTGCTGGTAGAGCCCGACGCCGACGTTCTGCGGGTCGATCTTGACCAACTCGCTGAGCGGGTCCTGCAAGCGCCGGCCGATGGAGATGGTGCCGCGCGTGGTGGCGTCGAAGTCGGGGAACTCCTCACGGCCGACGGGGCTGGCCGAATAGACGCTGGCGCCGGCCTCGTTGACGATGACGTAGGCGAGGTCGGCGGGCGCCTCGGGCAGCGGCTCCGGCGGGGGCGGAGGAGGAGGCGCCGGCGCGGCGGCTTCGGCCGGAGGCGGGGCGGCGTCCGCGGGAGGACTCGGTACTGCGTTCTCAGTACTCAGTACCGAGTTCTCAGTACCGAGTCCTGCGTTCTCCGTACTCGGTACTGGGTTCTCAGTACTCGGTACTGCGTTCTCCGTACTGAGTACTGCGTTCTGAGTACTGAGTACTGCGTTCTCCGTATTCGGTACTTCAGAACTCGTCGCTGGGGCAGACGAACTGGCTACCGCGTTCTCCGCACTCGGCACTCCGTTTCGTCGCCCTTCCAGCTCGGCGATCAGGTCGGACACGACTTCTTCCGTCTCGCGGCAGGCCGTGCCGTTGCCGATGGCGATGACCGACGTCTGATGCCGGCGCACCATCTGCTCCAGTTTCGCCTTCGCGTCGGCGCGTCGATTCTGCGGCGGGTGCGGGAAGATAACGGTCTGCTCCAGGAGGTTGCCCGTCTCGTCGAGCGCCGCCAACTTGCAGCCGCTGCGGAAGCCGGGGTCGATCGCCAGGATGCGCCGGCCGCGCAGCGGCGGCGCCAACAGCAGGCTGCGCAGGTTGCGGGCAAACACTCGCACCGCGTGCCCCTCGGCCCGCATCGTCAGCTCCTTGCGGATCTCGCGCTCCAGGCTCGGCAGGAGGAGGCGCGACAGGGCGTCGGCGGCCACGAACTCGATGAAGGCCACCTGCGGGTGCCCTTCGAGGGGGAGTTGGCTCAGGGCGGCGCGCTTGACCGCGTCCGGGTCGAAATCGAGCTTGAGGACGAGGGCGTTCTCCTTCTCGCCGCGGTTGATCGCCAGGACGCGGTGCGGCGGGATCTGCTTGACCGCCTCGGTGAAGTTGAAGTAGCTCTTGTACTCGCGCCCCTGGTTCTCGTTGAGCTTTTCGCTCTTCGTCGTGCCGATGCGGGCGTTCTCCCAGAGAACGTGGCGCACGGCGGCGCGGACGTCGGCGGTCTCGGCGATCACCTCCGCGAGGATGTGCTGCACGCCGGTCAGGACGTCTTCGACGGTGTTCAGCTCCTTCTCGGGGTTGATGAGGGTCGAGAGGATTTCTTCGAGGTTGGCGACGGCGGGGTCGCGGTTCCAGACGGCCAGCGCCAGGGGCTCGAGGCCGCGCTCGCGGGCCGTCGTCGCCAGGGACCGCTTTTTGGGCTTGTAGGGGAGGTAAAGGTCTTCGAGGCGCTTGGGGGTGTCGGCGGCGAGGAGGGCGTCGCGCAACTCGTCGGTCAGTTTCCCTTGGGTCTCGATGGTTTTGAGGATGGTCGTCTTGCGGTCGTTGAGCTGCCGTTGCGACTGGACGCGCGCCTGGATGATGCGAATCACCTCCTCGTCGAGTCCGCCGGTCCGCTCCTTGCGGTAGCGCGTGATGAAGGGCACGGTGTTGCCCTCGTCGAGGAGTTGGACCGCGCTTTCGACCTGGAGCTTGCGGATCTGCAAGTCCTGGGCGATACGGGAGAGGTCGAGGTGCTCGAGGCCGGGTCCGGCGGCCTTCGGCGGCGTCAGAGATGCTTGCATGATTGAAACCCACCCCCGGCGGGCGAGTCGCCGGGGTTCGTGATGTCGGGCGGGGAGGAGCGCTCTCCAGCCGGCCTAATCTAGCGCGATTGCCGCCGGGTGTCAAGTCGGGTGTCTCCCGCGCAGGTCCGCGATCTCGCGGAATCGGCACAGTCCGGCCAACCCCGCGTGCCTCACGGCGTTTCCGCCGGCGGCGGCAGCACCTCGGCGGCCGGCCGGCGGCGGTGCCCGACGTCCCAGAGGCGGAAGCCCCGGTCGGTGTTCTTGGCGTTGTAATTCCGGCGGTTGAGAGCCCCGCCGTCGTCCTTGCCGTCCGGGCCGGTCCAGTAGACGAGGACGCCGTCGGCCAGCCGCTTGAGGCGCAACGCCTTGCCGTCGCCCGCGTCCCTTGGGACTTCCGAGAGGTACTTGGGCGCCAGGACGTCGAGCGCATCGGGCCAGCGGCCGTGGTCGTGCCGGTAGCGCTCCAGGGCGACGGCGGCGACCGCGCAGCGCAGGTCGCCGACGCCGCGTTGGTAAGCCTCCGCGCCCTTGAACATCGCCGGGATCAGCAGCGCCGTCACGACGTCGTAATCGACTTTCGCCTGTTTCACCTTACGATCCAGGACTTGGAAGGGCGCCTTCTGCTCCTCGGGAGGCAGCTTGGACGCTTCGACGTATTCGGTCAGAATCCGCAGCATGGGGGCGTGCGAGCGCCGCGCCAAAGTCGGCCCGGCCGCGTCGGCCAACCGCCTCTCCAGGGATGACGGCACGCCCCCGACGGCGGCGGACAGCGACACCTCCCGGCGGCTCATCGCGCCGACGAGCTTGTGCAGGCCGGCGCGCTCGCCGCGCGAGGCTCGGACCAACAGCGGCTCGGCGGCTTCCTTCTCCAGCAGCGCCTGAACGGCCTCCAGCTCGCGCGCGGACGGCTCGCCCTGGGCCAAGGCCCGCTCCAGCACGGCGACAGCCGCGGCGTTGCAGGCGACGCGAATCAGCAGCGAAATGAGTAGCGGATCGTCGCCGACGGAGCGCGCCGCCGCGAGGATGCCGCGCACGTCCGCCAGGGCTCCGTCGGCGTCGCCGTCCTGACTCCGCAGAGCCGCCTCGTAGCGCAGGAGATTCGCCGGCGCCCGCGCGTCGTGGGAATTGACGATCATCGTGAGGACGTTGTCCTGCCAGTCGAGCGGAAAGCGGCCGCGCGTCAGGCCGATCATCTTGTGCGCCTCGGCGCGGGCGGCTCCGGCCCGTTCGAGACTCGCCCGCAAGTCGCGCAGCAGGGCGGCGTCGAGCTGGACTTCCGACGGGACTTCCCAGAAGCGCTCCTCCCAGGTCAGCGGCAGGCCGAAGCGCCCGAGGTTGTCGGGCTCGTCCTGGCCTTCTGGCGCGGGCGGCGGGATGGCGACGGGCCAGTTCCCCGGCAGGAGTTGCTTGACCTTCGTGGCGACGAGGGCCGCGTTCTCCTCGTCCGGCACGTCCTCGCGTTGTGCCTCGATCTCCTCGACCTGCCAGTTGGGGTCGAGGCGGGCGATCTCCTCCATCGCCAGGCGGACGGCGCGGTCGCTGCGAAACACGAACAGGCCATACAGGGAGACCGCCCCGAGGAGAAACACCAGGAGCGGCAGGCCGATCCAGAGACGCCAGCGCCGGCGCCGAGCCGGTACGTCGGGCAGCGTTTCCAAGGGTTCCGGTTGATTCATGGCTTGGCCTACCCTTTTCCGAGGGGTCATGGAGAGAGAGAGGCGGGATGCTGACGTCGGTGTGCGACGTCCCAGAGACGGAAGCCTTGCGCGTCGAACCGCCGATCGAGGGTGCCGCCGGTGTCCTTGCCGTCGGCGTCGACCCAGTAGATGACCAGGCCGTCGGGCAAGCGCCTCAGGCGAAACGGCCGGCCGCCCCAGGGATCGAGCGGCACGGCGGCCAGGTAGGCCGGCACGAGTTCCGCGAGCGCGCGCGGCCAGCGACCTCGGTCGAGGCGAAATCGTTCCGCGGCAAGCCCGGCGAGGGCGCTTCGTAAGAAAGCGTCGCCGGAGCGATACCCCCACAAGCGGCAAGGGAGGTTCCCCACAATCATGTGGGTGCGAAGCAGGGTTTCCTCCGGACCCACGGCGGCGGCGTATTCCTCCTCGACTCGTCGCAACGCCTCCCGCCGCTCTTCGGGCGGGAGGCGTGCCGCCTCGACGGCCGCGTTCATCACCCGCAGTAGCTTCGGGTGCATGCGGCGGGCGCGGGTGGCGGCGAGAGTGAGTTGCACCTTGGCGCGTAGAGTGAGTCCCCTGGCCTTCCTCTCCATGCGCCTGGCCAAGGTCCATGTGAGGAACTCGTGAAGTTCCGCGCGGTCGGCTCGCAAGGCGTGCCAGAGCAGTGGCTGTCCCACCTCGTCTTCGAGGAATTTTTGCGTCGCGATGAGCGCCTGTACGGACGGCTCGCCCTGGGCGAGCGCCCGCTCCACGCAGCCCAGAGCCCGATCCCGGATCAGGAAACGGGAATAATGCGCCGATGGGGACAGGTCGTCGCCGACGCTCCGGGCGACGTTGACGACGCCGCGGGCCGAAGCGAGTGCGGCGTCCGGATTTCCCTCTTGCGCTTTCAGGGTGGCGTACAGGCGGAGCAAAGCGATGACCGTCGGCGCCTCGGAGAACGGGTGCCCGGCCGTCGGGTCGGTCAGCCACGGCGCCGGGTAGCGGCCGCGCGGCCGGTCGAGCAGACGAAGCGCCTCGTCCAGAGCCGGAGCCACCTTGGCCAGTTCGGCGCTCAGTTCTTGCGTCATCTCGGGCGTCATTTGGTCCTGGGGCGGCAGCGCGAAAAGGCGTTCGTCGAGCGACGGGAGCGGCTCGGGGAGCGTCAAGATCGGCGGCCAGGCCGCCGGCAGCAGCGAGCGCGCCTTGAGGACGACGAGGGCGCCGTTCTCGTCGTCGGGGATGGCCGCGCGCGCCGCCTCCAGGTCGGCGAGGCGCCAGTGCGGGTCGAGACGATCCGCTTCCGCCATCGCCTCACGCAGGTCGCGGTCGGCGCGCCAAAGCAAGAAACCGAAGCCGGCCGCGCCAAGCGCGAACAGGAGAAGTACGTACTTAACGAAGCGCAACCGGCGGCGCGGAGGGAGAGGAGTCGTCAATGGTACGGTCGTCGGTGCGTCGCTCACGGCGGGCCGCCTCCCTTGTCTCCGAGTGAGGGGAACTTGTCGTGACGACACGGGTTAAACCTCATTCGGAAACCAGACACGATTATACAGCCTTGACCGGCGGCCCGCCGAGGCATTGGCCTTGTTCCCGCCGCCGGGCTTGCTCACAATGCGGAGACCGCGTCGCCCGTGCAGGAGTCCTCGCATGTTTCGTCCGCGCGGTCCCTCGCTCGCCCTCGTCGCCGTCCTCCTCGCCGCTGTGGGAGCCCGCGCCGACGGCTGGCCCGTGCCGCGCGGCGCCTCCCGCGAGCCGGCTCCCTATCGCTACGACCCGGCCGCCTGGAAGGACGCCCCACGCGACTTCCTCGACGACGCCCCCGCCTGCGTCCTCTACTCCGGCACCACGCACCTGGTGAGCGACGACGGCACCGTCGAAACGATCACGCACGAGGTCACGCGCTTCAACGGCCGTAAAGCGGTCGAAAAACTCGGTGAGTACCGCGGCATCGTCTACACGCCGGCCCACCAGGCGCTCACGCTCAACGAAGCGCGCGTCCACAAGGCCGACGGCCGCACCCTCGCCGTCACGCCGGGCCACCTGCACCTCCGCGACGTCGCCGGCGAGGCCCTCGTCTACGACCACGACAAGCAGCTCGTCATCTCCTTCCCGGCCCTCGAAGTGGGCGACGTCGTCGAGGTCAAATGGACGGTGCGCGGCCGCAACCCGGAACACCAGGGGCGCTTCTTCACGCGCTATAACTTCGGCGACGACGGCTACCCCGTCGTCCTCGACGAGCTGCGCGTCCGCCTGCCGAAGGCGACGCCGTTCCGGTACGCCGCGTCCGGCGGGCGCCTGGAGCCGGCGGTCGCGGAGGACGGCGCCGCCCGGACGTACCACTGGCAGGCGCGCCACCGCCGGCAGCTGCCGCAGGACGCCGACCTGCCGTCGAAGGAGGACTTGCGCCTCCAGGTCAGCGCTTCCACCTTCGCCTCGTGGGACGAGGTCGGCGCCTGGAAGGGGCGGCTGCGGCGCGACTGCTGGCAGTGCGCCGACGAGGTCCGCAAAGTCGTGCAAGACGTCACGCGCGGCCTGGCGTCGCCGCGCGACAAGGCGCGGGCGCTGACGTACTGGCTGCGCCGCAACGTCCGCTACGTCTCCGCCGGCGACAAGCACGACTTCACGCCGCACCCGCCGGGCCAGGTGCTCGCCAACCGCTACGGCGACTGCAAGGACACCAGCCAGCTGCTCGCCGTCATGCTGCGCGAGGCCGGCGTCCCCGTCGCCCTCGCCACGCTCGGCACGCGCGACGACGGCCAGGTCCTCGAACAGGTTCCCTCGCCCTGGGGCACGCACGCCATCTTGCTTGTCACCCTCGACGGCAAGCCGCACTGGATCGACACGACGCTCAGCCTCGGCGCCTGGGACGACCTGCCGCGCGAGGACCGGGACCGCCTGTGTTACGTCGTCGACGACAAGGGCCTCCGCCTCGTCCGCACGCCCCCGGCGACGGCCGACGATCACCGCACCGAACAGACCACGCATATCCACATCGGCTGCGACGGCTCGTCGCGCTGCGAGCGCAAGAGCGTCTACCACGGCGCCTCGGCTCTGGCGCAGCGCGACGCCTGGCTGGAGGTGCCGGCCGGCGAGCGGCGCCGCCTCGCGACCGCCGAACTCCAGGACGCCAACGCCAAGACGCGCCTGGTCAAGCTGACCCTCGACGAGGCGCGGCTGCGCGACCTCGACGCGCCGGTGCGCGCCGAGGTCGTCTTCGAGATCCCCGGCCATTTCGGCGACCCCGACCGCGAGGGGAGCGTCACCGACAGCAAGGTGTGGGGCCGGCTGCTGTCGGTCGCGCTCGACTACGACCGGACGGTGCCGCTCGACCTCGGCGCGCCGTTCGAGTCGCGGCACCGCTTCGTCTTCCACCTGCCGCCGGCCTTCCGCCTCGACGCCGCCCCGCGCGGCCGCGCCGTCCGCTCGCCGTGGGGCTCCTTCACGCTGACGGTGAAGAGCGACCCCGCCGACCCGCGCGCCCTGGAGGTCGAATCCCTCACGCGCCTCGACAAGACGCGGGTCGAGCCGGCCGACTTCGACGCCTTCCGCAAGTTCGACGACGACGTGAGCAAGCACTACCGCGTCTGGCTGACGCTCAAGGCGACGGAGGACGAGGCCGACATCCCGGCGCTGGAGGCGCTGTGCAAGAAGGCTCCGCAAGACGCCGCCGCCGCCGCCGCGTTGGGGCGCCTCTACCTGCGGGCCGGCAAGGCGGCGCAGGCGCGGCGCTTCCTGAAGGCGGCGCGAAAGCGACACCCGCGCGACGCCGCCCTCTGGGAGCTGACCCTCCAGGCGGCCGAAGGACTCGCCGAGGAGGAGGAAGCGTACCGCGCCCTGGTGCGCCACTTCCCCGCCGACGCGAAATACGCCCTCGCGCTGGCCGGCACCCTCGTCGACCGGGGCAAGCAGGACGAGGCGCGTACACTTCTCGAACCTGTCGCGCGCGGCGACGAGGGCGCCGTGACGCGCGCCCTGGCCCATTACCACCTCGCACGCTCCCTGATGGCGTCAGGCGACGCCGCGGGGGCGCTGGTGCGCCTGAAGACGGCGGTCGACCTCGACCCCGCGACCGCCGAGGGCGCCGCCTTCCACGCGCTCGAAGGCCGGGCGTTCGAGAAACTCGGCCGGGCGAAGGAGGCGGCGCTGTCCTACGCGAACGCCCTCGGCCTGGAGCCGGCCAACGCCGAGGCGCTGCTGGCCGTCGTCCGCATCGAGCGCGCCGCCGGCCGGCCTGACGCGGCGTTGGCCCACCTGCGCCGCTACAGCGCCGCCGTCCGCGACGACCGCGACGGCCTGCTCCGCGCCGCCGAACTGTACCTGGACCTCGACCGCCCCGACGACGCCTTCGAGCTGGCCGAGCGCGCCCGCGAACAGCCCTTCCACGAGAAGACACACCGCGTCCTTGGCCTCGTCCGGAGCCGGCGCGGTGACCACGGGCAGGCCGTCTTTCACCTGGAGAAGGCGTCGCCCGACGCGGTCGTCGTGGACGCCCTCGTCCGCGGTTACCTCGCGCTGGGCCGGCTGAGTGAGGCGGAGCGCCTGGCCCCGGAGCGAGTCGTCGAGTTGGCTCGCCGGCGGGACGTCCTGCTCAAGGCGGTGGGGAAGAAAGGCGACGACGGCACGGCCGCGCTGGAGCGCTTCGTGTGCGCCGAGGCGGCATGGAAGCAGGGACGCCCGGTGACCGAGGTCGAGACGCTCCTGGGTAAGGCATTCACGGCGGAGTCGCCCATCGGCCCCGCCTTCGCTCTGCGCGGGCTGCTCGCCTTGGAACGAGGGAAACTGTCCCAAGCGCACGGCGACGCCGGGCGGGCCGTGGCGCTGAGCCCGCGCGAGCCGCTCGGCTATCTCGTGCGCGGCCGGGTGGGTCTGGAGCGGGAGGCGCCGGGGGCGCTCGCCGACCTGGCGAAAGCGGTCGAACTGAGCGGGCACAAGGACGCCTTCGCGCTGCACGGACTGGCCTCGGCTCTCCTGCGCCAGGGGAAGCGCGCGGAAGCCCTCGCGGCTCAGCACGAGGCGGTGCGGTTGCGCCCCGACGACGCGGAACTCCGGGTGCAGTTAGAAGAATTGGAGAAGGCGGAAGGGATCCGCTAAAGAAAAGAACCCTCGGAGCCCACGGGCGCGGGACCCGTGGGCTTCGGGGTTGGTGCAAGACTCGGAGGAGAACGACTCCCCGAACGCTCGCCGAAGGGAAGTCCAAGGGGGAGTGCTACGACCCCTGGACCGCCGACGCCTGCTGAGGGGCTCCCTCGGCAGCCGCCTTCAGCGGAAGCAGTTCCTGACGGTAGATCGGGACGGTGCGCGGGGCGTCGATGCCGAGGCGGATCTTGCCCCGGTCAATGTCCACCACGGTGATACAGATATTGTCGCCGATGTAGATCTTTTCGCCGAGCTTGCGGCTGAGTACCAACATGTCGCTGCCCTCCTTCGAGCGAGGCGTGGGTGTCTTCCTGCCGAATTCTACGCTACGAATTGCCGTACAGGTGACAGCCCGGTGACAATTCGGGCACTCTCGGGGGGGGGAGGCGACGGGCGCGGCCGGCACCAGGCGCAGGCCCCGCACGCCTGTCGGCACCGGCTCAGGCGCAACAACAAGTTCTTCATGCACTTATGTTCCGCAGGCCGTTCCGAATGGGGGACATGCGCGGGTCGCGCGAGCGCCGCGCCGCAAGAACGAATGTCAATGTGTACAAACGATCCGAGGCGACATGGGACACTTGTTCAACGGAAGTCCTCGCGCCGGCGCGCCAGGCCGACGAGGAAGTTCCAGAGGACCAGGGCCGCCCAGCGGGCGCTCTGGCCGTCGCGGTCGAAGCGCGGGTTGATCTCGACGAGGTCAAGGCTCGCGACGGCCGACCGCCGCCCGGCGTAGTGAGCCAGGTGTATGACGTCCTCGGCCAACAAGCCATCGGCGTTGGGGGCACTCACGCCGGGAACCTCGGACGCCCGCACGGCGTCCGCGTCCAGGGAGAGGTACGTAGAACACCCTTCGCCGGCGAAACGATCGATCGCCTCGGCCGCGGAGTCGTACAGGCAATCTGTCGCTTCGGAGGCGGCCTCGATGATGGCGCCCCGCCCTCGGACGTAGTCCCAGTGTTCGCGACTGAGGTTGTGCGGGACCACGCCGAGACACGCATACCTGTTGCCGGGAAGAGGAGCGTCCGGGTGTTCCAGCGCCTGCCGAAAGGGCGAGCCGCTGTGTCCTTTGCCGCCGATCAGCGGGCGCACGTCCAGGTGCGCGTCGACGTTGACGATGCCGACGGGGACGCCGGCCGCGACGTAACCGAGGTAGTGGCCGTAGGCCGTTTCGTGCCCGCCGCCGAGGACGACCGGCACCGCGCCGCTCGCCAGGACGGCGGCCACGACCTCGCCCAGCGCCCGCTGCGTCTCCTCCAGGTCTCCTTCGACCCGCACGTCTCCCAGGTCGAGCGGCGGGTTCGCACGCAGGTCGGTGTCGGACGCACAATCCCAGGGCGTCAGCCGGGCAAGCCAACGACGAATCTCGCGTGGCGCTTCCGCCGCGCCGACTCGCCCGCCGTTGCGGCGCACGCCCTCGTCCTGCGGAAAGCCGATCAGCACCGCCCGCCCCGGCCGCAGGGCCGACGGGTCGCCCGTCCAGACCTCGACGACCTCGCCGAGGCGCGGGTCGTCGGGCCGGCGCGGCAGGTCGTCAGGCGGGCGAGTCGGCTCGAGCCGCGTGGACCACGCGCCCGCGCTTGACGACGCATCCGACATGGTTCACCCCGAAGTGCGAGAAGAGGTGACGATAATCCGGGACGTCGCAAAGAATCAGGTCGGCCTGTTTGCCCGGTTCGAGCGAGCCGACGCGGTCGGCGCGCCCGAGGGCGGCGGCGGCGTTGAGCGTCAGGGCGGTGACGACCTCCGCCGGCAGCATTTTCATTTGCACGCAGGCCATAGCGCCGACGAGCGGCAAGTTCTCCGACGGGCAGGTGCCGGGGTTGCAGTCGCTGGCGAGGGCCACGGCGGCGCCGCGCTCGAGCAGGCGCCGGGCCGGCGCGTACGGCACGCCGAGGTAGAACGCCGTGCCCGGCAACAGGATCGCGATGGTTCCGGACGCGGCGAGGGCGTCGATCCCGGCGTCGGTGACGCACAGCAGATGATCGGCCGACGTCGCCCCGCGTCGGGCCGCCAGTTCGGCCCCGCCGAGCGGCGTCAGCTCGTCGGCGTGGACCTTGAGGCGCAGGCCGACGGCGCGGGCGCGGGCCAGGAGCCACTCCGACTCGGCGACGGAGAAAACGCCCTCCTCGCAAAAGACGTCGCAGAACTCCGCGAGGCGGGCGCGAGCGACCTCCGGCAGCATCTCGTCGCCGACGAGGCGCAGATAGCCTTCACGGTCGTTTCGGTATTCGGGCGGCACGGCGTGGGCGCCGAGGAAGGTCGGCACCAGCTCCCACGGCCCCTCGGCGTTCAGGTCGGCGACCGCTTCGAGGCTCTTGACCTCGTCGGCCGTCGTCAGGCCGTAGCCGCTCTTGACCTCGACGGTGGTGACGCCGAAGCCGAGCAGGCGGCGCAGGCGCGGCCGGGCGAGGGCCTTCAATTCCTCCTTGGTGGAGGAGCGAACGCGCCGCACCGTGGCGTTGATGCCGCCGCCGGTCGCCGCGATCTCCTGGTAAGTGGCGCCTTGCAGGCGCCGCTCGAACTCATCGGCGCGGTCGCCGGCGAAGATGAGGTGCGTGTGGCTGTCGACGAGGCCGGGGAGGACGACTTTGCCGGCCGCGTCGAGAATTTGGGCGTCGGGCGACACCGGCGGGAGGTCGGACGTGGGGCCGACCCAGGCGATACGGTCGTCGTCGAGGACGAGGGCGCCGTCGGGGAGGACGAGCAGTTCGCGCATGGCGGCGCCGCGCCTGGCACGGTCGCCGGACGGCGTGACGACCTGCGCGGCGTTGCGGATGACCAGAGTCATGGGTTGGACCCCGGCAGCGGTCCCGGCGGCGGAGAAAAGAGATCGGCGTGCGCCGCCTTATAGGTGGCGATGCGCTGATTGGCCCAGTCCTGGTCGGTGGGTTCCAGCGCGGGTACGCAACGATCCTCGTAGCGCAGCTGGAGCATGAAGTCCCCTTCCTCGTACACCTGCTCCAGCACGCGTTGGAGGTCGAGGGTGACGTCGGGGTCGGGGCTCGCGAGGGGGATTCTCACGCGCGGGAGCCGGTCGCGCAGCCGGCTGAAATACAGTTCAAACTTCCTCGGCTGCGGCCATCGGCTTAAGCATACGAGGTAGTCGTAGGGGCCACTGCCCTGTACGACGCCTTCCGGCACGCCGAGGACGTGGGCGCCGCGGCGTAAGAGGTCGATTTCGACGAGATGACGTTCACTCGACAGCGTTTCCCGTTGTTTCTGGAGGTACGCCTCGCGCCCCGGACCGGCGGCCTTGTTGCTCGGGCTGACGACTTCGACCGACGCGACCACTCTCATGTCCCGGTAACGGTCGAGGATGTTGACAAAACGCTCCGTCACCTCCAGCCCTTCGACGGCCACGACCAGCGGCTCGTCCGCCGGCGCTTCGGCGACGGCTTGATTGCCCCACGGACCGTCGCGCCGCTTGACGGTCACGTCGGGGATTCGCTGCTCCTCCGGCCCCTCGAAGAAGACTCGGCCTTCGACCGAGACGACGTAGCGCGGTCGGACCTTCGGCCCGAGCTGGTTGGCCAACGCCACCATGAGCCGCGTGTGAACGCCCGGCCAAATGCTCGGATGTTCCAGGTACGGATCCATGCCGGGGAAGGGCGTGCTCATGACGGATCTCCTGGTCTCTGTCGGCGTCACGCTATTCGCGGAAGGCGGCGGCTTGTTGCCTAATCACGGCGAACAACTCGTTGTCCTCGTCCCCGTGGCAGCCGTGGCAGAACAGCAAGTAGCCGGCAAGAACCACCATCGCCGCCACGACCCGGCGCCGCCGCGAACGCTGAGGCTCCTCGCCCGCCTCGCGGAGCCGCAGCGGCACCCACCACGCCCGACGACGCCTTGCCTCTCGTATCTGTGTCATTGTTTCTTCAAATACTCGTCGAGGAACAGATTCGCCCGCGCGATCGACGCCCGCAGCTTGTCGCCCTTCCAGCCGTGCCCCTCGCCCTCGACCACCTCGACGCGGGCCGTCGCGCCGGCCTCGCGCAGCTTCTCGGCCAGCACGCGCGACTGACTCACGCGGACGACTTGGTCCTGGTCGCCGTGGAAGAACAGGAACGGCGGCGCGTCCGCCTTCACGAAGCTCAGCGCCGACGCCCGCTGGTACAACTCCGGCTTCCTCGCGAACGTGTCGCCGAGGAACGGCACCAGCACCTTGTCCTCGAACTGCGGACCCCACGTCTTGCGCGTCAGGTCGGTCATCCCGAAGAAGCTCACCACGGCCTGCACGCGGCTCGACTCCTTCGCGTGGCCGCCGTCGCCTTCCAAGGCGTCCTTGGCGTCGGTGGTGCCGAGCAGGCAGGCGAGGTGGGCGCCGCTCGACGTGCCGAGGGCGCCGACGCGCTCCGGGTCGACGCCGTACTTCGCCGCGTTGGCCCGCAGCCAGCGCACCGCCGCCTTGCAGTCCTCGATTTGCGCCGGGTAGCGCGCCTGCGACGCGAGGCGGTAGTCGACCGTCGCCGCGACGTAGCCGCGCGCCGCCAGGGCCTTGATCGTGTTGTGCAAGTCCTGCCGCTTCCCCTCGTTCCACCACAGTCCGCCGTGGATGCAGAGGACGGCGGGGAACGGCCCCTCGCCCGGCGGCAGCGCCAGGTCGAGCTTCAACTCCACGTCGCCACCCTTGCCGAAGACGAGGTCGCGCTCGACGCGCGCCTCCGGCTTGGTTTCCTGGGCGGACAGCGCGAGCGGCGTTACGAGCAGCGTCGCGGCGGCGAGGATCAGGACGCGCGGCATCGGGGTTCCCTCCCGTGCGGCGAGCCGTCGCGACGTCGTGCCGCGAACCCCACCCGGCCGCACCGACTCCATAATATTCACTGGGCGGTAACGAATTACAAGAGGGGATCGTCCGTCCCCGCGCAGCTCCCGAGGGCGCCGACCGATGACGACACCGCGAGACCTTGCCGAACGGCTGTGCCGGCCGCAGCGCATCGGCCTGTTCGGACACCGCGGCGTGGGCAAGACCACGCTGCTGACCGTACTCTACCGCGAGGCCGTCGGCGGCCGCCTGCCCGGCCTGCGCCTCGCCGCCGCCGACGCGCGCACCGCCGACTACCTGTCCGACAAGATCCTCCAACTGGAATCGGGCCAGGCCCTCCCCGCGACGCTCGCCGAGACCGATTTGCGCTTCCACCTCTACCACGACGGCACGCGCCTCGACCTGCTCTTCAAGGACTACCAGGGCGAACACGTCGAGGTCGGCCGCGCCGAGCCGGTGCGCGACTTCCTGCGCGACTGCGACGCCGTCTGGCTCTGCCTCGACGCCGGCGCCCTGGCCGACTCGGCGGCGCGCCTGCGCCGCGAGCAAGAGGTCGAACAGCTCGTCGAGGACACCCTGACCGCCGAACCGTCGCCGGCCGCGCACCGGCCGACGGCGCTCGTGCTGACGAAAGCCGACCTCCTCGACCCTCGATCCGCCGACGTCGAGGCGCTGGCGGCGAAGCACCTCGGCATGACGCGACACGCGCTGGCGCACCACGCTTCGCCGAGCGCCACGTTCGCCGTCAGCAGCCTGCGGGGCGAAGGTCTTCACGCCCCGCTCGCCTGGCTCGCCGAAGCCCTCCGCATACAGGATGAAGAGCGCCTGGAAAGTATTTTTTCCGCCGGGGCCGACGCGGCGGTGCTGACGCGCTGCGTCGCCTGCTTCGCCGCGCGCTACCCCGACGCACCCGCGACGAAACGCTTTCGCGCCCGCCTCGCCGGTCTGCGCCGGGCGCGCGTCCGCAGGCGTGGTCTGATCGGCACCGGCGTCGCCGCCTGCCTTGTCCTGGCGCTGGCGGCCTACGACGTCCTGGGGCGACAGGGCGCGGCGCGCTTCGAGGCGGACAACGACAACGACCCGTCCGCGGCGTTGGCGCGCTGGGAGCAGTATCAGACGTGGCACCCGACGCGCGGCCTGTTCCTGCCGGGCGCCACACGCGCCGAGGGCGAACGCCTGCGCGCGTTGGCGGAAGCGGCGCGACAGAGTCAGCGCGACGCCCGCCTCGCCGAATTGCGCCGCGAGGCCGGCGACCCCGACGCCGACTCCGAGGCCGTCTGGAGCCACTTCCAGGCGTTCCGCCGCGACCACCCCGAGGCGAACGTCGACGCCGACCTCCGGCAGCTGCGCGAGACGCTGAAGGGGCGGCGCGACGCCCAACTCGCCGCACGCGGCCGACAGGTCCATGACGCCCTCGTCTCGGCGGAGCAGGAGAAGGCCGACTTGCCGGACCTGCTCGCCAAAAGCGACGCCTTCCTGCGCGAGTTCGCCGGCACGCCGCACGAGGCCGACGTCCGCCGCCGCCGCGAAGCCTACCTCGCGCGCCTGGAAGAGCGCGACGTCGAGGCGGCGCGCAACTATTCGGCGCGCAACCCGCTCAACTTTCAGACGCGCCGCGAGCACTACCAGCACTACCTCGACCGACACCCCGACGGCGCCTTCCGCCGCGAGGCCGAAGACGCCCTCAAGGCGATCGAGAATGACTGGGACAAGCACGATTTCCGTGCGGTGCGCGACCATTTCCTCGCCAAGCCCGGCGACACGGCCGAACTGGTGGCGCGCTGCCGCGGCTACCTGGCGGCGCACCCGCAAGGACAGTTCACCGCGCCCGCTAACGAGTTGCTGCGCTGGACGGAGCAGGTGACGGCGCCGCGCGACTACAAGGTCGTCTTGCAAAGCGGACAGTTCGAGAAGAAGATCGCTCGCTTCTTCAGCCGCGGGCCGGACCTGTCGGTCGAGGTGGAGGTCGCCGGCGTCCGCTACGGGCCGAGCCCCGTGATCGCCAACCGCTACGACCCGGACTGGAATTACGAGTTTTCGCGTCCGGTGCGGTGGAAGCTCGGCGACCCGGTGGTGATCCGCGTGACCGACCACGACTGGAAGGACCGCGTCGTCGTCGAGATCGCCTCGCCCGACGGCGACCCGCTGGCGCTGCGCCTGCTGAGCGGCGAGGCGTCCTCCGGGGCGAACCGGCTGACGTTCGCGTCGGACTTCGCGCCGCCGGCGCTCCCCAAGATCGAATAGTTCTCGTCCCCAAACTCCGCCTGGGGACGAGACCCCTCCTTGCGATTCCCATGCCTGACATCCCCATCGAACAAGCGATCTACGGCGGCCAGGGGGCGGGCGGCTACCGCTTCCTGGCGCGCTCCCCCGGCTTCCGCGAGGAGTGGCTGTCGGAGGCGCAGCGCCTCTGCACCAGCTTCGGCGAGCGCCCCGCCGGCGTCGCCTGCCCGGCGGCGGTTTTCGCCCATCCGCTCGACAAGACGCACGTCGCCGTCGTTCAGGTCGCCGACCAGGGAACCGACGACGCCGGCCGCCCCGGCGCCCTCGGCTTCCGCCTGCTGGTGCTGCCGCGCGAGGCTTATTCCTTCCTCGGCGGCGACCCATTCGCTCTCGCCGACCGCTTCCCGCCGCCGTGGGAGGCGCGCGGCGGCCTGCCCGCCCTGACGTGCCCCGACGAGCCGGCGCGGCGCCGCTCGCTGGAGCAGGTGCAGGCGGTCTTGGAGAGCTACCGCGACGTGCAGCCGACGCTCCTCGGCGCCGCGCAGGCCCTCGTCGACGGCGGCCGCGTCGTCTTCGAGCGTTCCGCCCCGGACGCCGACCTGTTGCGTGCCTTGTGGGTGCTGCTGCCGACGGCGTCGCGCGAGGGCTTGTGGCCGGCGAGCTTCGCCTTCGGCAACGCTCTCGGCTTCGACGCCGCCGTGGCGCCGCGGGCGCGGGACGCCGACTACGCGGGCTACGTTTTCGAGAGCCAGGCCGGCGACTATCCGGAGGGCCAATATGAGTTGAGCCTGCAAGTGGCCGCCGAGTCGGGCAGTCAGGCGGATCTCGACGCGCTCTTCGCCCGCCGCGGTCGCCACGACGTCCGGCGCGTCGCCCTGGTCTTGGTGGCGGCGGTCGCGTTCCTCACGCTCGCCGTCGGCGTGCTGACCCCGTCGGCGCCGCCGGGCGCGCCGGCGCCGACGAAGCGGAGCGACCCGACGCGACCGGACCTCCCGCCGGCGGACCAGTTCCGCGCCCTCGACGCCCCGGAGCGCCGGGCGCTGACGGAGGCGCTCGCCGCCCTCGCCGCGAAGGTGGGCGTCCCCGAGCCCAAAGTCGCCGATGCGGAGGTCCTCGTCGACGCCCTCGACAGCCGCCTCGGCACGCCCGACGCGCGGCGCAACCCCGGCCCGCTCCGCGACCAGGGGCCGGTGACGCGCCGCCTGCGTCTGCTCTTGTGGAAGCACGGCGTCGCCGGTTACAACGACCCGAAGCTCAACGCGAACGAACTGGTCGAGCGGTTGCAACAGCACCTCTCGGCCCGCAAGAAGGATGTCGGAGACGGGGGAACGCCGTGAAGGACAAGACGAGCGAGCGCGTTCTCGTAGTGCCGACGTCGGTCTTCCACGCGGCCGGCGTCTTCCAGGGCTTCAGCCCGCGCGCCGACCACTACCTGCCGCGTCTGCTCGACCCGGCTCATCTCTCCTTCCGGAGCCGCGCGGAGGTCGAAACCGACCCGTCGTTCAAGCAGATCATCCCCTACGTCGTGCTGCGCTGGCGCGACCAGGTCTTTCACTACACGCGCGGCAAGCGGGCGACGGAAACGCGGCTGCACGCCCTGCGCTCGGTCGGCGTCGGCGGGCACATCAGCGCCGACGACGCCGGCCTGTTCGGCGACGTCTACGGGGAGGCGCTGCGGCGCGAGATCGCGGAGGAAGTCACCCTCGAAAGCGCTTACGAAGAGCGCTGCCTGGGCCTCATCAACGACGACGGCGACGCGGTGGGACAGGTCCATCTGGGGGTCGTTCACGTCTTCGACCTGGCCGAGCCGAAGGTGCGGCGGCGCGAGCAGGCGCTGACGCGGTCGGGCTTCGCGCCGCTGACGGAATTGCGGGAGCAGCGGGAAGAGTTCGAGACGTGGTCGCGGTTCGTGCTGGACGTCCTTACGGCGTCGTCGGCTTAGCGCCCGCGCCGCACGGGCGCCAAGCCGCAAGCGGGGGATCTCTACTCCTTCTCGACGGTGAACGTCACCTTGTAGTTGGGGGCGATCATCTCGATCTTGCCGCCGCGCGCGTCGTTATTGATGGCGTAGAACGGTTGGGTCTGCTGCCCCATGTTCTCGCGGTGGAACGCCAGCTTGCCGCTCGCCTTGAGGATTCCTTGTACGGCGACGAGTTGGCTACCGTCGTACATCCAGCGTCCGCCGCCCAGGTCTTGCATCTTGACGTAGCGTCCCGTGAACAGCAGCACCGGCATTTCTTTCCACTGCTCCAGCACGAGTTGCTGGTCCTGGACGTCGTAGACCCAGGCGATCTTGCTCGTCCGCCGGTGGAAGGCGTAGACCTTGCCGTTGACCGTGAGGCCGCGTAACCCGACGCCCGCGTGCAGGTTCGATCGGATGTCGGCGCCGGACTGCCGCCCCTGCGGGTTGACGACGTGCAAGGCGATGAGGACGAGTTCGCCGTCTGCGAGCAGATGGGCCTCCTTGACGTTCTGAAGGTCCTTCGGGTCGAGGACGCTGACGACGACCTCCTTGCGGGCGGCGAGACTGACGACCGAGGCGCGGCCGTCGGGCGAGATCGCGCCGGCCAGGTCGAACTCCTGCGAACGCAACAATATCGAACCGGCGGGATAGGTCTTCGCCCAGAGATCCTTGCCGGTGGGAATGTCGTACAGCCGCAGCGCCAGTCCCTTGGGTCCGCTCTCGCTGACGAGTATCGTGCGGCCCATGACGCGCTGCCGACTCTTATAGGCGGCGGCGAAGTCGGGCACGACCACGGCGGCGCCGTCACTACACCGAAAAGCGCGGGTCTTTACCGGCGCGCCGCCGGCGTCCGTCTCGACGAGGTAGACGAACTCCTCATCGCCGAAGAGACGGCAGCGCGACGGCACGTCGGCGCGCTCCCAGAGCGTGGCGCCGGTCAGCGGGTCGAGGGCGGTCAGCCCCTGTCTCGTCTGGACGCAGACGCACGTCGCCGACACGGGGCCGTTCCGGCCGAGTGTGAGGAAATAGCCGTCGGCGAAATTCCTTCGCAGCGAGCCGTCGTCCGGGTCGAGCGTCAGGTTGCCTCCCGCCGGCGGGCCGGACTCGCTGAACAGGCTCTTTTCCCAGAGGATTTTGCGACGGACCGGGTCGACGGCGAGCACGGCCGTGCCGAGGTCGAGGACAAGGAGATGGCCGACGCCTCGGTAGCCGAAGCGGACGCCCTCGGCGGAATCGTTGGCCTTGGCCATGTACGGAATGAATCCCGCCAAATGGGCGACGTTCGGCGTCGCGGCCCACGTCACCGCGCCGGTGTCGCGGTCCCCGAAGACAACGCGGTTCGCCGTCCCGTACTCGAGGGCCACGCGCTGGCGGCGCAAGGACGGCGGCACCTCGCCGACGGGCTCGAGCGCGAACGCCAGGTGCCGCGGCCCCTGCGGGAAACTGCCCGTTTCGTCCTTCGCCCTCACCTGTTTGGGCCACCGGCGCGGCGCCGCTTCCAGGTAGGGCAAGAGGCGCTTGTCGGCGTGGGCGTCCTTGAACAGTTCGGCGCCACTCTTGCCGTCGCGGACGACGACGTCGCCGTAGCGGTCGCGCAAGAGGCGGTAGTAATGGGCGGCGTCCTCGTACATCTCCGGCCGCATGAGCAGCCGCGCCAGGGTGTCGGCGGCGCGGCCCGCCGTCGCGCGGTCGGCCGCCTGTCGCTCCAGGAGCAGCAGGTGGCGCTCCGCTTCGAGCAGGTTGCCTTTGGCGTCCTGCTCGGCGAGGCGTTCCGCCAGACGCAGCCGCGCCTCGGAGCCGAGCGGCGTCGAGGCGAACAGCGCGACGAAGGTTCGCAATTTGTCGAGGTCGGCGTCGCGTCCCTCGGCGTAGCGGGCGGCGACGATCTTGTCCAGCGCCGCACGCTGCTCGGGTTTGGCGGCGGCGAAAAGGGCGGCGATGCGGCCGCGCGCCCAGACGTCCGCCCGCGCCCGGACGTCCGAATCGTCGGCGATGGGGAACAACTCCTTCGCCCCGGCGCCGAGGGCGGCGTAGTCGAGATAGGCGTTGAGCGCCTCGGTCAGATTGCCTTCTGATCGCAGGCCGCGCGCGGCGAGGGCGAAGTAAGTGGAACGCCGTCGCAGTCCTTCCGCCTTCTGTTCTTTTTGTTTTTCGGGATCGGCCTTCGGGTCGACCTCGACGCGGCACAGCGCCTCGTAGTCTTTCAAGAACTTTTTGCCACTCTTGAAGTCGTATTGTAGCAATTCGGTGAGGGCCTGATGCAGCTTGGCGGCGGCGCGCGTGGCGGCCTCCGGCGGCGCGCCGTTGGCCAGGGCCGCGAGCAAGTCCTGGACGGCGCCGAGGCGGTCGCCCTGCTCGAGGCGCAGCTCGCCGCGCTCGAACAGGCCCATCGGGTCCTTCGGATTCTTCTTCAGCAACTCGTCCATGTTCCGGAGTTTGGCGGCGAGCTGCGGGTAGGCGACGACCTCGGCGGCATTCTGGGAGACGACGACGTCGTCGAAGAAGATCAGGTTGCCGGGCACCGACGGCATCCCCATCTCCCGGTCGAACCGCGAGCGCGCTCGCGCGACGATCTTGCCCGTCGCGGCGTCGATGGCGAGGACGGCGGGGGCGACCTCCCTGTCGGGGAATCTAAACTCCTTCAGGGGCAGGTAATAGACGTTGTCGGCGGCGCCGCCGCGCCCGGAGGGCAGGCCGGTGTCGACGCGCCAGACTTCGTCGCCGTCGTCAAGGGCGAGGGCGCGGACGGACTTCTTGCCGACGACGACGGCGCGGCCGGCCGAGGCGCCGGCGAGGTAGAGGTCGTCTTCCTCGCGGGCGGTCCAGACGCGGGCGCCGGTGCGCAGGTTCAGGCAGTAAAGCGAATTGCCGTCCGGCGCGGTGAAGACGACGCGGCCGTCGGCGATGACCGGGCCGGGCGACTTCCAGCGGAAGACGACGAGCGGTTCGCGGTAGGCGTGCGTCCAGAGGACGCGGTGCGTCAGCAGATCGACGCCAACGAGCTGACCGGCGTTCGTGGGACAGACGAGGACGCCTTCCGCATAGGCGATTTGCGCCGCCGTCGTGCGGCGCGTGGGATCCTCCAGCATCGTCTCTTTCGCGGTGCCGAGCGTTTGTACCCAGAGGACGGCGTCGATTTTCTCCTTGTCGATGTCGCTGACGATGCGTCGCGGGTCGAGGCAGACGAGACGAATTTGTCTGTCCTTCTCGTTGACGAAGTAAAGCCGGCCGTCGAGGGGAAGAGGCGGGCCGAGGAAATAGCTGTCGAGGAGATCCTTCGGATCTTTTGAGACTTCTTTAACGGCCGGCGTCTTGCCGCCGAGGGACCACTTGAGTTTGCCGGTGGCCAGTTCGTGGGCTTGCAGCTCGTTGTGCAGCATGGCGTCGTTGACGACCGCGTTGTAGGAGGAATTGTCGGCGGCATTCCTGCCGCCAAAGCGGGGGTCGTATTTGGGGTGGACGACGGGAGGCACGGCGAGGTCCTCGATCGCGTAGAGTCGGATCCCGTCGGTGCTGAGGCTGCCGAGCGTCGAGTTCTCCAGCAGGAAATCGGGACGGCGGTTCTGATCCTTCCAGAAGCCGATCCACTGGTGCAGCGCCGGACTCTTGTAGGTGTCCGCCTGCATCTTTTCGAGGCTCCAGGCGGATTCGGCACGCCACAGCAATCGTCCGCCCTTGAGGTCAGCGGCGGCGACTCCCCTGTGGGTCCGAAAGACGACAGCCGCGATTAGTTGTCCGTCCTTCGGCCGCTTGAGCGTGACGGCGAGGGGAACGGCGGCCGGCAGGACGGCCTGGCCGCGATCCTCCATGCGCCGGACGGCGCTCGCCGGGCCGTCGTAGAGCCAACTCATGACCTGACTCTCGATGGTCAGAGGCTGGCGCCAGCGGTGGACCATGAAGGGGAGGCGGTCGGCCGTCTTGGGTTTGGGCTCGTCGCCGCGACAGGCGCCGGCGGCGAGGAGGAGGGCGAGAGCCGGGATCATGAGACGCGACATGGATGCTCCTTTCCGACGGCGTATTCCCCGGGTTACGCGATTGGTCCCCGGGTTACGCGAGATCCGTCACCCCCTTCGGGGGTTCCAAACAATTCATACGTCCCTGGATGGATTCCCCGGGTTGCGCTCCCCCCGCTGCGCGAGTTGCGCTCCACCCGGGGCTACGATCCGTCGCCCCTACGGGGCTATACGTGACTCATCGCCCTTCGTCGTCCTGGGCCTCCGCCGCCGGTCGGGGCGTAGCCTCGTGCCCTTGCAGCCAGTCGCGCAGCACGAACTGCCGCCAGATCGCCACGTTCAGCGCAAGGAGCGCCAGCAGCGCCAACAGCACGGCCGGCTGGTCCGTCACCAGAGCCCGGGTCGCCCGATAGGCACGCCCGATCATACTCTTTCGCTTCAGCGCCCGCGCTTCCTTCCGCAGATAATCCTTGTGGGCGAGGAGTACTTGTCGGCCGCTCTTCCAGTGTTGCGCCAGTGTGTCGCGCTGGCTGGGTAGGAGCGTCTGGAAGATCGGCACCGGCGCGTGCTGGCGCGCGAGCAACACGACCGAGTAGCCGGGCTGGCCTCCTTCGCCGAGCAGCTTCGGGAAGCGTTCGAGGGCGGCGCGGATCGTCTTGAGCTGGTTGATGAGTTCGGTCGCCTCCGACGGCCTGTTCAGGCGCCGCGACGGATTCGAGAAGTATTTTTCCGTCGCGTCCCACGCCCGCAAGAGGCGCCGCGTCGCCGCCAGGCGTCGGTACAGGGCGCGCTTGGTGCCGAGGCCGCGTCGCGCCGCCCGCGACGACTGCGCCGCCTCGACGGCGGGGTCGATCCTGGGCGCCGGCTCGGGGGGCGGCGGAGGCGGAGGGGGCGGCGGCAACTCGGGCAGTTCCGGCAACTCGGGCAGTTCCGCGACGGGCGGAGGCGCCGGGGCGGGCGGCTCGGCGGGCGAAACTAACTCCGCCAGGATAGGCTCGGGCTCGGGCGGAGGAATCACGGGCAGAGCGCGCGGCTTCGGAACGACGGGAACCGGCGTCACCACCGGCACCGCGAGCGGCTTGACGAGAGTGGCGACCGGAGGCGCGGGCAGGGCGAGCGGCTTCGCGAGCGCGGTGACGGACTTTCCCGACCGGACCGCGTCGTAAGTCCGCCGCGCTACCGGGTCGGTCAGGCAGACGTAAGCCTGGGCGAGGCGGTTCATCGCCTCAGTCACCAGTTCGGGGTGCAGCAGTTGGTAGCGGCGCACGGCTTCCAGGCGCTGATGCACCTGGCGCTCGATGCGGTCGGCGTCCTCCTCGCCCGGCTCCAGGCCGAGGAGTCGATAGTGGTCCGGCGGCCATTCCCCGGAAGCGAGGCCCAGCCAGTTACAGATCAGGTCGTGGCTCATGGACGGCGGTCGTCGGAACTCGCGGGTCAGTCCCTCTCCCGTTAAGATGCCAGATCCGCCACCGAATTGCAAAGACTAAGGACGCCTTGCCCCGTTCGCGGGGAGTGTGTTACAACGCCCGTCCACCCTGGACGCGCACCCCGTCTGCACCCCGGACTCCTCCCGCCCCGGCGGACGCCATGAAGAACTTCCTGCGCGCGCTGCGCGCCGCCTGGAACTACCGCAACCGGCTCCTCCTGTCGCTGGGCTGCGCCCTCGTCGCCGCCCTCCTCTGGGGCGCGATGTTCACCTGCATCGACCCCGTCCTCTACCTGCTCAAGAACGCCGGCGCCGCGGCGCCCAACAGCTTACAGACCCGGCAGGAAAAGCGTATTCTGGACACCAACACGGCCATCGACGAGTTGGCCCAACGCATCAAGGACCTGGACGACCGGGAGAAAGACCTCGACAAGACCGTCCCCGACGCCGCCTACCGTGAGAAGGTACGCCGCGACCTGGCGGGCGAGTTGGCGAAGAACGAGACCAAGCTGGAGGAGCGCCGCTCCGACCTGCGCTGGCTGCTAGTGAGCAAGAAGTACATCGACGCCTTCGTGCCGAACGACGCCTTCAAGACACTGGCGATCCTCTTCTTGCTGACGGTGATCGCGGTCGCCTTGCGCGGCGTCTTCGAGTTCTTCCAGGAGTCGCTCGTCGGCAGCATCGTCAACCGCGTGCTGTACGACCTGCGCAACCGCTTCTACCGCAACGCCCTCCAGCTGGACGTCGACCAGTTCGGCGACCAGGGCACCGGCGAGATGATGGCCCGCTTCACCAACGACATGGAACTGGTCGGCGCCGGCCTCAAGACGCTGTTCGGCCGCGTCGTCGCCGAGCCGCTCAAGGCGGTGTCGTGCGTCCTGTTCGCCTGCGTCATCTCCTGGCAGCTGACGCTCCTGTTCCTCGTCCTCGTGCCGGTCGCCGTCTTCATCCTCACGAAGGTCGGCCGCATGATGAAGCGGGCGACGCGCCGGCTGCTGGAGCGCATGTCGAGCATTTACAAGATCCTGCAAGAGAGTTTCCTGGGCATCCGCGTCGTCAAGGCGTTCACGATGGAGCCCTACGAGCGGCGCCGCTTCCGCGCCGCGACGCGCGACTACTACCGCAAGGCGATGATGGTGGTCAACCTCGACGCCCTGGCGAGCCCAGTGATCGAGTTGCTCGGCGTCGTCGCCGTGGCGGCGGCGCTGCTGGCGGGCGCGTACCTCGTCCTGGAGAACCAGACGCACCTGTTCGGCCTGCGCATGACCGGGCAGAAGCTCGAGTCGGAGGAGTTGCTGCAGCTGTACGCCCTCCTCGCGGCCATCGCCGACCCGGTGCGCAAGCTGTCGAGCGTGTACACGCGGATGCAGTCGGGCTTCGCGGCGAGCGACCGCATTTACGCCTTCATGGACCGTCGGCCGCGCGTCCGCGGCAACAGCCAGGGGGCGCGCCTCGCCGGCGTCGCGCGCGGCATCGAGTTCCGCGACATCTGCTTTTCCTACGAGCCGGGCACGCCGATCCTGACGAACGTCCACCTGCACGTCGCCGCCGGCGAGACGGTCGCCCTGGTCGGCAAGAACGGCTGCGGCAAGACGACGCTGCTCGGCCTCTTGCCGCGCTTCTACGACCCCGACCACGGCTCGATCCTCATCGACGGCGTCGACGTGCGCCGGATGCACCTGCGCGGCCTGCGCAAGCAGATCGGCATCGTGACGCAGGACGCGGTGCTGTTCGAGGACACCATCTTCAACAACATCGCCTACGGCAAGCGGCACGCCACCGCCGAGGAGGTCGAGGCGGCGGCGCGGATGGCCAGCGCCCACGACTTCGTCACGGATCGGGCGAAATTCCCCGACGGCTACCAGACGCGGCTGAAGGAGCAAGGCCAGGGCCTCTCCGGCGGGCAGCGGCAGCGCCTGGCCCTGGCGCGGGCGATCCTCCGCGACCCGAGCATCCTGATCCTCGACGAGTTCACCAGCGCCGCCGACGCCGAGAGCGAACTGGCGATCCACCGGGCGCTGCGCGAGTTCAAGCGCGACCGCACCGTGTTCGTCATCACGCACCGCCTGAATACGTTGGAGATCGCCGACCGCATCGTCGTCATGGACGACAAGCGCATCGTCGCCGTCGGCACGCACGTCGAGCTGTTGGCGACGTGCCCGGCGTACCAGCGGTTGCACGAGGTGAGCGGGCAGAAGATGTGCGCGTGACGGAGAGACTATGCCGCTCGATTGCGAGAGTGAACCGCGATCTCCGTACTCCGTACTCAGTACTCGGTACGCGGTCCTGTCGCTCGTCGTCCTGTGTGCCCTCCTCTACTTCCACCGCCTCGCCGACCGCGACCTGTGGAGCAGTCACGAGGGCCGCGCTGCCCAGGACGCGCAATCGCTCCTCGACGACGGTTTCGGCACGATGCCACGCCTCTTCGACGGCCGCCCCGAGTTGCAGAAACCGCCGTTCTACTACTGGCTCGTGGCGCTTGTCGGGAGGGCCTCGGGCGGGAGCGTCGACGCCTGGGCCGTGCGTCTGCCGTCGGCGCTGGCGGGACTCGCCGGCGTGCTGGGGCTGTACGTCGTCCTGGCGCGGCGCGGCCGTCCGGTGGCGGGACTCGTCGCGGCGGCGGTGCTGGCGACGGCGCTGCATTACACCTGGCTGGCGCGCGTCGGCCGCACCGACATGCCGCTGACGCTGACGACCGTCGTCGCGCTCGGCGGATTCTACCTGCACGGGCACAAGCGGAGCGGATGGCTGGCGATGGCGTATGTCGCTGTCGCGGCGGGGCTGCTGTTCAAGGGACCTGTCGGGGCCGTCTTACCTTTGGCGGTCGCGGGCGTCTGGCTGCTGTTGAATCGCGAGGTGCCGGCTCCGTGGCGCGTCCGCGCCTGGGCTCGGCTGGCGCACGACTACGGCGTCTGGTGGGGCGTCGCGCTCGTGCTGCTGATCGTCGTGCCCGTGTATGCCTGGTGCGACGCCGGGACGAACGGCGAATTCACGCGCGTTTTTCTCTGGCACCACAACGTCGAGCGCGGCTTCGGCGGCTCCGAGTTGCTGCGCGCCCACCCGTGGTGGTTCTACGTCCCGCACTTCCTCGGCGATTTCTTCCCCTGGAGTGCCTTCCTGCCGTTCGCCGCGTGGCTCTTCTTCAAGCGGAACGGGCGCGAGGACGCCGAGGCACGCTTCGGCCTCGTCTGGCTGCTGACAATACTCGTTATCCTCTCCGCGATGCGCTTCAAGCGCTCCGACTACCTCCTGCCGGCGTTCCCCGGCGCCGCCCTGTTCCTCGGCTGCGTCGCGGAGTGCTTTTATCTCTCGGCGCAGCGCCGGCGGCGCCTGGCGCTGTCCTTCGCCGCGGCCGTCGCGTGCTGCGTCGCCGGCTGGGGGCTGTACCTGCGCCACGACGTCGCCGCGCGCGAGCCGCTGCGCGAGTACGCCCGCTTCGGAGCCGAAGTGCGTCGGCTGGCCCCGCGTCCGCGTGAGGTGCTGTTCTTCCGCACCGAGTCGCACGCGCTGGCGTTCCACGTCGGCCGGCCGCTGGCGGTCTTCGTAGAATGGGAAAAACTGGACGCCCGGGCGGCGCGTCCGGAAGAGACGTTCGTCGTCATGCCGGCGGACGTCGCCCGCGAGTGGCCGCGGTGTCTGAAAGCGGGCCGGCTTGAGGAGGTGGCGCGCAACACCGACCTGCCCGGCGCCGCCGCCCACGAAAAGCCGCTCGTCTTGCTGCGGACGCGGCCGCACATCGAATCGACCGCCCCCTGACCGAGTCTCCGATGCCCGAACTCCCGCCGCTACCGCCCGCCGCCGACCAACCCATCAGCGTCGTCCTGCTGGCCCACGACGAGGAGCCGCACGTCGAGGCGGTTCTGACGGACTGGCTCCGCGTCCTCGACGGGCTGAACCGCGATTACGAGATGATCGTCGTCGACGACGGCAGCGCCGACCGCACCGCCGAGTTGGCCGAAGCCGTCGCCGCCCGTCAGCCGCGCGTGCGCGTACTGCGCCGGGAAAGACACGGCGGCCACGGCGACGCCCTCCGCGACGGTCTGGCGGCGGCGACAAAACCGCTGCTTTGCACCGCGACCTGCGACCGGCAGTACGACGCGACCGACCTGAAGGGACTGCTCGCCGAGATCGACAAGGTCCATTTGATCTCCGGCTTCCGCCGCTGGCTGCCGATGCCGCTCGGCCTGCGCCTCCTCGGCGGCGTCTATCGGGCGTTCCTGCGCGTCATCTTCGGCTTCGCGCCCGAGCCGCTGCCGGGCTGGCACGGCTGGCGCGAGCATTTTTACCGGCTGTTGATGCGGGCGGCGTTCGCCGTGCGGCTGCGCGACCTCGACTGCGTCTTCCGCTTGTATCGGCGTGAGATCTTCGCCCACATCCCGATCCAGGCGCACGGCGTCTTCGCGCACACCGAGATCGTGGCCAAGGCGAACTTCCTCGGCAGCTACATGAACGATGACGTGATGGTGACGTATCGGCCGCGCGCGGGGGCCGAGGGAGGAGCCTGGCGCAAGGACTTCGCGCGCGTCTTCTCGCACCCCGACTTCGGGCCGGTGGGGGCGCCGTCAGGGAGCGTTTCTCCCCTCTCCCCAAAGGGGAGAGGGGAGGTGTTGTCAAACCGCCGCGACGTGCCCGACCTCGCGGCGCAGCGCCTCTTTCTTGTCGGCGCGCTCCCAGGTGAAGTTGGGCAACTCGCGGCCGAAGTGGCCGTGGCGCGCCGTCTCGCGGTAGATCGGCCGGCGCAGGTTCAGCGTCTCGATGATGCCGCGCGGCGTCAGCTTGAAGTGCCTGCCGATCAGCTCGGCGATCTGGTCGTCCGTCAGCCCGTGGGCCGCCGTGCCGGAGGTGCTGACCCAGATGTTGAGCGGGTCGGGATAGCCGATGGCGTAAGAAAGCTGCACCTCGCACTGCGACGCCAGGCCGGCGGCGACGACGTTCTTGGCGATGTAGCGGGCCATGTAGGCGGCGGAGCGGTCGACCTTGGTCGGGTCCTTGCCGCTGAAGGCGCCGCCGCCGTGACGGCCGCGGCCGCCGTAGGTGTCGACGATGATCTTGCGCCCCGTCAGCCCGCAGTCGCCGTGCGGCCCGCCGACGAGGAAGCTGCCCGTCGGGTTGATGTGGACGCGCACGGCGTCGTCGTCGAGGCCGTCCAGGGAGGCGCCGGGTTGCACCAGGACCAATTCGCCCTTGATGAGGTCTTTGCGCTCGGCCCGCAGCGTCGGCAGGATGAGCTTGTCGATGAGGAGCTTGCGCGCCTCGTCGGAGAAGAACTCGACGCCGCCGCGCTTGACGACGACGCTGCGGTCGTGCTGCGTCGACAGGACGACGGTGTGGATGCGGTGTGGCGTGCCGTCGGCGTTGTACTCGACCGTGACCTGGCTCTTGGCGTCGGGGCGGAGGAAGGCCAGCGCGCCGCTCTTGCGCAGCGCCGCCTGGTTCTCGACGAGGCGGTGCGCCAGGTAGATCGGCAGCGGCATGAGGGTGTGCGTCTCGTCGCAGGCGAAGCCGAACATCATGCCCTGGTCGCCGGCGCCGCCGACGTCGACGCCCATCGAGATGTCGGGCGACTGGGCGTGAACGACGCAGTCGACCTTGCAGGTGTCGGCGGCGAAGCCGATGGCCGGGTCGACGTAGCCGATGTCGCGGACGACCTCGCGGACGAGGCGGTCGACGACGGCGGGCGTCAGGTCGGCCTTGGTCGTAATCTCGCCGGCGACGACGGCGAGGTCGGTGGTGACCAACGTCTCGCAGGCGACCCGCGAGGTCGGGTCGGCGGCGAGGCAGTGGTCGAGGACCGCGTCGCTGATCTGGTCCGCCACCTTGTCGGGGTGGCCCATCGAAACGGATTCGCTGGTAAACAGGTATCGGTCCGCGCTCACGGTCAAGATCCTCTCGTTGGAAATACGAACTTAGCGAGTATTGTAGGCAGTGCCACTGGGGTGCCCAGACGGCTTAGTACTGAGTACTGAGTACTCAGTACTTCAGGAGGCCCCGGCCAAGGATCGTACTCGATGTCGCTCGTTTTAATCAACGCCGTCGGCCTGACGCCGCGCCTGCTGCCGCACGCCCCGCGCCTGAGCGCCCTGGCCCGCTCCGGTTGGCAGTGCCGCCTCCGCGAAGTTCTCCCCGCCGTCACCTGCACGGCCCAGGCGTCGATGCTCACGGGCGAGACGCCGGGGCGCCACGGCGTCGTCGGCAACGGCTGGCTGTTCCGCGACACCGGCGAGGTGCGCTTCTGGCAGCAGTCGAACCGCCTTGTGCAGTCCGAACCAGTTTACGTCACGGCGCGGCGGCGCGCGCAGGAGAAGGGCCAGTCGTTCCGCTGCGCCAAGCTGTTCTGGTGGTTCAACCAGGGGGCGGCGGTCGATCTGAGCGTGACGCCGAAGCCGTACTACGGCGCCGACGGCGACAAGGCGTTCGACGTCTACGGCACGCCGCCGGGGCTGACCGACCGGCTCAAGGCCAAACTCGGCCCGTTCCCTTTTCACACCTTCTGGGGTCCGAAAGCGGGTCTGCCCTGCACCGAGTGGATCGCCCGCTGCGCCGCCGAGGTGCTGCGCGACGAGCGACCCGACCTGACGCTCGTCTACCTGCCGCACCTCGACTACGACCCGCAGCGCTTCGGCCCGTCCGGCTGTGACAGGAAGCGCCTCACCGGCGAGTTGGATACCGCGTGTGTCCCGCTCCTCGACGCCGCCCGATCGGCCGGCGCGCGCGTCTGGGTGGTGAGCGAGTACGGCCACGTCGACGTCAGCCGCCCCGTCTTGCCGAATTGCGTGCTGCGCCAGGCGAACATGATCGCCGTGCGCCGAGGCCCGTTCGGCGAAGTCCTCGACCCGTTGGAGAGCCGCGCCTTCGCCGTCTGCGACCACCAGCTGGCGCACGTCTACGTCCGCGACGAGACCGACGTGCCGCGCGTCCGCGACCTCTTCGCCGGCCTGCCGGGCGTGGGCCGCGTCCTCGCCGGGGAGGAACGCGCCGAAGTCAACTTGACCCATCCGCGTTCGGGAGAAATCGTTCTCCTGTCGGACCCGGACGCCTGGTTCGCGTACCCGTTCTGGCTCGACGACCGCCTGGCGCCGGACTACGCGCGGACGGTCGACATCCACCGCAAGCCGGGCTACGACCCCTGCGAGCTGTTCTTCGACCCGAAGCTGACGTGGCCGATGGGCCGCGTGGCGTGGCGGCTGCTGCGAAAGAAGCTCGGCTTCCGCACGCTGTTCGACGTGATCCCGCTCGACCCGTCGCTGGTGAAGGGGAGTCACGGGCTGCGCGCGGCCGACCCGCTCGACCGGCCGCTGCTGATCGGCGACGGGGCGGCGCCGGACGGGGAGGAACTGCCGACGACCGCGGTGCGCGACCTGGTGCTCCAGGCCCTGGGATCGGATAGGATGTAAGCGGACATGCCCTGGCCCCGGCGGCGGGCGCGGGAGGCGTCGATGACGGATTTCGATTCGCCGTGGAAGGAAGCCCTGGACGCCTACTTCAAGGCGTTTCTGCTGCTGTTCTTCCCGGACATCCACGACGACATCGACTGGTCGCGCCCCGTCGAGATGCTCGACAAGGAGTTGCAGCGGCTGACACCGAAGGCGGTGCGAGGCCGCCTCACGGTCGACAAGCTAGTCAAGGTATGGCGCAAGAACGGGCGGTCGGCGGGGTGCTGATCCACGTCGAGGTACAGGCCCAGCGCGACCGCTCTTTCACCCGGCGCATGCACGTCTACAATAACAGGATCTTCGATGGCCACGACCGCGACGTCGCGAGCCTGGCGGTGCTGGCCGACGACGACCCGGAGTGGCGGCCGCGCCGCTACCGGCGCGGCCTGTGGGGTTGCACGGCCGGCCTGACGTTTCGCCCGGTAAAGTTGCTGGACTAAGCGAGCCGCGAGGCGGAGTTGGAGGCGAGCGACAACCCGTTCGCGAAGGTCGTGCTGGCGCACCTGAAGGCGCTGGAGACGCGCCGCGACCCGGAGAACCGGCGCGCGTGGAAGTTCCGCCTGGTGCGCGGGCTGTACGAGCGTGGCTTCGGCGCCGACGACGTTCGCCAGCTTTTCCGGGTAATCGACTGGCTGATGGAGTTGCCGAAGGCGGACGACGAGGCTTTCTGGGTCGATGTTGAGGAATACGAGGAGGGACGAAGTATGCCTTTCGTGACGAGCGCGGAGCGGCACGGGATAAAAAAGGGAATGCTCCAGATGATCGAGCGTACCTTGCGAAAGCGATTCGGCGAGCACGGAGTGGGCGTGATGGCCGGGCTCCAGTCCCTCTACGACGCGGAGAAGCTTTTGGCCGTCCACGACGCCATCCTGGAAGCGAACACCCTGGACGAGGTGCGACACGCCTGTGAGGAAGCGTCGAAGCCGGCTTCGTCTCCTAGGAAGAAGAGCCGAAAAGGCGAACGAGGCGCCTCGTGACTGCCTGGCGGGGAAATTTCGGGCCGGTCCGCCAGCCGCCGAATCGTCTTTTCGGTTGCATCTCCCCCCCGGATCGGATAATTTCCACTTGACGCGCCCGCCCGCCTCACTCGCCGCGCACCGGACCTGCCTTCGTTGGGGACCGCCATGACGACTCGCCGCCTTTGCTGCGCCCTACTCCTCGGGCTTCTCGCTCTCCCCGCCGCCGCCGCCGAGCGCGACGTCGCCCGCCGCGTCGACGCCGCCCTGGCCCGCGCCCTCGGGAAGGACGCCGCCGTGCCGACGCCGGCCGACGACGAAACCTTCCTCCGCCGCGTCGGCCTCGACCTCACCGGCAAGGCGCCGACGCCCGACGAACTGCGCGCCTTCCTCGCCGACGCCGGCGCCGACAAGCGCGCCCGCCTCGTCGACCGCCTCCTCGCCGGCGAGGCGTATGCCGTCAACTGGGGCCGCTACTGGCGCGACGTCCTCACCTACCACACGCCCGCCAGCGCCAACTACCTGCGCTGGTCCCTCTGGGACGCCTGGGTCGTCGACCAGGTGCGCCGCAACCGGCCGTGGGACCAGGTCGTCACCGCCCTCGTCACCGCGACCGGCGTCAACGACGAGTGCGCCCCGGTCAACTTCCTGACCGCCCACTACGGCAACCCGGTCGAGGCCGCCTCCACGGTCAGCCGCGTCTTTCTCGGCGTGCAGATCCAGTGCGCCCAGTGCCACGACGCCAAGGCCGACCCGTGGAAGCGCGAGCAGTTTCACGAGCTCGTCGCCTTCTTCGGCCGGGCCAGGGTCATCCAGCACAAGGACGTCGCCAACCGCGGCACGCCCTACGCCATCGACGGCCGCGCCGACGGCCAGTACGCCATGACCGACAAGAAAGACCCGCTCCGCCTCATCCCCATGACGCCGCGCTTCCTCACCGGCGAGGTGGTGTCGGCCGACGCCGACGACGGCGAGCGCCGCGCCGCCCTGGCGCGCCTGCTCACCTCCCCGAAGAACCCGTGGTTCGCGCGGGCCTACGTCAACCGCGTCTGGACGTCGCTCATGGGCTGGGGCTTCTCTCCGGGCCTGGCCGACTTCGGCGGCAGCGTCAAGCCGCAGTTCCCCGAGGCACTCGACCTTCTCGCCGCCGAGTGGACGGCGTCGGGCTACGACCCGCGCTGGCTGTTCCGCACGCTGACGCTGACGCGGGCGTACCAAAGCAGCCTCCAGCCGCGCCCCGCCGTCGGCTCGACGCCGCTCGCCTGCGTCTGTCCGAATCGGTTGCGGCCGGAGCAGGTCTTCGACGCCCTCGGCCGCGCCCTCGGCTTCGACGAGAACGACAAATCGATCCCGGCGCCGGCGCCGTCGTCGGGACCGGCGGTCGGCCGGCACGGCGGGCTGCGCCACATGGTCTACCAGGCGTTCAAGGCCGACCCGTCGCTGTCGCCCGACGAGGTCGGCGGCACCATCCCGCAAGCGCTGCTGATGATGAACAGCGTCCTCGTCAATACCTACACCGCCGCCAAGGGGAAGACGTTCCTCGCCGAAGCGCTCAAGAAGGACATGAGCGACGACGACGTCGTCCGCGCGCTCTACGAGCGCGTGCTGGCGCGCCAGCCGAAGGCGGAGGAACGGGACGTCTGCCGGCGCTACGTCAAGAAGGTCGGCAACCGCGCCGAGGCGCTGGAAGACGTGTTCTGGAGCCTCGTCAACTCGACGGAGTTCGTGACGAAGCGATAAACTCCCCCCTCTCCCCTTTGGGGAGAGGGGTTGGGGGTGAGGGGCGA